>JALXCB010000068.1 GCA_026991225.1 Anaerolineae bacterium | reverse complement strand
CTCCCCCGTCGTCGCGCCCAACCCCACGCCCCCCGTCGATTCGGGAATCTCGGGCCGACGCGTCAACCTGGGCGCTTTTCTCATCGCCCTCATCGCCAACCTGTTGGCCTTCATCATGCACTATATCATCGGCGGCGGCGCTCGTTTGCCGCGCGAGAGGGTGGCCCGAGACGCGCTCATCTCGATCATCGGCGCCCAACTCCTCTACATCCTTTACGCCATGGGCTGGCTGCCCGGCAGCAACGCGCTTCAAACCCTGATCGGCCCCGCGGGCGCACTGCTAGTCACCTTCTTTGGCGGCCTCCTCCCCTTCCTCACAGATCACCTGTCATGAGCTTTGCATCGGCATGACCCGCGAAAGGTCGCCAGGCCCATATGGGACGACGCAGCCGCCATACTGATTACTGGTCACTGACTACTGATTACTGATCCCTATTCCCACCATGGACCTTCTCACCCCCGGCATCATCCTGCGCGAACGCTACAAAATCCTGGAACTCATCGGCCAGGGCGGCATGGGCGCGGTCTACAAGGCCGAAGACCTGCGCCTGGCCGGACGACTTTGCGCCATCAAAGAGGTTTTGCCCCTGGGCGTCCTCTATGGCGATGAACTCGACGCCTACCGCGAGCAATTCTTCCAGGAAGCCAGCATCCTCGCCCGCCTGGATCATCCCAATCTCCCCAAGGTTAGCGATTACTTCTCCGACGAGGGCCGCGAATACCTGGTGATGGATTATGTCGAGGGGCAGGACCTGCGCGAGATCATCAACGACGCCCGGCGCAAAGGCGAATTCCTGCCCGAAGAGCAAGTGCTGGACTGGATCGAGCAGCTTTGCGACACCCTGACCTATCTTCACACCCGCACGCCGCCGGTCCTTCATCGCGACATCAAACCCTCCAACATCAAACTCACCCCCAGCGGGCGCATCAAACTGGTGGATTTTGGGCTGGTCAAGCTGCTCACCACCGACGACAGCCGTACGGTCACCGTGGTCCAGGGCCGCGGCACCGTGCAATATACGCCGCTGGAGCAGTATGGCGGCGACACCGGCCACACCGACGTTCGTAGCGATCTTTACGCCCTGGGCGCAACCTGCTACCATTTGGTCACCTTGCAGCCGCCCGTGGACGCTCGCCAGCGCTTTCTCCGTCCGGGCAGCCTGCCCTACCCCCGCACCATCAACCCCAACGTCTCACCCGCCCTGGAACGGGCCATCCTCGCGGCCATGGCCATGCACCCCGATGACCGCCCGCCCTCGGTGGAAGATTTCCAGGAGATGCTCTTCGCCACTCACGACATCGTCACCCCCGACGAAGTCTATGTCACCGACGACACGCCCTGGATCGATGCTTTCTGGTCGCACAAGACCCTCTTCCTCATCGCCGCGGCGCTCCTCTTCCTGGCCCTGGCCATCAGCCTCACCATCCCCGCCGCCTAGCCTCCCCGCCCAATACAAACGAACCCAACCTCATCGCGACGAGCTCGAACTGATTACTGCACACTGAATACTGATTACTGTTCCCAAGGCTATGTCTCAACAAGAAGTCGCCATGCTCATCCTCCAGGGCGCAGACCAACGCTGGCCCCTGGAAAAAGATCGTCTCACCATCGGCCGCGGGCCCGACTGCGACATCATCCTGCCCGACCGCGTCGTCTCCCGCCGCCACGCCTGCATCGAGCGCCGAAACGGCGATTATTTCATCGTCGACGACCGCAGCAAAAACGGCACCTTCGTCAACGGCGAGCCCGTGACCGATGAACCGCGGCTGCTCATCGACGGGGATGAGATCCAAATCGCCCTGCGCTTTCGTCTGACCTTTGTGGACGCCGGGGCCACGGCCCCCCTGAGCCTGGAGGAGCCCCTCGCGGTCGCCTCCATCCGAGCGGAATCCGCGGGTCTGCGTCTGGACGACACCCGGCGCACGGTCACTGTGGCTGACCGGGTTCTGGACCCGCCTCTGTCGGTAGCCCAATATCGTCTGCTACGTCGTCTGATCCAGGCCCGGGGCGCGGTCGTCAGCCGGGAAGAGATCGTCGAAGCCGTCTGGCCCGAATCCCACGGCGAGGGCGTCAGCGAACAGGCTATCGACGCGTTGGTGCGTCGCCTGCGCGAGCGCCTGGCCGAACTGGACCCCGACCACCAATATATCGTCACCGTCCGCGGGCATGGCTTCCGGCTGGAAAACCCGAGTTGATTGCAGCAATCCGAAGGGATTGATCCTGCCAATAGCGCATGCTAAACTGAAAGCAAATTGAAACCAAGGCTTTTGGTTTGCATTGGATCATCCATGAAAGGCGATTCTCTGGCCGCGCTGCCGCCCGCAGGTGAACCTGCGGGCTAAAAACGACGCCCCATGAATGGGGCTACGGCGCAGGTCGCGCGCCGCAGGAAGCCGGGTTCACCCGGCGTCGTTTCGTAGCCCGGAGCTTCAGCTCCGGGTGGCCGAGGCCGAAAACGCCTGATTTCAAAATGCGTTTAGTTTAAACTGAAAGCAAAATGAAACCAAGGCTTTTGGTTTGCATTGGATCATCCATGAAAGGCGATTCTCTGGCTGCGCTGCCGCCCGCAGGTGAACCTGCGGGCTAAAAACGACGCCCCATGAATGGGGCTACGGCGCAGGTCGCGTACCGCGAGAAGCCGGGTTCACCCGGCGTCGTTTCGTAGCCCGGAGCTTCAGCTCCGGGTGGCCGAGGCCGAAAACACCTGATTTCAAAATGCGTTTAGTTTAGAATGTGAATCATGGATTCTCCTCGCTTCGACCCCATCGATTACGATCAGCTCAAGCTCCTGGCCCAGCTCACGCCGGGGCAGCGATTGCAGGCGATGCTTGATGCGCGAGCGCTGGTGATTGGCCTGGTGCGCGGGCATTTGCGCCGACGCTACCCCCATTTGTCGGATGCTGAACTCAACAGGAAAGTCATGGAGCAGCTTCAACATGTCGACCAACACGTCCCCCGATTCAGGCCTCCATATTGACATCCTGCAAACACTGGAGCGCCTTCGTATTCCATACGTCATCATCGGCGCGTTTGCAGCAACGATTTATGGCATTTCTCGCCCCACTTATGACATTGATATCATCGTCGACCTTTCCGAAAAGCATATCGAGGGGCTAGTTCGGGCTTACCCGCCGCCGCGATTCTACGCAGATCCCGTCCAGATCCGCGAATCCATCCGTTTGGGGTTCTTTACCTTCATTCCGAGGAATCTTTGGATAAACGCCGTATTGCACGATGGGCAGAACGATTGGGGCCAGAGACCTATCGCTTGTGGGAGGACATTCAATCCGCCGCTCGTCGGGAAGTCATCCGTTTACGAAAACGCGACGACAGGGATTCACTCAGATCGTAAAAGGCGTTCCTGACACAAAATGCCCCCTCTCGCCATCTACATCCATATCCCCTTCTGCCAGCGCAAATGCCCGTACTGTGACTTCAACACCTACGCCGGGCGGGAGGGACAGTACGATGCGTTCGTAGAGGCCCTGGCTTGGGACATTCAGCGCACGGGCGAGGCGATGGCCCGACCCCAGGTGCGCACCGTCTTTTTGGGCGGAGGCACGCCCACCGTGCTGGAGCCCCACCATCTGGAGCGCATCTTCGCGACCCTGCACGCGGGCTTCGACATCCTCCCCGACGCCGAGATCACCAGCGAGGCCAATCCCGGAACCGTGGACGCGGGCCGGTTCGAGACGCTGCGGGCGCTGGGGGTCAATCGCCTCAGCATGGGCGTACAATCCTTCGACGATGAGGAATTGCGCTTTCTGGGCCGCATCCACAGCGCAACCGAGGCCCGGACCGCGTTCGACATGGCCCGCCGCGCGGGCTTCGAGAACATCAACCTGGACTTCATGTTCGGCCTGCCGGAGCAATCGCCCCAGGTGTGGCGGCGTACGCTGAACCAGGCCATCGGACTCCGCCCCGAACACCTCTCCCTCTACAGCCTCACGGTGGAGCCGGGCACGCCCCTGGCCGCGTGGGTGGCCCGCGGCCAGGTCAGTCAGCCCGACCCCGATCTCGCGGCCGACCTATACGACATGGCCCGCGAGATGCTGGCGCAGGCGGATTTCGAGCACTATGAAATCTCCAACTGGGCGCGCGGGCCCCTGGACGACGACCCGCTCCCCCGCTTCGCAGCCCGACACAATCTGGTCTACTGGCGCAACGAGCCCTACCTGGGCTTTGGGCCGGGCGCGCATGGCTGGTTCCAGGGCGTGCGCCGGGCGGTGGTGACGGACGTGGGGGAGTACATCCGGCGGGTGGAGGCGGGCGAGGCTTATTGGGCGATGGAGGAGCGTATCGACCGGGCGCTGGAGATGGGGGAAACGATGATGCTGGGGCTGCGGCTGATCCGGGCGGGCGTGGAGTGTGAGCGTTTTCGTGAGCGGTTTGGCGTGGACGTGACCGATATCTGGCCCGACGCGATCGCTGAGCTGCGATCTCGCGGCCTCATCGAAGTCACGCCCGAGCGCGTCCGCCTCACTCCGAGCGCCATTCTCATCGCCAATGAGGTCTTCGCCGAGTTTCTGCCATGAAAATAGGATTAGGGAACGCAGATGACGCAGATTGAAACGGATGAACGCAGATAAAAATAAAAAGTAACTACTAAGGTGTCGCCACCACTTTTTGCCACGAAGACACGAAGAAAAGCGAAGGCACGACGTATTTTTCTTCATTTTTCCTTCGTGTCTTCGAAAAACTTCGAGCCTTCGTGGCTTTTGGCGGCCTTAAGTCAAGTACGTTAGCAGTTACAATAAAAATCAAAAAATGACTGCCCTGCAAAAAGATTGTTCACCGCGGAGAACGCAGAGGACACAGAGTTAAAAGATTGGATTCAAAGGTATTTTCTCCGCGAAACCCTAGGATTTTCTCTGCGCCCTCAGCGCACTCTGCGGTGCGATTAGTTTTTTCAGGAAATCCAAAAATGATCTGCGGAAATCTGCGTTGCGAAGCATCCGCGTTATCAGCGTTCCCATTTTCGTTCCTATCGGCCAGCGCCGCCTACGCGCCCGCTTCCTCTTCCAGAATCCGCACGGCGTCCCCAATGAAGGCCGTCGAACCGACCAGCAACAACACATCGCCCAGCTTCAGCTCCGTTTCGCCGTGGGGAACAATGCGATCCTCGCCGCGGCGCAGCCGCACCACCAGCACATCGCCGGGCAATCGCACCTCTTTCAGCGCCCGATTGTGATAGCGCCGGTTGCGCAGCCGCACCTGACGCATCTCCATCTCCTCGGCCTGATGGGAGATGACATCGAAGGATTCCGGGAAAAGCACCGACCCCTCCAGCGCCACCAACGTCGCCATGCCCGGATAAATCACCTTGACCCCCATCCGCTCCATGCTTTCCAGGCGACGCTGATCGTCGGGCTGCCAGGTGACCACATTCTCCACGCCAAATTCCTGAAGCGCCAGCTTGCAGACCAGTTCGTTGAAGGACGGCTCCGCGCTGAGGCAGACGAGGGAGGCGGCCCGATGCGCCTCCGCCTGGCGCAGCACCTCCGGGTCCCGGGCGTCTCCCTGGACCAAGCGGATATTGGGGTCGGGCAGGTCCGACTGTCGCAGAGGAAAGCGCGTGACGAGGGTGACGGGGATGGCCTTGGCGAGCTGTTTGGCCAGGGCCAGCGCCAACTCCCGGGAGCTGACGATGATCGCGCCCCGGCGCATTGGAATGGCCTCCCGATCGGGCAACAGAAAATCGAACAGGATGGGGGAGACAGTCACGGTGATGATGGCGACCAGGATGATGGCTGTGTTGACGGCGTCGGTGATCACGCCCAGGTCGAGGGCGATGGCCGAGGCCGCGATGATGAGGGAAAGGCGGGCGGAGAGGATCGCGCCCGCGGCGAGGGTCTCGCGCCAGGAGAAGGCCGGTTTGAACACCAGGGCTGCGCCGAATTTGATGAGAAACGCGGCGATGAGCAGTTCGGGCAACAGGATGAGGTTCTCGGGCGAAGCCAGCAGGGCTTTCAGGTCGAGATTGACGCCCACCATGATGAAAAAGATGGGGATGAAGAACCCGAAACCGATGGCGTCCAGCTTCTCCCGCAGAACAGGATTGTTGCGATCCGAAAGGATGCTCACGGCCGCGCCCGCCAGAAACGCCCCCAAAATCACCTCGACGCCCAACACGCTGGCCAGCGCCGCCAGCGCCACCATCAGCGCGAAACTGCCTCGCACGCGGATCTGTGCGGTCGTCTCCGCCACATCTTCCAGAATCTGCGCCAACCGGGGATTGGCCAGCAGCGAGCGCCCCACCCGCAGAAGCACGGCCACGGCCACCAACAGCACCAGGATCAACAACAAATCCAACGTCAGGCCCTTGACCAGAAAGGCGACGTCGATGCTAAGAAGGAACAGGGTGAGAAAATCGGCCAGGAGCGCCGCCACCAGAATAGTCTGGCCGTAGGAGGAAGTGACCAGACGCTTTTCCTTGAGGATGGGCATGACCACGCCCAGGGAGGTGGTGCTCAGCACGAGCCCCATGAGGATGGCGGCCTCGGTCACCCCCTGCACTTTCAACTCGAAGCCGATGAACATGCCCAGGGCCAGGGTGATGACAAAACTGATCCCCGCCATGACCAGAGGCCGTTTCCAGAACGGCGTTTCCGCGTTGGCCGAAGGCATCAGCGCACCGAAATCCAGCTCCAATCCCGACAAAAACATGAGGAAGATGAATCCGAACCAGGCCAGAAATTGAATGATCTCGCTCTCCGTCGCCACCCAATGCAGCCCGCTCTTGCCAATGACGATGCCCACCAAAATCTCCCACACGACGATGGGAATGCGAAAGCGTTGTAGTCGTCTCGACAGCAGGGGGACAACCGCCGCCAGGGACGTGATCAGCAGCAGAGAGAGGAGAACGTCATTGTTGTTCGATTCCATACGCCCCGATTATAACACCTCATCGGGACGGACAGCCACATTGCCCAATCGGGTAACTGCAATCCCCGCGGCCCGATTGCCCAATGCCGCGGCCGTAGGCAGGTCCAGGCCCGCGGCCAGCGCCAGCGTCACCACCGCGATGAGGGTGTCCCCCGCGCCCGTCACATCGAACACCTGGGTGCGGTTGCTGGCTGGGAGGTGGCGCACTTCCCCTTCGGGCGTGATGAAGGAAAGGCCCGCCGCGCCCCGGCTGATGAGCGCCATACGCGCGTCCAAACCGGCGACCAACTCCCGCAACGCCTCTTCGAAATCCCCATCCGTGTGCAAGGCCCGACCCAGATACCCCGCGGCCTCCTGCGCATTGCAGCGCACCAGGTCGAAACCGCGGAACGCGGCCAGATTGCCCTGGGTGTCCACTGTCGTCAACACGCCATGCCGACGGGCTTCCTCCCGCACCGTCGCCACCACCGCGGGGGTGACCACCCCCAGCCGGTAATCGGAGACCAGCACCGCGTCCACGCCGGGCGTCAGCGTGGCGATGCGGTCGCATAGATGCCGCTCCCGATCGCCCGACACCGGCTCCCGGCTGAGTCGGTCCACCCGGGCCAGGTGGTGGGCGAAGACGTACGCGCCCTCGGCCACGATGCGGGTCTTCTGCGTGGTGGGGCGGTCGGGGTCGGTGATGACGCCCGCCAGATCGACCCCGCGTTGGGCCAGCAGCTCCCGCAGACGACGGCCCGCGTCATCCGCGCCCAGCACGCCCGCCATGATGGCCTGGCTGCCCAGGCTTTGCACATTGGCCGCGGGGTTGGCCGCGCCGCCAGGCATATACTCGGCGCGGGTCTGTTCCAGCACGGGCACGGGCGCTTCCCGGCTCAGGCGGCTGACCCGGCCGATGAGGTATTCGTCGAGAACGAGGTCGCCGACGATGAGGATGCGGCGGGGGGTGAGGGGAAGGGACATGGGCGTCAGTTATCAGTTATCAGTAATCAGTGTTCAGTAATCAGTGTTGGATGCACTGCAAAAAGGTTTTTCAACACGGAGACACGGAGGACACAGAGGAAAAAATAAGGGGATTCACGGAGAAAATCCTCTCCAAACCTTATCTTTTTCCTTCTCCGTGCTCTCTGTGTCTCCGTGGTTAAGGTTTTTTCAGGACATCCAGTGTTCAGTGGTGAGGACGCGCCAGACGAAGCGGGGCAGATCGAGCTGGCGGCGCCAGCGCCAGGGCTGGGTGACCAGCCGCCACAGCCATTCCAGGTTGAGGCGGATGAGGAGGCGGGGCGCCCGTTTTTGCACGCCCGCGACGAAATCGAACGCGCCGCCTACGCCTATGCTCACGGGCACGCCTAAGTCATCCTTGTGTCGGGCGATCCACAGGTCCTGGTTGGGCGCGCCATAGGCGACCAGGAGGATATCGGGGCGGGCGGCCCGGATGCGGCGGGCGATTTCGGGGTAATCTTCATCCCTCGGGCTGCCAGGATAGGTTCCCACCACCTTCAGGCCCGGATAGCGCGCTTCCAGAATGGCCGCGGTCTTTTCGGCCACGCCGGGCATGGCGCCCAGCAGGAACATGCGCCAGCCCTCGCGCGCGGCTCGCTCGGCCAGCAGGTAGATGCCATCGGAGCCGGTGACCCGCTCGGGCAGAGGATGGCCCATGCGCCTGGCCGCCCACAACAGGCCCACCCCGTCGGGCAGGACGAGATCGGCCTCTTGCAGCACGCGCATGAACTCGGGCATGCGCTGCGCGGTCATCACGAATTCGGGATTCGCGGTGCATATCTGATGGGACGTCCCTTCGTCGATGAACGCGGCCACCGCGTCGAGAAAACCCTCGAAGGTGACGGGATGGACGGGGGCGCCCAGGATGATGACGGGCGGGGGGATGGACATGTCACAGGTCGGTCGCGGGCTGATTCCAAAGCCGATTGCTTTGCACCTCGCGAATCACATCGTGCCACAAGGTCACCGTCAGATTGACGATATGGTAGAAATCTTCGAAAAAAGGCTCATATTCTGGCCAGCGCGTCTGTTTTTGCAACGCTGTCCGTAATTTGGATTTGCTGATGTGAAGATTCTTTCGCGGCGGCATCCTCTTGAGGATGTCCACCGCGCTGATAGCGACATCGACCGCGACTTCCTGCAATTCTTCCTCGCCCCACCTCTGGGCGGGAGGACCGGAGGACAGGGTTTCATAAATCTCGTTGGCCAAAGCGAATTGCAACATGGCGTTCCATGTGGGCGACGATGGCTTTTTCCAGAAGCGGGAGACGGGAATGGCGGGCTCCTCCTCTTCGTCCTCTTCGTCCTCTTCGTCCTCTTCCTCCTCTTCGTCCTCTTCCTCCTCCCATGCTTCATCCTCCCATTCGTATTCCTCTTCATCCATTGCATCCTGCTCATCCAATGGGACGCCCATGAGCTTGTTCAACAGGGCCAGGAAGATGGGAATGATGGCCAGCATGGAAAGAAGCGTCGTTTCGAACCATGTGAAGGGCAAGACATATTGGAGCAGCCAGCCAAAGCCCAATGCCAGGGCCAGGGCCGCCAACCCCATCAGGGAAAATATGACGAAAATCGCAAGGAATGAAACAACGAGATGGATTATAGCTCGGATCACAGCAACAACCTCATGTAGAATGGATACCATCAATGGCTGCACGGACGCCGGATTGCGAAGCCGCCCGGCATCTCATCTTCTGTAGGGTGCTCAAACCAGCGCCGCTTCGATGGCCTGGTGGATGGAGCGGGCGCGAATGATGGTCATGTCGGGTGGGAAGTCCATCTCGGACGCGGCTTTGCCCGCAATGCGGGGGATGATGGCCTGGCGGAAGCCCAACTTGCGGGCCTCCTTCAACCGCCGTTCCAACTGGCTGACGGAGCGCAATTCGCCGCTGAGCCCGACCTCGCCCAGCAAGACCATGTCCGCGGCCACGGGCCGGTTGCGCACGCTGGAGACGATGGCCAACGCCACAGCCAGATCACTGCCCGGCTCGGTGATCTTGAGCCCGCCCACCACATTGACGAAGATGTCCTGGTCGGAGAGGCGCAGGCCCGCGCGCTTGGAGAGCACGGCGGTGATGAGCAGCAAGCGGTTGAAATCGACGCCGTTGGCGGTGCGCCGGGGTTGGGCGAAGGCCGTGGTGGAGGCCAGGGCCTGGACTTCCACCAGCAGAGGGCGGGTGCCTTCAATGGGCGCGGCGATGGCGCTGCCCGAGGCGTTGGGCAGGCGTTCGGCCAGGAAGATCTCGCTGGGGTTGGTCACCTCGCGCAGGCCTTGCTGCCGCATCTCGAACACCCCGACCTCGTTGGTGGATCCAAACCGGTTCTTCACCGACCGTAACAGGCGGTAGCTGTGGAAGCGATCGCCTTCCAGGTAGAGGACCGTGTCCACCATGTGCTCCAGCACCCGCGGGCCCGCGATATTCCCCTCCTTGGTCACATGCCCCACCAGGAAGAGGGGCGTGTTCGCAGCCTTGGCCGCGCGCAAGAGCAGCGAGGCGCACTCCCGCACCTGGGTGACGCTGCCGGCGCTGCTGCTGAGGTCATCCAGGTGCACGGCCTGGATGGAATCGACGATGATCAGGCCCGGCTGCATGGCCTCGATGCGGGCGAGGATGTTGTGGAGATCGACGTCGGCCAGGAGATAGAGGTTGGGATGGACGCAGCCCAGGCGTTCGGCCCGGCGCTTGACCTGATAGGCCGATTCCTCGCCGCTGACGTAGAGCACGGTGCGCCCGCTCCCGGCCACCGCGCCCGCCATCTGCATGAGCAGGGTGCTTTTGCCGATGCCGGGGTCGCCGCTAATGAGGACGCCGCCGCCGGGCATGACGCCGCCGCCCAGGACGCGGGCCATCTCCCCGATGGCCAGGGGGATGCGGGCCAGATCATCGGTCTGGATGGCGGTGATGGGCTGGGGTTCGGGGCGCTGGCCGGAGGTGCGTTGGCGGCTGGACGAGGCGGACGGTGGGGCTTCCACCACCTCCTTCATCGTATTCCAGGCGCCGCACTTGGGACAACGCCCCGTCCATTTGGCCTGTTTGTGGCCGCATTCGGTGCAGACGTAGCTGGTGCGGGGTTTGGCCATGGAAATGAGGGGATTACAAGTTCAGGCGTTCGGGTTGATGAGGGCATTGTATCCCAGAATGGGCGCGGTGGCAAGGGCTCGCCAAGAATGGACGCGTCCCAGATAATTGGCGAATGGCATGGACCTCCGAGCAATGGAGGCCACCCGGAGCTGAAGCTCCGGGCTACGAAACGACGCCGGGTGAACCCGGCTTCCCGCGGCGCGCGACCTGCGCCGTAGCCCCATTTATGGGGCGTCGTTTTTAGCCCGCAGGTTCACCTGCGGGCGGCGGCGCAACGCGCCAATAATCTGGAACGCACCCTTCTGGAACGTTCCGTCGCATCTCCTTCTCCTGCGAAGGCAATTTCCACCCGTTTCTGATACTGAACTAAACGCATTTTGAAATCAGGTGTTTTCGGCCTCGGCCACCCGGAGCTGAAGCTCCGGGCTACGAAACGACGCCGGGTGAACCCGGCTTCCTGCGGCGCGCGACATGCGCCGAGCCCCATTTATGGGGCGTCGTTTTTAGCCCGCAGGTTCACCTGCGGGCGGCGGCGCAACGCGCCAATAATCTGGAACGCACCCTTCTGGAACGTTCCGTCGCACCTCCTTCTCCTGCGAAGGCAATTTCCACCCGCTTCTGATACTGAACTAAACGCATTTTGAAATCAGTGTTTTCGGCCTCGGCCACCCGGAGCTGAAGCTCCGGGCTACGAAACGACGCCGGGTGAACCCGGCTTCCCGCGGCGCGCGACCTGCGCCGTAGCCCCATTTATGGGGCATCGTTTTTAGCCCGCAGGTTCACCTGCGGGCGGCGGCGCAACGCGCCAATAATCTGGGACGCACCCTTCTGGAACGTTCCGTCGCATCTCCTTCTCCTGCGAAGGCAATTTCCACCCGCTTCTGATACTGAACTAAACGCATTTTGAAATCAGGTGTTTTCGGCCTCGGCCACCCGGAGCTGAAGCTCCGGGCTACGAAACGACGCCGGGTGAACCCGGCTTCCCGCGGCGTGCGACATGCGCCGAGCCCCATTTATGGGGCGTCGTTTTTAGCCCGCAGGTTCACCTGCGGGCGGCGGCGCGGCCAGAGAATCGCCTTTCACTGATGATCCAATGCGAACCAAAAGCCTTGGTTTCAATTTGCTTTCAGTTTAACGTAGCAAGGTCGAAAACCACGAAGGCACGACGACACGAAGGCGCGAAGGGGAAAAGTGGCAGGTGGCAGGTAGCAAGTTGCAGGAGAAAAGCCTCGCAGCCAGAAGGACTTGCCCCTTGCGACCTGCAAACTTGCAAACCTGCATTCCCCCAAGAACTGCGAGACGCCCGAGCGTAGTTCATCCCCAAGCAAAAACCCCGCCGGAGAGGCGGGGAGAGGGGGATGTGTTGGCAAAGGGATTTATCGCCGACGGCGGTAGAGCAGACCGGCCAGCCCGAGCACGCCGATGAAGCCCCAGCCAATGCCCAGCATCTGGACGCTGCGGTTGGCGCGCATGGATACGAGGGTCACGGCATTGGGTTGATTGGTGAAGCCAAAATCTACGGTCATGTAGGCGCTGCTGTCGGCATAGCCCACTGGATCGTCAGCATCGGAGGTGTTCTGGCCGCCTTTCGTGGCGGCAAAAGGCTCGCTAACCACATATCCGCCCGAGACCGTGCCATCGTCATCGTTGTCTGCTGCATCCGGATTGTGACTTCCGCCTGGGCTGCTCTGGCCGTATCCCTGGCTGTTCACGTCAGCGCTGACCACAGCCACGCAGTAGTAGGAGTTTGGATCGCCGGCCGCGCTGGGCGTCAGACCGAGGAACTGATACACGCCGCCGCCCGAGGTTGTGGTCGTCGCCACTGGCGACCCGTCATCGCCATCGGGTTCGCAGACGCCATCGCCATCCAGATCGTTATACAGGTTGACGGTGACGCCGTCGATGCCCGCTTCGCCCACATCATGCAGACTGTCGCCGTCATCATCGCTCCACACCAGGTTGCCAATGGCGACTTCATCTTTCAGCGTGTAAGCGAAGTCGGCGTCGTTATAGTCAGTCAGGGTGTCGGGAATATAAACGTAGCGAGGTTCGTCGCCGTTGTAGGCGTTGTTGGCGTTATTTCCGGTATATACATAGCCCTCCAGCGGTCCGCCGTGGTCGAAATTGCTGTCCGCGATCTCGGCCCACCAGCCCAGATGATCCCCCAACTCGGTGAAATCATACCAGCCGTGTTCCACGCCGGTGGTGCCGGGATCGTCACCTGTGGTCATGGATTTCTGCAGAGTATCGTCGGTTCCAGGCTCGAAAACGGCGTCGCCATCATCGAGATAGAGGTTGACCAGCACGCCATCGATGCCCGAATCACCCCATTCTGGGCCTTCGTCTTTGACGCCGTTGCCGTTTTCATCGAACCAGACGAAGTCGCCCAGGGTGCTGACGCCGCCGGGGCTGGCGAACGTGGTCGCCAGGCTCACCACAATCAGGCCAACGATGACCAGGGCCAGGGTAAGTGAGATTCGTTGTTTTCGAGACATGGTTCTTGCTCCTTGGGAAAGAATGGGTGGATTTCCAAAGATTCAGGGATTGGATGAGGAGAGATTGACTCGCAGGGCGGGGTCGCCGAAGATCATGTAGGCGTCCACCATTTCCAGATAATGTTTTTGTTGCGGTGCATGATCGACAAGATAGCGCTTGGCCGCAGTCGTCGCTTCGCCCAGGGTGGACGCCTGGCCGTGGAACAGGGCCAGGAAGAAGCCTTTTTCCAGCAATTGGTGGGGATTGGTGAGCCCCAGGCTGGTGGCGGACCAGCTGGCGACGGAGCCGCCCGCGGCTCGAACGTTGGCCTCAGCGAAGGATTGGGCGCCGACGCGTGGTTGCTGAAAGAAACCGTCGGAGCAAGCCATGGCCAGAGTGATGGGCCATTTGCCCTGGGTGTGCACCCGTTCTATGGTGGCCTGGTCCATCAGTCGTTCGGCGGCCCAATAATCTTTGGTGGCGTGGCCGATATAATTCAGAATCAGTGCGCCCGGGTCTTCCAACGCCTCCACGATCTGTTGTTTACACTCGGTGGAGATGTCGGGGTTGTCGCGGTCACAGGTCTTGCCAGCGTAAATTTTGCGCGGTTGATAGGGCGCAGGCAGGAATTTGATGGTGTTGGCCGGGGGGTCGGCGTAGCCGTCGGCCAATTCATCGGAGAGGGCGTAGAAATCCTCGCCCAGATCGGGATCATCAGTGACGAAGAGGACGTTGCGGTTCCAATCGCCCGCCGCGGGATGGGTTTCGTAATCGATGGTTTTGGAGACCATGCGGTTCGCTTCGTCCAGGGTGTTGGCGGGCATGCGCCCGATGTGCATGTCGGGCAGGTTGTCGGCGCCCACGATGGTGACATAGCGGTTGTCGCTGGCCCCTTCGCCGATGAGGGTGTCCATGAAGATGAGGTTCGGGGGGATGTAGGTGGGCGCGGTGTCGGGCAGGTAGTGGCGCATATCGTACGTGCCGTCGCCCATGAGCAGCACATAGCGAGGCGCGGGGGCGGGCCAGTGTTGATAGGCGTAGGCCAGGAAGTCGTGGATGGCCTGGGCCGACATGAGTCCGCCGTTGAATTCATCGTAGATGTCCTGCACGTCCACCAGGGCCACGCGCATGCCCTGGGCCGCCCGATAGTCGGCCAGACGTTGGGCCGCGTCCCAGAAGTCGCGATGGGTGATGAGGATGTAGTCCGCGCCCTGGGCGGAGTGTTGCAGGTTGGATGGCTCGTCCGCGAGGATGCGCAGGGGGGCGCGGATGGCGGAGGGGGCCAGGGCCAGATAGCGACGGGGGGATGTGACGTCATCGCCGAATTGGAAAGTCGTTGCCGCTTCGTCCACGCGCCGAGCTGAAGCCCCTGCGCCGCCCTGCACCGCGGGCAGGTAGAGTGCGTAGGGCAGAGCGGGGGCGTCAGCCGAGATCTGCTGCACGTTGGCCGGATCGGTGACGTCGAAGACCCGGACGCCGCTTTCCTGAAAGCCCGCGATGTCGAACCGCCAGCGTCCAGACGCATCCACCCGAAAGAGCAGTGCGTTGTCGCGGGCGACGAGCCGCCGCGCATAGCGCAATGTCATCCAATCCAGATAGACCATGTCGAAGACCTGGCCGTCCGTATCGTTGAGAAGCACGGCGCGCACTGCGTTCTGGCCGTCGTGCAGAATGGCTTGAGGGATTTCCTCGTTCACGGCGTGAAGCTCGCGGCCCGACCACGAGCTTTCGTGCACGAGTTCGTCATTGACATAGAGGCGCAGATGATGGGTTCCGGTGACGTTTCCGGCGAAGAGGGCCTCCAATCGGGCCGAGCCCGCGTCGGCCACTGCGTCCAGGGTGAGATCGAAGGTGCGGGAGCCGGGACGGTCGAGGCCCGCGGCCTGGATCGAAGGCCCATACCAATGATCATGCCCTTCGGCCAGGGGCAGGGTGGAGATGTAGATCTGGTTTTCCTCGTAGCGGGCCTGGTCAGTGTAGGCGGTCAGGGGGCTGCCATCGTCGACGCCATCTCGCTGCGCCACGCGACGACCTTCTCCCTGGCCGTAAGTCAACCAGTAGACGTTGGTGTCGGTGTAGCGGGTGTCCACGCCCTGGCCGAAGAAGAGGATGCTATCGCCCGCATCGAAGGAGCCGTCCGCCTCGCCCTGGACGAGGATGGCGATCTCCCGGCCCGCTTCGAAAATCTGGAAGGTGCGGGGATCGAGATCGTCGACAGGAAGCCCGACCGCGGCCAGGTCGTCGTAGGTGAGTTGATAGAGGCCGGGTTGATCGACGAAGATTTTGAGCGCGGGATCGGGGGGGCGCCAGGGCGTGGCGGCCGCGTCCGGGCCCGCGGCCAACGCGCCGGTTGGCAGGAGGGCCATCGCCAAAAACGCCAGCAGGGGAATGAAAAGTCGGGTCATGGATTGCGGGAGGTGGGTGTGTCGGGGATCTATCTCACGCGAAGTCGCCAAGGTGCAAAGAGGGGAAAAACAAAGCGTGGTATGCAGGTGGCAGGTCGCAAGTGGCAAGTCAGCTCGCGCAGCCCTACTTGCTACCTGCCACTTGCGACTTGCAAACCTGTCATAGCGGCTTTTACTCCTTTGCGCGAGATTTTCATCCATATTGGCGAGCCGCCGCGCGTGCTGGCTGCATTCAATTGCCGGGAACCAGTGCGAAGTCAAATTCGCCCTGATGGGGGCCGTCGCTGGTGTTGCCGTTGCCGTCGCGGGCCCGCACCACGTAGTAGTAGTTCTGGGCGGGATCGCCCAGCGCGTTGGGGTCGGGGTCTTGCCAGGGGGAGGTGACGTCGCTGGCGTAGGGCGGGTCCACGGGCGTGAAGTAGGGATCATCCACCGCCCGGTAAATGTCGTATTGGGCGGCGCCGTCCACCGGGTCCCAGGAAAGCTGCACCGACCCGTTGGCGGCGGCGATGGAGGAGGTGACCGGGCCCAGGGGCGTGGTCGTCTTGATCTTCATGGCGGGGTCGCCCAGAACAAGGTAGCCATCGGGCTCAGTGGTGTAGCCGTCGTCCATGGCGTGCTGTTTGGCCATGGTCAAGGCCCGACCCACCTGCTGCACGCCATCGTTGAACACGGCCAGGAAGAAGCCTTTTTCCAGAGAGTCGTGGCCGTAAGGGTAGCCGTAGTAGGTGGGAGAGACGCTGGCGACCGGCCCCACCGAGGCCTTGCGCACGCCATATTCGCTCACTGCGGAGTCGGTAGGATTGTGGAAATAGCCCTCGTCGCAGCCCAGATTGATCATGACGGGCAGTTCGCAGGCGTTGGTGTTGGTGAGCTGGTCCACCGCCGATTCATTCCAGATCTGCTCCACCGCCCAATAATCCTTGGTGGAATGGCCGACGTAGCTCACCAGCAGGGCGCCGGTGTCGTTGAGTTTGTCGATGATCTGCTGACGGCATTCGTCGCCGCTGGTGGCGTCGCCGTCCGCGGCGTAGTTGCAATCTTTGCCCAGGTATTTCTTCACCGCGACGTAAGGATCGGGCAGGTATTTGATGGTGTTGGTGGGCGGGTCGGCGTAGCCGTCCGCGACGCCATCGGACAGGTCCCAATAGAGATTGCCGTCCTCATCATCGGCTGTGAACAGGACGTCGGTGGGCATGGGATCGCAGGCGGCGTTCTCGTAGGCGATGGTTTTGTCCACCATGGCCTGGGCTTCTTCGGGCGTGTTCACAGGGAAGCGGCCCAGATGCATGTCGGGCAGCTTGTCGCCGTAGGTGGGGTCATCCTCGATGGTGACGAAGCGGTTTTCGGCCGCGGTTTCGCCCGTCGTCTCTCCCACCAGCTTGAGGTAAACAGGGATATAGGTGGGGAAGCTGTTGCCCAGATAGTTCCGCATGTCGTAGGTAGCGTCGCCCACCAACAGGACGTAAGTGGGGCGGGTAGCCCAGTTGTAGTAGGCGTAGCTGAGAAAATCGTGGATGGCTTCAGCGGACATCATGCCGCCATTGAATTGGTCATACACTTGCTGGACGTCCACCATGACTACATTATAATCGGTTGCGCGATGATCGGCCAGAGGCAGCATGGCGTTCCAGAAGTCGCGGTGGGTGATGATGATGTAATCGGCGTCGATGGTCGTATCCAGCAGGTCGGCGGGGGTGTAGCTGGAGGTGGGGTAGCTGACGGCTTCGATGCGGGTGGGCGTCTGCCAGGCGGCAGGAGCCACGGCCAACAGACGGGCGGCGTCGCTGTCGAACGAGAGGGTGTAGGGCCCGGAGCCGCTGACCACGCCGTTCACGATCTGCGTCACGTTGTTCAAATCACTGACGTCGTAGGCGGCGATGTCACTGCTGCTGAAATTGGTGATCTGATATTGCTGTGCATTCCCGCCATTGGTCACCACCAAAGCGTCGTTCTCCGCCACATAGGCGTCGTAATAATGGACTTCGATCCAGTTGGGATAGACCTGATCGATGAAGCCGGTGGTATTGTCGTTGGTGATCTTGATGGTGATGGTGTTCGCGCCGTTCTGGAAATAGGACTGGGGCACGTCGGCCGAGGCCACGAATAGGGTGTCGCCCTGCCAGTCGCCCTTGTTGTGATAGACCTCGTTGCCGTTGACGTAGAGCGTGAGTTCATGGACCTTGGGCGAGCCGTCGCCTTCGATAGTGCTGATGAGCTTCACGGTGAGGTCGCCGGTGTAGACGCCCGTGGCGATGTTTTGGGCGTCGAAGGTGAAGTCGCGCGATGTGCTGCCCGTGCCATAGGCCTCCATCTTCAACCAGAACCAATGATCTTCCCCTTCGATGAAGGGACGGGTGGAGAGATAGATATGGTTTTCTTCCAGATGTTCTTTGTGAGGAAAGGCGTCGGCCAGGGGGCTGGCGGGTGCGCCATCCACCTGGGCCATGCGTTTGCCATTGACCCCGCCGTAGCTCAGCCAAAAGACGCTCTCCCCCGTGTATTTGTTGGCCGGAAGTAGCCCATCGTAAAACAGATCATCGACATTGCGGCCATAGAAGAGGATGGTGTCGCCGGGATCGAAGCTGCTATCCTCCTCGCCCGTCACCCGAATGGCCATCTCCTCCCCCAACCAGAACATGCGAAAAGTGCGTGGATCGATGCTATCGACAGGCAGCCCTGCGTTGGCGAGATAATTGTAATCCATCTGATAAAGCCCTTCGGGCTTGTCTTCACCGATGATGACGCGATAGCCGGGCTGCGGCGGCGTCCAGGATGAGGCCGCAATCTGACGAGCGCGATCCGTATGGCTTGCGGGCGAGGCCCAGACCTGAGCCACTACGGTGACATAGGCCGCCAAAAGAAGCAAGGCGACCGTGCTTAAACCGACAAGGGGGAGAAAGAAGCGTTTGTTGAACATGGACTTCTCCTGATTTACGTGCGTGGGTGGGATGGGTGTTGGACAGGCCCAGACCTCCCCAGGCTTGAAACGCCCAGGGAGGTCTGAAGGAGAGTGTTATGAGCCAGTCGGGGGACGAAGAAGCAGGGGCTAGAAGCCCTGGATGTGCACGCGGGCGGAGCCGTAGCGTTCGACGCCGCCATCCAGGCGCACGATCTCGAGCCGGTAGGTGTAGACGCCGCTGGAGAGGCCGCGATCGATGAAGCGATAGCTGGCGCCCGCGTCGGCGCCCGTATTCCGGGCGAAGATGAGCCCGCTATTCACCCGCTCGAAGTGACGTCCGTCAGCGCTGCGCAAGATGTTGTAGCCAAGGATGTTGCTTTCGCTTTCGGACTGCCAGCGCACCTGCACGGAGCCGCGCACCGCCACGGCGGAGAAGCCGCCCATGGGTTCGCCCACGGGGTTCAAGATGGTGATCGGGGCGTCGTCTGATTGGTCATCGAGAGGCACGATGGGGCCGTTGGGGCCGCTGGGGCCGTCGGGATCGGCCTGCACGTCGTGGGCCGTGGCCGTGTTGATGGTCTGATGGTTGGGCAAGGGGTCCGTGGGGGTCTTGGCTGTGAAGTTCACGACGATGCTGATGCTGTCGCCAGGGGCCAGTTGCCCGGCGCCGGTGACGTCGCTCCAATCGATGACGCCGTCGTCGTTGTTGTCGTCGGAGGCCGGGTTGGCGTCCACATAGGTCAGGTAGTCGGTGTCGTACGTGTCCTGAACAGGAACCACGGCCAGCCAGGTCTTGCCGGTGTTCTCGATGGTGATGGTGAAGCTGATGGCGTCGCCGGGCGTGATCTCGCTATCGACGGTGGTGTTTTCCTTGGTGATGGTGTAGCTGGAAGGAATGGACATGCCCGCGTCGATGGTGGGATCATTTTCGCCCGAGGTCAGGGTCACGGGATCGGTTTCGCCGGTGGTCGTATCCGCATCGCTGTCCGTAGTGTCGTCGCCAGCATTGTCTTTGGGGCTGATGGTCCAGTCGTTGCTGGGTTTTGTGAAGACCACGGTGTAGTCGCCCGGCTCCAGATTGTCGAAGTTGTATGCGCCGCTGGCGTCGGTGGTCGTCGTGGCCACCGTGTTGCCGCCCGCATCCTTCAGGGTGACGGTGACGCCTTCGACGCCCGGTTCGCCTGCATCCTGCGCGCCGTCTTCATCCAGATCGAACCACACGAGATCGCCCAGGCTGGCCAGCTTGTAGAAGCCTGCATCCCAGGTGGGATCGTTCTCGCCGGAGACAAGGGTGGTGACGTCGGTGAGACCGGTGGTCTCGTCCGCATCGCTGTCGCTGGGGTCGGAGGCGGCGCCAGGGGTGCTGGGGCTGGCTTTGTCGAAACCGCTGGGCTTGGTGAATTCGACGAAGTAGTCGCCAGGATCCAGGTTGTCGAAACCGTAAATGCCGCTGGCGTCCGTGGTGTCGGTGGCGATGGCGGCGCCGTCATCCCCGCCGGGCTCGGCCACGCCGTCCCCGTCCGCATCTTTGTACAGCTTCACGGTGACGCCCGCAATCGGCGGTTCGCCTGCATCCTGCACGCCGTCCGCATCCAGGTCTTCCCACACATAGTCGCCCAGGCTGGCCTTGCGATACATGCCCGCATCCCAGGTGGGATCGTTCTCACCCGAGGTCAGCGTCGTCGTCGCCGTCTTCCCCGTATTCGGGTCTGCGTCGCTGTCCGTGGCGTCATCACCCTGATCCTGCGGACTGAAGACGTAGCCGCTGGGCAAGACGAATTCGACGGCGTAATCACCCGGCTCCAGATTGTCGAAGCTGTATGCGCCGCTGGCGTCGGTCGTCGTGGTGTCGCCGGTGGGATTGCCGCTGCCATCCAGCAAGTTCACGGTGACGCCTTCGATGCCCGATTCGCCTGCATCCTGCACGCCGTCCGCATCCAGGTCTTCCCACACATAGTCGCCCAGGCTGGCCAGCTTGTAGAAGCCTGCATCCCAGGTGGGATCGTTCTCGCCGGAGACAAGGGTGGTGACGTCGGTGAGACCGGTGGTCTCGTCCGCATCGCTGTCGCTGGGGTCGGAGGCGG
>JALXCB010000067.1 GCA_026991225.1 Anaerolineae bacterium | reverse complement strand
GAGCCCCTCTGGCAGCGCTCCAACCCCGGCGCAGGCGGCTGGTTCAACGTCGTCAAAGCCGGGCCCGATGGCATGATCCTGGCCGCCAGCGACCTCAGTGGCTTCTACCGCTCCCAGGATCGGGGCGCGACCTGGGACGTCATCGGCGCGGCCCAGGGTCTGAAAACCACCCACGCCAGCAGCATCGGCTTCCACCCCACCGATCCCAATATCATCCTGCTGGGAACCGAGGAAGGCATTTATTACAGCGATAATCGCGGGGACAGCGTGCAGCAGGTCCTGGCCGATGGTTACATCACCGACCTGGCGCTCTCGCCCGATGACCCCAACGTGGGCTACGCCGCCTACCATTCGGTCTGGGATCTGGCCGACGGACAGGTGTACAAGACGACGGATGGAGGACGCACCTGGTCGCAGGTCAGCGTTGATCTGCCCAACGGCCTGCGCATCCTCAAACTGGTCCTCGATCCGGGCGACGTCAACACCCTCTATCTCTTTTCGGGCGAGGGGCGCTTCGCCACCGGGCCCGCGCACGCCTTTCGCAGCACAGATGGCGGCGTGCACTGGACGCGCATCGCTTCGAGCCTGGGCGTCGTCATGGACGTAGCCGTCTCGCCCGATATCGCGGGCCGGGTCTATCTCACCACCTACGATTCGGACCCCGACGGGCCGGGCTATCTCTATCGCAGCGATGACGATGGCGCTTCCTGGACGCAGCTTGCCCATCGCGGCGGGCGCATCTGGCTGCAACCGGGCGAAACCAACGTCATCCGCCTCATCTATCCCAACCTCCAGTATCCCTGGGATGACCGCAATGGCATCTGGGAGAGTGCGGATGGCGGGGTCACCTGGACGCAGGTCAGCAGCGTGGCCGATTGGGAGCCGGGTTGGACCGACGCCTATTGGGCCTTCAACCCCGATGTGCAGGCCATCGGCGATGACCTTTCCGATCCCGATTGGATTCATTGGGGAACCAGCCAGTTCATCTTCGCCTCCGGCGATCGCGGGCGCACTGTCTTCCAAAACTACACCAACGAAGTCGCACCCGATCAGTGGCAGTCGCGCGGGGTGGACAACGTGGTCATGTTCCAACTGGCCATCAGCGAAAGTGAACCCCAGCACATTTACACCGGTTTCTTCGATATGGGTTGCTGGCACAGCCCGGACGGAGGGGGATCGTGGATGAATTGCAACGATTACGACGCTTCCGGCGATTGGGAAGGCAGCGGCGGCAATGTGACCGCGCTGGCCGTGGACCCCGCCCGAGATGGCGTCGTGTGGATGGCGGAAGCGCCCGACGTGGATGCAGCGGGAACCCTCTTGCGCAGCAGCGATTACGGCGCCACCTGGACCGCGGGCAGCGGTCTGCCCGCCGCGCCCTTCACGCGCCTTTCCGTGGACCGCACCAGCCCCACCAACCAGCGCACGCTTTTTATCACCGCGGATGGCGACGTCTATCGCAGCGTGGATGACGGCGCCACCTGGAGCAAGGCGTTTGATTGCAACGGTTGCCGGGTGACCGCGGTGGACGCCTTCGATGGGGATGTGGTTTACGCCGGCGGCGAGGCGGGCTTCTGGCGTTCGACCCAGGGCGGGGACGCCGGAACCTGGCAGGAAGTGGGCCTGCCCGAGATGCACGGCAGCGTCAGCGGCCAGGTGTGGGAATGGGGCTGGGAAGGCGTGTTCGCCATCACGCCCGACCCCACCATGGCTGATCGGGTTTATGTCGCCGCGTTCGGCGCGGGCAAAGGGCTTTATCGCAGCGATGACGCCGGGGCCACGTGGTCGAAACTATGGACAGACGATTATCTGCGCGA
>JALXCB010000066.1 GCA_026991225.1 Anaerolineae bacterium | reverse complement strand
CTTTGGCGCGCCCGCTGGCCCGGAAGCCGGGTTCACCCGGCGTGGTTGCGTAGCCCGGAGGCTTCAGCTCCGGGCGGAGCCGGGAAGCGAAAAAATGCACGGATTCTTGAAAAAGCTTGGGACTAGACCGGATTTCCTGGTCTTCCAGAACACCCTTGGTTTCAATTTGCTTTCAGTTTAGTCTACCGATCTACCGGTTTCCCGGTCTATTCGTCCCCATCTTCGCCCTCCAACCACAACTGCGCCAGATAGCTATCCTTCATGCTCAGCCAGTCGAGATAGAGCTCGCGGAAGTCGGGGACGACGGATGCGCGCACGGCGGGGTGGGCGACCAGCGCCTCCTTCCAGCGGACGACGCGGGGATGGCGTTCGGGGTCGAAGATGGCGGGATGGATGCCCGCCAGGATGTCGAGCTGGAAGAACAGCGGCCCGTACGCCGCGTCCACCAGGGAGAATTCGGGACCGGCAAAGAAAGGTTCCCCCGTCACGGCGGACTCAATCTGGTCGAAATCCCCATGCAGGCGGGCCAGCGCTTCCTCAAACCCGGCTTCATCCTCCCGCAGCGCCACCCGATAATAATCGCGCAGGCAGGCGTCGGCGAAGAGAATCCACGCCCGGTGCTTCGCCCGCAGGATGAGGTCGTCGGGGTGCAGCCGGGGCGGATGGGCTTCGTCCAGATATTCGATGATGGCCGTGGATTCGAACAGCACGTCATCACCCACCAGCAGCAGGGGGACTTTGCCCAGGGGCGAGATGCGACGGAACCAGTCGGGTGGGCGGCGCAGGTCGATGTATGCGATATCGTAGGGGATGCCTTTGGCCCGCAAGGCGACAGCCGCCTTGTGGACGTAGGGACAGAGCTTGTAGCTGATGAGTTTGAGGGACATGACTGTCATGGAAATAGCGTGTTGGCTGCGGTTGTGAAAGGATCGCCAGGCCAACGTTGGAGGAGTCTGCAACGGGCGTCAAACGTCATGGCCTCACGCATCACGTTTCACTCGTCACGTCATCGATTCCCGCGCCAGGGAGACGGCGATTCGGCGAGGTTCATGGAGATGCTGGCCGGGGAATGAGGAACGGCGGCCCCACAGGCTGCTCGGGCTGGCCGGGCGGGGTCCAGTAGAAGCGCATGGTCTTGCCACCCCCGCGCTGGAAGTAGTCGATGCGGATGGGGTGCGGGCCCGCGGTCAGGTCCAGGGTGACGGCGACCGTGTTGGGCTGGTCGGGAACCATCGCCTCGCCCGCCACCCTGCCATCCACCCAAAAACGCACGCCGTCATCCGCCTCCAGCCGGAAGCGATAAGCGCCGTCATCGGGCGCCCGCAGCTCGCCCGTCCAGGTGACGCTGAAGGGGCCGGAGATGGGTTCGTTCTCGGGCCAGGCGTAAAGCAGGAAGGGGTCGATGCGGGTGAGGAAGGGTTCGCCCTGCCAGGATTCGCCGTAGAAATAGCGCCCCAGCAGCCCCCCGCCCTCGTAGGACTTCCCGGCCGCAGCCGCGATGTCACCGGCCGGAATGATCACCCGGAAATAGAGGGGCCGCCCCAGCCGATCCTTCACCACCTCGCCCCGCGCGTGGGGATAGAAGGCGTGGAAGTAATCCATGAGATACTGGTAATCCAGGTCCAACAGGAAAACCGCATCCTGGCCCGTGTCGGGCAGGGGGAGATCGGTGGCGGGTTCGGCGATATGATAGCCGGGATCGGCGAGGCCGCCGCCCAGCTCCTTGAACGGGGTGTAGAACCACGGCCCGATGCGGACGCCGATGGGATGGGTCGGGCGGTAGGCGAAGAAGCGCACCGGGGAGAAATAATAGAGCCGGGGGCTGAGATAAAGCTGCTGCGCATCCCGCCGGGCCAGCACCTCCCGCGCCACCTCGTTCTCCAGGGGGGTGAACGCGGCATAGACCGCGTCGGAGCGGGCCTGAGCGTGGAAATAGGTCTGGTAATTCAGCCAGCCTGCCGTCACCAGCCCCGCTGTCATCACCAACCCCACGCTCCATCGCCACAGGCGATAACGTCGGCCCGGCAGGAGCAACGCCCGCCAGGTGAGATTGTAGGCGTCGGCCGCCATGATGGCCACGGCGGGCGCGACTGCCAGGGTGCGATAGGCCTGGGGCGCTTCGCCCAGTCGGGAGAGAATGCCCCCCAGCAGCGTGATTCCCACCCAAATGATCATCAATCCCCGGCGATGATCCCGCCATCGCCAGAGGGACCAGGCCGCGGCCATGAGGAAGAATGCGCCGGTGATGGGATCGAGCATGGGCGCGCCGGGCAGGTTATGGCGGCCGTTCATGTCGCCCCGCACGTTGAACATGAGCAAATGTCGCTTGACCGATGCGACCACGGGCGCAAGGCTGCCGCCCGCGGCCCGCACATCGTTGAGGATGCTCACCTGCTGGCTGCGATTGAGGAAGGTGAAAGGATTTTTGGCGTAGGTGAAACCCAACGGGGCGAAAGTCAGGAGAAAAATCAAGGTGAACAGGAGGAGACCTTGCCAGTTCCTGCGCAAGAAATCCCGCTCCACCAGCGCCCGATAGCCCAGATAAAGGAAGATCACCGCCACGGCCAGACGGATGGAGAGATAGGTGTACATGCCCAGGCCCAATACGAGCCCGCCCATGGCCCAATCCCCCAACGACCGCTTGCGGGCCGCCCGCATAATGAAGAACAGGGAAAGCGTCTGCATCAGGGGCGGGTAGACCTCATTCCAGCCCCAGCGGCTCATGTTCACATGCCAGCGGTTGAAGGCGAGGAAGGACGCGGCCAGCAGCGCCGGGTAAGGGCCGTACATCTCTCGGGCCAGGAAATAGAGCGCGACCACCGTGAGGACGCCCGGAATCAACGATTGCAGCTTCACCGCGGCGAAGGTGGTTCCGAACAGGCGGAAGAACAGGGTTTGCAGGTAGATGAACCCATTGGGAGTCTCGAACCAGCCCGTGCCGAAGAGACTATCGGGACGGCCTTCCAGGGTGTGCAGGGCATCCAGGGCGGCGTTGGTCTCGTCGATGAACACCCCCGGCGGCATCTGGCTGATATGATGGAGACGGAACCAGATGGCGACGCTGATGATGAGCACGACCAGAGCCACCTCCACCCAGGGTTTGGGCCGGGGCCAGTAGAGTGCGTTCATCCGCCGGGTCAGCTCCGCCCGCGTGCGCTGGGGCCTGCGCCTGACGGAAACGGGCTCCGCGTCCGTTTTCTGCACCCGCGCGGTGCCCAATTGGTGGCGCAAGGGCGGGGTTTGGGAGCTGGCAGGAGGGATCATGCTATCGGCCCGCCACCCCGTGATTTGAGAAGCGCCAATGGCCATGAGTATGAGGCCCACCGCCCACACGCCCGCCTGGGCCCAGACAAAAGGCTGTTTCCAAATCATCCACAACGCCCAAAGCGTGATCCCGAATCCCCCCCAGAACAGGGCCAACGCCAGCGCCCGTCGCGGGCCCTGGGTGCGAATCCGCTCCTCGCGCGGCTCCTCAGGCGGAGGCCAGTCCCGCTCGATGCGATAGAACGCGTAGACAGCCAGGATCGCGCCCGTCAGCGTCAGCCAGGGGGCGAAAGGATGCGTCCCGGCGTCGGGCAGAAACCAAACCCCGGTCAGGGTGAGAATGGCAGCCAGTAGAGCCAGCCAGGCGGTGGTCATGGAAGCGTGGGAAAACGGAGGGCTGTTCCGAAAATAGCGTTGCGTTGGTTTGCAATAGCAACTCGAAGCCCACGTTGAGCGAGTCCACAACTGACGTCATGCGTCACGCGTCATCCGTGACGACCTTACGCATCACGCATGACGCATTACGTGACTGGATTCCCGCGCCAACCTGGTTGCGAGGCATTTTCATCGGTATCGGCGAGCTATCGATCGGGCCGTCTGTCTACGATTGTACGCCGCGGGGGGAGAAAGGGCAAATCGCCCCGCTTTCTGCTATAATCACTCCATGCGCGCATTGATCACCGGTTCGGCTGGATTCGTCGGCCAGCATCTCATCCGTTATCTGTTACAGGAAACCGATCTGGACATCGTTGGGTCGGTGTATTTCAAGCTTCCCCTGCCCGATCACGATTCCCCGCGCGTGCATTTCGAACACGCCGATTTGCAGGATGAAGCCATCGTCAATGATCTCATCGCCCGATGGCGACCCGATTACATCTTCCATTTGGCCGGGCAGTCCTTCGTGCCCTATTCCTGGAAAAACCCCTGGCGCACCTTCGACCAGAATGTCCACATCCAGCTCAACGTGTTCCGGGCCATGATCCAGGCCGGGCTGGACGCCCGGATTCTGGTGGTGGGCTCGGGCGATGAGTATGGCGCGATCGAGCCGGAGGACCTGCCCATCGACGAGCAGACGCCCTTGCGCCCCATTTCGCCCTATGCGGTGAGCAAGATCGCCCAGGAGATGCTGGGCTGGCAATACCATCACAGCCACGGCGTCCACGCGGTGCGCGTGCGGCCCTTCAATCACATCGGGCCTGGGCAGCGGGACATGTTCGTCGCCTCCAGCTTCGCCAGGCAGATCGCCGAGATCGAAGCGGGCCTGAAGCCGCCCGTGCTTCGTCATGGCAATCTGGACGCCCGCCGGGATTTCACCGATGTGCGGGATGTGGTGCGGGCCTACTGGCTGCTGGTCAATCAAGGTCAGCCGGGCGATGTCTACAATGTCGGCAGCGGGCGCGCGGTCAGCATTCAGGAGATGCTCGACATCTTCCTGAGCATGAGCAGGGTTCCCATCCGCACCGAGATGGATCCCGCCCGCATGCGCCCGTCCGACATCCCCGTCATCGTCTGCGACCCCGGCAAATTGCATCGGGCCACCGGCTGGCGGGCGGAGATCCCGCTGGAACGGACCCTGGCGGATATCCTGGATGCGTGGCGACGCCAAATTCGATAATTTCCAAATCCCATACAACGAGGTATGACCCATGCCAAAGGCGCTTATCACCGGCATCACGGGCCAGGACGGCTCGTATCTGGCCGAATTGCTGCTTGAAAAAGGTTACGATGTCATCGGCGTGGTGCGCCGCAGCAGCACCAGCAACTTCAGCCGCATCGAACACATCCAACACCGCATTCACATCGTCCAGGGCGACCTCATCGACCAGGCCAGCCTCATCCACCTGCTGGAAGAGCATCGCCCGGACGAGGTTTACAACCTCGCGGCCCAATCTTTTGTGCCCACTTCCTGGGGTCAACCCTTGCTGACAGGGGAAGTCACCGCGTTGGGCGTCACCCGCATGTTGGAAGCCATCCGCATCGTCGACAAGAACATCCGCTTTTATCAGGCATCCAGCAGTGAGATGTTCGGCAAGGTGCGGGAGGTGCCCCAGCGGGAGACGACGCCCTTCTATCCTCGCAGCCCCTACGGCGTGGCCAAGGTCTACGGCCATTGGATTACGGTGAACTATCGCGAGAGTTACGACCTGTTCGCCGTCTCGGGCATCCTCTTCAATCACGAATCCCCCCGCCGCGGGCTGGAGTTCCTGCCGCGCAAGGTGTCATACGGCGTGGCCCGCATCGTGCTGGGCCTGGCCGATGAACTGCGCGTGGGCAATCTGGAGGCCCGGCGGGATTGGGGCTTCGCCGCGGATTATGTGCGCGGCATGTGGATGATGCTCCAGCAGGACCGGCCCGATGACTACGTCCTGGCTACGGGCGAGACCCACACCGTGGGCGAGCTCATCCGCATCGCCTTCGAGCACGCGGACCTGGAGTGGGAGCGGTACGTGAAAATCGATCCCCGCTACTACCGCCCCGCCGAAGTCGACCTCCTGGTGGGCGATCCTTCCAAAGCCCGGCGCGAGCTGGGTTGGGAGCCCGAGATCACCTTCAAGGAGCTCGTGGAAATGATGGTCGATGCGGACATCGAGCGCTTGCAAGCGACCGAACCTCATCGCACCACCCCGAATATCGATTGGTAACGCGGAGGCGCCCGCGTCGCCCCATAAAACTGCCTTGCGGCCAGGGCCGCGCGGAAAGCCAAGCACGTAATGCGTAATGCGTAATGCGTGATGCGTGATGCGTGATGCGTAACGATCTCACGTTTCACGTTTTCACGCATCACGCCCGTTGCAGACTCGCTCAACGTCGGCCTGGCGATCTTAATCCTAATCCTGATCCGAATCCTATTTCCATAGCAGGCGTCACGAGCGAAAGCTCGTCGATACGGACGAAAATGAGAACGCAGATGACATGGATGCTTCGCATCGCAGATTTCCGCAGATGATTTTTACAGATTTTTTTCTTTTTATCTGCGTTCATCCGTTTCAATCTGCGTCATCTGCGTTCCCTAATCCTATTTTCAAAGCAGAGGTCACCCATGTCCTACAAAATCCATTTCGGCACCGACGGCTGGCGCGGCAAGATCGCGGAAGACTACACCTTCGACAACGTGCGCCGCTGTGCGCAGGGTTTCGCCAATTACCTGCACGACACCTATTCGCCCGCGGAGGTGCAGCGCGGCGTGGTCGTGGGCGGCGATCGGCGTTTCGGCGCGGAGGATTTCACCGCAGCCGTGGCCGAAGTCCTGGCCGCCAACAACATTCCCGTCCATTTCACCGGGTTCAGCACGCCCACGCCCGTCATCTCCTTTAGCGTGGTGGCTCGCAACGCCATCGGCGCGGTGAACATCACCGCCAGCCACAATCCCCCCAGCGACAACGGCTTCAAGGTGCGGGACCCCCACGGCGGCGCCATCGACCCCGCGGGCCTGAAGGCCATCGAGGCCCACATTCCCGATGAGATGGAGTACGTCTACCGCATCAAGTTCGAAGAGGGCGTCGAGTCCGGGCTGATCATGCCCTTCGATCCCAAGCCCGCGTATGTGGCCCAGATCGAAAAGCTGGTGGATTTGCAGCCCATCCGCGACGCGGGCCTGACCGTGGCCGTGGAGCCCATGTGGGGCAACGGCGCGGGCTGGCTCACCGAACTCCTGGCCGGGGGCAGCACGAAGGTCTTCGAAACCCATTCCGACCGCAATCCCATCTTCCCGGAGATGAAACGGCCCGAGCCCATCCCGCCCAACGTGGACGCGGGCCTGGCCTTCGCCCGCTCCGTGAACGCGGACGTGGTCTGCATCATGGATGGGGACGCGGATCGCTGCGGCCTGGGCGATGAAAACGGCCAGTTCGTGGATCAGCTGCGGGTGTTCGGGCTGCTGGCCATGTACTTTTTGGACATCCGCGGGGAGCGCGGGCCCATCGTCAAAAGCCTGAACACCACTGTCATGCTCAACAAGCTGGCGGAGAAATACGGCGTGCCCATCTACGAAACGGGCGTGGGGTTCAAGTACATCGCGCCCAAGATGCAGGAAGTGGGGGCCATGATCGGCGGCGAGGAAAGCGGCGGCTACGCGTTCGGCGACCACATTCCCGAACGGGATGGCATCCTGGCCAATCTCTTTCTCCTGGACCTGATGGTCAAGACCGGGCTCAAACCCACCCAGTTGCTGGAGCGTCTTTTCGACATGGTGGGCGGGCCGCACTACTACCACCGCATCGACACGCCGCTGGAATCCAACGAGTTCAAGGAAGAGGCCAAAGCGCGGCTGGATGCAGCCATGCCCGAGACCATCGCCGGGCTCAAGGTGTTGGATAAAATCACCATCGACGGCTACAAGTTCATCATGGAGGATGGCGGCTGGCTGACCATCCGCTTCAGCGGCACCGAGCCCCTGATCCGCGTCTACGCCGAAACCACCCACGGCGACAAACTGGACGCGATCCTGGACGCGGGCCTGAAGATGGCGGGCATCGAGTGATGGTAGGACGGAGTATGGATGAAGGATAGGCCCCGATTGATTTCCCTTGCTCGAACGTTAGGTCAACAACCTGATATTTTGGAAGGCGTAGCCCGTGGCGAACTTCATTCCGCCATGCTTGCATTCGGCTTGTGGGCCCAAGAAGATGATTTGGCTGATCTGGCTTTCGATATTCGCCGCAATCGGGACAATCAGCTCTCGCGAGAACCGGAAAGCCATATCGAAGACTGATTTAAACTGAAAGCAAATTGAAACAGTAACTATACACGTACCCTCTCATAGCAAGGCAAAAAACCACGAAGGACACGAAGGCACGAAGGGGAAAAAGTGGCAGGTGGCAGGTGGCAAGTAGCAGGTGAAAATTCGCTGCGAGAAAGACCTGCCACTTGCGACTTGCAAACCTGCAAACCTTCATTGTCTTCGTTCCTTCGAGCCCTCGTGGCAAGACGTTTTGTTGGATACCTGTATAGTTACTTGAAACCAAGGGTAACTGCTAAGGTCGCACCGCCGCTTTTTGCCACGAAGACACGAAGAAAACGAAGGCACGACGTATTTTTCTTTATTTTCCCCTTCGTGTCTTCGAAAAACTTCGAGCCTTCGTGGCTTCTTGTGGCCTGAAATCGAGTACGTTAGCAGTTACAACAAAGGCTTTTGGTTTGCGTTGGATCATCAATGAAAGGCGATTTTGTGGCCGCGCCGCCGCCCGCAGGTGAACCTACGGGCTAAAAACGACGCCCCATAAATGGGGCTACGGCGCATGTCGCGCGCCGCAGGAAGCCGGGTTCACCCGGCGTCGTTTCGTAGCCCGGAGCTTCAGCTCCGGGTGGCCAAGACCGAAAACGCCTGATTTCAAAATGCGTTTAGTTTAAGTGACTTTTACACCCGAAAGAGGTCAATATGATGCATTCAACCCAGAAGGATCGAAAAATCCTCGAACAAATGCTAATCGAAACAGTGGAAATGCTGGATGATCAGCGCGCCATGCCGGCCCTCGATTTCGCGCGTTGGCTTCGGACCCAGCCATCGACTTCTGAAATGGAGGAAGCAGCCTGGGAAGAGGCGTATCGCCAACACCAAGACGCCTTTCGTAAGATGGCCCAAGAAGCATTGCAGGAATTGGATGCTGGCGAAACCTTGGAAATGACCATGTCTGGTTCTGGATAGGAACGCATGGAGATTATGAACAGCGACTTCGTTGATGCGCCCCTCCTCATCGACTCCCACTGCCACCTCGACCTGCCTCACTTCGACGAAGACCGGGATGAGGTAGTGGCCCGCGCCCGCGAAGCGGGCGTGGTCGCCATGGTCACCCAGGGGGTGGACATCCCCAGCAGCCGCCGGGCCATCGCTCTGGCCGAACGCTATCCCGAGGTCTACGCGGCCGTGGGCATTCACCCCAACGACTGCGCGGATTTCCAGCCATCCATGCTGGACGAACTGCGCTCCCTGGCCGCGCACCCCAAAGTCGTGGCCATCGGCGAGATCGGCCTGGATGATTACTGGAAGACCGTGCCCATGGAGCAGCAAATCCGGGTGCTGCGTCTGCAACTGGACCTGGCCGCGGAGCTGGGCCTGCCCGTGATCCTGCACGACCGCGAGGCCCATGAGCCCATCATGGTGGAGCTGCGGGCCTGGGTGCGGGAGCGACTGCCGGGCACGCCCCTGGCCCAACGCCCACCCTACGGCGTACTCCATAGCTTCTCGGGCGACCTGGCCATGGCCCGCGAAGCCTACGACCTGGGCCTCATCCTGGGCCTGGCCGGGCCCGTCACCTTCAAAAACGCTCGCGACCTGCAAGCCCTGGCCCGCCAACTCGATCCCGACCGCCTCATGGTCGAAACCGACGCGCCCTATCTCTCGCCCCATCCCTACCGGGGCCAGCGCAACGAACCCGCGCGGGTGAAGCTGGTGGCCGAGAAGCTGGCCGAGCTGTGGGAGATGCCCTTCGACCAGGTCGCAGCCCGCACCACGGCCACGGCCCAGACCTTCTTTGCTTTCGCTGACGCGCTCTGATATACTGACGATGCAGAAATTCAGACAAAACAGCCTTCTGGAGTGAAAATCGTGAGCATTGCCATTCAGTTTCGACAGCGCGGCGCACTGACTTTCCCGGCCGAATTGCGTAAAAAATACAATATCCGGGCGGGCGACACGTATTACCTGGTGGACATGGATGGCGTTTTCATCCTCACGCCCATGAAGCCTATGGTGCCCGAACTGGCGGCGGAGATCGAGCGTTTACGCCTGGAGGCGGGGTACAGCATGGATGAACTGCTGACTGCTTTGCGAGAAGAGCGCGCCCGCTACGTGGCGGAAACGTATGGCAACGATGAGCAGGAAAGGGGCTGAAAAGGTACGCGTCTTCATCGACGCCGATGTGCTTTTCGCTGGCGCTGCGTCTCCCAGGGACTACAGCGCCAGTTCGCTCATTTTGCTTCTTTCAGAACTGACATTGATTGAAGCGATCACATCCGAACAGGCTGTTCGGGAAGCAGAGCGGAACCTGCAAAAGAAAGTTCCGCAAGCCCTTCCTGTGTTTCAATTTTTGATCGCCCGGACGGTGACCGTGACTCCGCAGCCCACCAGGGACGAAATGCATCCCTTCACCGGGCTTGCTGATCACAAGGATTTGTCCATTTTGGTGGCGGCGATTCGGGCGCAATGCGATTGGCTGGTGACCTTCAATCTCCGCCATTACCGTCCTGGCCATCCGGATATCCATGTCCTTCGACCGGGCGATTTCATCCGACGCATCCGAGAACAACTGGCTACCATGCAATGACCGTCTCCCTGGAAACCGCCCGCGCCCTCGTGGCCGATGACCTGGCCGCGGTGGAAAAGACGATGCAAAAAGCGGTAGGCGACGCCTACGATCCCCTGGCCGAGGCCCTCACCGGCCTGGTGCGCAGCGGGGGCAAGCGCGTGCGCCCCATGCTCACCCTGCTGGCCGGGCGCTTCCATCCCCCCGACGACCACGAGAAGCTCATCAGCCTGGCCGCGGCCATCGAGGCCCTGCACACCTCGACCCTGGTCCACGACGACGTCATCGACGGCGCCCGGCTCCGCCGCGGGCGCTCCACCCTGAACGCCCGCTGGACCCCCAGCAGCACCATCATGGCGGGCGATTTCTTCTTCGCTCGGGCCGCCCGCCTGGTGGCCGAGACAGAACACCCGCGCGTCATCCAGATGTTCGCCCGGGCGTTGGAAGTCATCGTGGATGGCGAACTGCGTCAGGCCTTCAGTGCCCGCGACTGGTCCCAGCCCAAAGCAAGCTACTACGAGCGCATCTACGGCAAGACCGCGGCCCTGTTCGAGCTGGCCACGCAATCCCCGGCGGCCTTGGGCGCTGCGCCCGCGGCCCACGAAGAGGCCTTGCGCCGCTTCGGCTATCACCTGGGCATGGCCTTCCAGATCGTGGACGACGTCCTCGATTTCGTGGCCGACGAGGCCACCCTGGGCAAGCCCGCAGGCTCCGACCTGCGCGCGGGCATCATCACCCTGCCCATGTACTTCTACATTCAGAACCCTAAGCGTCGCGACCAGGTCATCGAGATGATCGAAAGTCGGCCCACGGGCGATCCCATCGTGGATGAGGTGGTGGCCCTGGTGCGGGAGTCGGACGCCATCGACCGGGCCATGGATGAGGCCCGGGATTTTGTAAATCGGGCGTTGGACGATCTGGCCCCCCTGCCCGCCATCCCCGCCCGCGCCGCCCTGGCCGACGTGGCGCGCTACGTGGTGGAACGCACCTTTTGAGTCCGGGAACGATGGACGCATCACGACCCCTAGAGGATGCAACGCCCCAGGGCGATGGCGACATCACGCATCACCCATCACGCATCATTCCCGACATCTCCATCCTCATCGTCTCGTGGAATGTGCGGGACCTGCTGCTGGATTGCCTGGCCGCGCTGCCCGAAGCCGTGGGGGAAAGGTACAGCTACGAAGTCATCATCGTGGACAACGCCAGCGCGGATGGAACGGTGAACGCAGTGCGGGAGCGTTTCCCCGACGTGCAAGTCATCGCCAATGAGGAAAACCGCGGTTTCACCGGAGGCAACAATCAGGCCCTGGCCCAGGCCCGAGGCCGCTATCTCCTCCTGCTCAATCCCGACACGAAACCCCTCCCGAACAGCATCGCTGAACTCGCCCACTATCTGGACGCCCATCCCGACGTAGGCGTCGTCGGGCCGCGGCTGTGGTATGGCGACGGCTCCCCGCAACCCAACCGCCGTCGCTTCCCCGACTTGCTCACCCTCTTCACCGAAAGCACAGTCATCCAGCACACCTTCCCCAACCTGGGTCTCTTCGCCCGCTTCCGCATGGAAGACCTGCCCGACGACCAGTCTCACGACGTGGATTGGCTGGTGGGGGCCGCGCTCATGGCCCGACGAGAGGTCTATGACGCGATCGGGCCGCTGGACGAGGGCTTTTTCATGTATTCCGAAGAGCTGGACTGGTGTCGTCGGGCCAAAGCCGCGGGCTGGCACATCGTCTATGTTCCCGCGGCGGAAATCATCCATTACGAAGGGCGTTCCAGCGAACAGGCCGTGGCCCACCGCGACATTGCTTTCTTTTCCAGCCGGGTGCGCTACACCCGCAAGTATCATGGCCCGGTCTGGGCGGAATTGCTGCGCTGGTGGTTGCTGGCTACGTTCTTTTTCCAATGGCTGCGGGAGGGAGCCAAATGGCTGGTGGGGCACAAGCGACCGCTGCGGGCGCAGCGGATGAAGGCGTATGGGCAGGTGCTGCGCTCGGGCCTGAAATGAGGATGGGAAATGTGGTATAATGATTTCAACCTGACATATCATCTTAAACGTAGCCCTGCGATGCACGAATGAGCCTTGGCATGATGAGCGTGACTGATTATCTATCCTCCTTGGTCCAAATGACGGATCAAAAAGAAGAACACATCCTGGCTCAAGCCTTGGAAATTGGTTTGCGTCAACTATGGCGCGAAGAGGTGTTGGCGCGTTATCTTCGCGGCGAACTTTCCCGTGAGGAAGCCATTGAGCTGGTGGGGGACGATTGGGTGGAGCTGGCGGATGAACAGACCAACGCCGTCTTGGAGGATCTTCGTTGGGCGCTAACCACATAGCCGTGGCCGATGCCGGCCCCATCTTGCATTTACATGAAATCGATCTGATCGAATTGCTCGATATCTGGGATCACATTTTGATTCCCCAGGCTGTTTGGGATGAAACCATGGGAGCGCAACGTGTTCCTGCACCTCGTCTGACGGAGATGAACCATTTTTCATTGCGGCATGTCCCGATGAATGCTCTCCGCCAATTTATTCGGGAATTTCATCTCGAAAAGCTTCATGCCGGGGAACAAGAATGCCTTTATTTATGCCAGCGGGAAGGCGTTTCATTGCTTCTGACGGATGATCTGGCCGTGCGCCGGGCGGCAAAACGGCTGGGAGTGCGTCCCGTTGGGTCTTTGGGGGTGATTGTGAGAGGATATCGGCTGGGCAGGTTTTCTCTTCGCGAGGCCAAGGCCCATCTCCGGGCGCTGCAACACGCCAGCAGTCTGTTTGTTACTCCTGAGATCGTGGAACTCGCCATCCGACAACTGGAGTGATCGAGGCCTCCACAATGCAATGCATTCCTTCTTCAATGACGTATTTCGCCCATCCAGAGAAAAGCATACCTTTTGATCAAAATTCTGTTGCCACCTCCCGGAGGTCGTCTGCAGCGCCAATTATCTGGGACGCATCCGGTGCTGCGCTCGGGGTGCGTCCCAAGACAGACATTTGTCGAGTAAACTCGGGCTCTTTAGGCGCTTCGCGCCGGTGGTCGCCCTTCGGCGATCATTTGTTGGCATGATTTTGGACGGCGTAGGCCGTCCACTGGCCGCAGGCCTGAAGAGTTCGACTTCAGTCGGCTGGATGACGCCAAATTCCTGGGACGCACCCCTGCGATCGGGCCTGAAATGACGCCTTTGGAGCTTGTGGTATAATAGTCGCCGATCTCCTTTCGCGATTTTTTGCTGACCGGGAACCCCATATGTCAACGACAGCCCCAAGCGTCCAGGAAGTCCTGGAGTTAATCGAAAAATTACCTGAAGAGGATAAAGATCTTGTCATCGAAATCGCCCGCCATCGTTTGGCTGCGGAGCGTCGTCAAACCCTTTTGGCTGAAGTCGCCGAAGCCAGGGCGGACTATAAGGCGGGTGACGTACAACGAGGCTCCGTAGAAGAATTACTGGCGGAGTTGGATGAATGAATCTTGTTTGGGGGAAATCGTTTGTGCGTGCATACAAACGCGCGAGTCGTCGCGATCCGCAATTGCGAGAACGCGTTCATCGGGCGCTCAAGTTATTGGCCCAGGATCCTTTTCATCCAGCCTTGCGTAGTCATAAATTGAAGGGAGAGTTGGCGGGCGTTTGGGCCTGTGTTGTCGATTACGACAATCGGATATTGTTTGAATTTGTGGAAAATCCAAAAACCGGTGAGCGCGAGATCTTCTTACTGACCTTGGGAACGCACGATGCTGTCTATTGAATTGGGATGATGGCATTGCAGCGCATTCTCTTCATCACCGGCGAATACCCGCCCATGCAGGGGGGCGTGGCCGATTACACCCGGGAACTGGCCCGGGCCCTGGTTGATGCGGGCCGCGAGGTGGGCGTCCTCACCTCGTCTCAGGCCCGACCCGTGCCCGATGACTCCGGCATCAGGGTCTTCCCCATCATCGAAAACTGGGGCTGGAGCCTGTGGGACGCACTGGACGCGTTCACCGCGGACTGGCAGCCCGACGTCGTCCACATGCAATACCAGACCGCGGCTTTTGCCATGCACCCGGCCATCAACCTGTGGGCCTGGCGGCCCTGGTCGCAACGCCCGCGGGCCGTGACCGCGGTCACCTTTCACGACCTCCTGGTTCCCTACCTCTTTCCCAAGGCCCACTGGCTGGGCCTGCGCCGCTGGGTCACCCACACGCTGGCCCGGACGATGGATATCGCCATCACCACGAACCCCGAAGACACGGCCCAACTGCGGCCCATCCGCCCCGACGTGGTGGAAATCCCCATCGGCAGCAACATCCCCGACAACCCGCCTGCGGGCTTCGACCGGGTCGCGTGGCGGGCGCGGTGGGGCGCGCCAGAAGACGCCGCGCTGATCTGCTACTTCGGCTTTCTCAACGCCAGCAAGGGCGGGGAAATGCTGGTAGATGTGCTGGGCGAGCTGGTCGACCGGGGTCAGAACGCGCATTTGCTCATGATCGGCGGCCGGGTGGGCGCGTCCGACCCCACGAACTACGCGTATTTGCAGCGCGTCGAGGCCCGCATCGCCGACCGCGGCCTGACCGATCGCGTCCACTGGACCGACCACATCCCTTCGCAAGAAGTCTCGGCCGCCTTTCATATCTCGGACGTCTGCCTGCTCCCCTACCGGGATGGCGCATCCTACCGGCGGGGGAGCTTCATGGCCGCGTTGGAGCACGGCATGGCCATCGTCACCACCCCGCCCCAGGTTCTCTACCCCGACCTGGTGGATGGCGAGACCCTGCTCTTCGCGCCAGCGGACGACGCGCGGGCCATGACCGATGCGGTGGAGCGGGCGCTGACGGATGGGGAACTGCGGCGGCGGTTGGGCGAGAATGCCAAAGCGCTCTCCCGCCAGTTCGGCTGGGACGCCATCGCCGCGGCCTGCCTGCGGGCGTATGAGGCGGCTGCCCGATAACCTGGGATGGCGGTGACTCCCTTGGCCTACTTTCGACGAAGCAATCGGGCGAAGCGCAGCGCCCGCAGGCCCGAGCGCACCTGCCGCCACGCCCCCGCCGCGTCGGCGTCCGCGGGACGTTGGCCGGGGGGTGCGTAGGCCCGAGCCTCGACGCCTTCGGCCAGGGCGAGGATGGCATCCGCCAGGGCGGAGGCGGCGGGATGGTCGGGATAGCGGGCCGCCAGGGTCTGTGACCAGGCCTGGGCCAGCTCGCGCGGGGTCAGCCAGGGCGCGGGGATGACGCCGAAGCCCGGACTCGCCCGCTCCAGGCGCAGCCAGACCAACTGCCAGGGATTTTCGGCCCGCCGCCGCAGCCGCCATTCCCGCCACAGCCAGCGCCCGCCCAACACGATGACCAGCCAAGCCAGCAGCCAGCTTCCCCATCGCACCGCACCCTGAAGCGCGGCCCGCCAACGCAGGGATCGCATGGTCGCTTCCACGTCCAGCTTGTTCTCCTCCTGGGTGCGCCGCAATCCCGCCTGGGGCTGGAACAGGGGGCGGGCCGCGGTGGGCTCGAAGGGAATCCAACCGTAGCCGGGGAAGTAGAGTTCGGGCCAGGAATGCGCGTCTTTCTCCCGCACCACCAGCCGGTCTTTGCGCGCGTCGTACTCGCCCGGCGCATAGCCTACAGCCAGCCGGGCTGGCACGCCCAGGCTGCGGGCCATCACTACCATGGCCGAGGCGTAGTAATCACAATAACCCTTCCGCAGGTCGAAAAGAAAGTAATCGACGGCGTCCCGGCCCGCGGGCGGCATGGGAACGTCCAGCGTGTAGGGATAGGTCGTGCGCAGATAGTTTTGAATGGCGATGGCCTGGTCGTAGGGATTGGTCGCGTCCGCAGTAATGCGCGCGGCCAGGTCGTAAATCCGCTGTGGCGTCGTCTCGGGAAGCTGGAGGTAGATAGCCAGTGCAGGGGGATAGTCCGCGGGCGCATGGCGCAGGTTATCGGCATCGAAGGTGGGCGCCTGCGAAAGGACGGTGTAATGCCGTACGTTCGCGGTCATGCCCATCAGGTTTTCTGGCCCGAGGAGAAATGCGCGGCTGCCGATATCCGCGGCCACGGGCTCGCCCTCGGCGTAGAGCCAGTAGGGACGCCCGGCCAAAAAGCGCATTTCCTGTCGCAACGGGCGTCGATCCGCAGGCATGGTCTTCAGCCAGGTCTCGCCCGCGGCCAGGCGCTTGATTTCTTCGGGCGGTGGATTGTCCCACCCGCGGCCGGTATAGATGGCGTAGGTGGGCCCGCGCCACCGATAGTCGGACCAGAATTCAGGCGCGCCCGGCTCGGGATCATCCATCTGCACGGTCATGATGACCTGCTCGGTCAGCTCCGGGCCCGCGCCCAGCAGATGCGCGCGGGGCATGCCCGCGGGACTGACCTCTCCGCCGCCTACCAGCGACCGGGGCGGGCGCTCCAGTTCGCGGAACAGGGGGCTGATGCGGGATTCCAGCAAGCCGTAGGGCTCGGCCCACACCCGCCAGAACGCGTCCGTGACCGGGGTCAGGATCAGGTTGGGCGCAACCAGCGCGGCCAGGGTGACGCCCGTGGCGACGAGCAGGCCGCTGATGAACAGATCGAGGCTGATTTCGGGGGAATAGTCGACGCCGAGCGCGTCCCAACGTTGGCGATCTCGGGCCAGATGCAGGGCGATGGCGAGGATGGTGAAGGCGAAGATGAACGCGGCCGCCCAAAAGTGACCCGCGTGGGCGAAAAAGATGGTTCCGGTGAGGAGGATGGCGGGGAACAGGACGGCCCGCCAGGGATCATGGCGGCGGAACGCGTGCCAGCTCGCCCACGCGCCCGCCAGGAAGATGAAGAAATAGCCCGCCATGTCCAGCAGATCCAAAGGCAGGGGCGCGGGACCGCTGGCGGCCAGCGCGGCCAGGGTCTGACTCAGATCGGCGAGGAAGGTTTGCAGCGCGGCGACGGCCTTCGCCGGTTGCAGGAGCAGGGAGGGATGGGGGATGGCGGCTTGTGACAGGGCCAGGCCCGCGGCCAAGATGACCGCGGTCAGCACGGCCATCCAGCCCCGAGACGCCTTACGGGCCAGGACCAGTCCCAGCAGCAACCCTGCCACCGCTGCCAGCCAGCCGCTGAAGTCCCTTCCCAACCAGTGCGCATCCCCCACCGCGCCCGCTGGAGCCAGCGCAATGACAGCCAGGCTCAACAACACGGCCCATCCTTCCCGCGGCCGCAACCGTCGCACCAGGAGGGCGACCATCCGCCAGAACCAGGCGACCATCACACTTCCTCCTCCACTTCGACTTCGACCACCCGACCGAATCCGGGCAGGGTCTTCAGCACCTTGCGTTTGCGGCGGAACATGCCCAGGGGATGGAAGGGATAGCCTTTGGCGATGACAATGGCGGGGATTTCGTGATCCGCCAGGAGGTTCCGCACGGAGGCGAGGGCAGGATTGGGGGCGTTCTGGAAAGAGACCGCGTCGATGAGAATGGCCGCGGGCGCGATGGCCTGCCGCCGCAATCGGAGGAGCTCGGCGATCCAGGCCGCGTCAAGACCTTCGAGGTCTGCCGACGAAACAGGCGTGATCAGGATCAGGGTCTTATCGCGGCCCAGGTCGGCGCGGACGTGGCGCAGCGTGCGGGCCAGAGACCAGTCGGCCGAAGGTTCGACGTGGGCCAGCGCGTAGAGAATCGCCCAGAGCTGGTCACGGCCCGGCTTGGGCGGGATAATCACCTGCTCCCGCCCGAAGACCGCCAGCCCCACCGCCCGGTTTTCGTTGAGGTGTTTGGCGGCCAGGGAGGCGGCCAGGGTGACGCCGTACTCCATCGTGCTTTCCTGACCCTCGCCCGCCTGCACCGACGCGTCTGCATTCAACAGCAGCCACACATCCCCCGCAGGCTCCTGCTCGAACTCCCTGACCATGAGCTGGTTCGTGTGCGCGGTCAATTTCCAGTGCACCAGACGCAGACTGTCGCCCGGCTGCCAGGGTCGGGCCCCCGCGGCCTGGTCCGCCTGATGAGGGATGGGCGTAGGCCGGGCCGTTCGGCCTCCCGCCCGGCCGTGGGGCAGAGGGAATTCGGGCAGGCGGGCGATGCGCGGATAGACCAGCAGTGTGCGGGATTCGGGATAGCGGATGGTGACCTCGAACAGCCCCAGGGGATCGCTCATGTGCAATTCCCACGGGCCCAGGGTGAACACCCCGCGGCGGGTGCAGACGCCTTCACTCTGCCAGGCGAAAGCGCCGTTTCCGCCCACCGCCACCACCCGGTCGATGCGATAATCGGGCATGTCGGAATGATCCCGCATCTCAGCCCATAGCACGGGCAGAAACCCCTCGTTCGTCAGTTCGAAATGCTCGATGACCGCATCCCCCACGACGATCCAGCCCCCGCGACTCCAGCGGCGGGCGTGGACGTGATCCCGCAGTGAGCGGGCCCACAGCCAGGCCACGCCCAGGGTCAGGCCCAACGCCGCCAGCAGCATCATGAACACCCGGTCGGGGTTGATGAGCTGGGCGAGGATGAGGAAGCCGGCCAGCGCCAGGGGCAAGCGCGTGCGCAGGCGCAGGGTGCGGGCCAGGGGGCGATCGGGTGGGGTCATGGCCCTATTCTATCGCATCTGCCGCGCCCAATGCGACTGCTCCGATTAACTCTTCCCGGAAATCGAACTCATCTCATGATGAAAGGAAGGTAGAGGGGGGTGGTTGGTTTCCATGCGTATCTTAATAAACGCACCCCATTATCATCAAAGGAGGTATAGCTGACGTGGGGTTGGTTAGCGTCATCCAGCGCCAGTGAAGGAAAATATGTGTCTGGGGATGGATCTACAAATTCTATCTGCCAACCTTCCCCATCCCGGTAGGCATATTTGATCCCTGGGTTTTGATCATCCCAACTCGTATAGCTAATATGCAGTCGACCTGCATGGTCAAAAAGCATCGATGTCATCTCCCCCGTGTCATTATCCAAGATTTCAGTATGCCACCCACTATCATCTCGATAAGCGTATCCCAGATCAAGATATACGCCTGGATGGGCTGGCGTAACCTTGATATAACTGATATGGGGTTGGTTGGCATCATCCAGCGCCAGGGAGATTCCTACTGCACGAATGTAAGGAAGCGTCGAATCAGTATGCCATCCGTCATTATCCTTGTACACATATTTCAAACCAAATTTCCCCTCATCATCGCTTTGATACTTGTAGCTGATGTGAGGCCAGCCATTTGAATCCAGAGCCAAAGAAATGTGATTGGCCTCTCCCGCAATAGTCACCACCTCGATCTGCCAGTCGTCGCCCATTTTGTGAGCGTACTTTAGGCCTTTGCTGGCTCCTGTGTAGGCGATGTGGGGGGCGTCATCCGCATCTAACGTCAAAGACATCGTCGAGACGCCAAGCGTCGCACTGATATCGCTATCGATGGTTTGAATATCCCAGCCATCATCATCTTTGTACGCATATTTCAAAATCTTCTTATCCGAATCGAAATAAGCAATGTGAGGCGTGTCGAATGCGTCTAGCGCCAGGGATATTTCTTCCGACCAATATACTTTGTCAACAGTTTCGACATGCCAACCCTCGCCCTCTTTATAAGCATACTGCAATCCGTCATCTAGATAAATGATATGAGGTCTGTTTCGTGTATCCAATGCCAGAGAAGGATAGCAATGGCTGATGCCGGTGGCTAAAGTCATTATCCGCCAAGACGGGCTGGTGAGAGCCATGCTTCCTGGCCGCCAGCTTCTCTTTGACCCTAATACACGCGCTGGGCTTAAAAACACCGACAGAAAGAGGATCAATAATAACAGGAACAGGGTGTACGCGCCACTCCGTTTGATCGGGTTCATGGTTTTCTCCTCGAGAAAGTTGACGATGGGGGGCAGAATTTCAACAGATCGTGTAATACGCACCGACCAAAGACAATCACAACCCAATGTGCATGTTTTTACGCATGGAGCCTTTTCATTGCTCAAACATCCGCAGGTTCACCTGCCGGCGTCGTTTCGTAGCCAGGAGGCTTCAGCTCCTGGCGATGGCGGGACATCCATCGAAACCCGCATATCGGATAATCACATTGTAGCAGCGGCATCTGAAAAAACAATGAAAAAGATGAACCGTTCTGATGACAAAGTTGCAATACTCATTGCCATCCCTGCCAACCCCCATCTCAGAGCCCGTGTAACTGCTAAGTGAGCGTCAAAAAATAACTTTCCTTTTTCGCCGCAACACTGGCCGAGTGAACTCGGGCTCTTTAGGCGCTTCGCGCCGGAGGTCGCCCTGCGGCGACCCTTTTGTTTGTCGTCGTTTTGGACGGCGGAGGCCGTCCACTGGCCGCAGGCCTGAAGCGCACGACTTGAGTCGGTGAGCACAAAAACGGGAACTAATTTCTGGACGCGCACTAAGGTAGCCCGATTTGGCCTTGAAAACGCATTGCCACGAAGGCTCGGCCCCCCTCCGGCTCCCCCGAGCTACGCTCAGGGGGAGGGGACGAAGACAATGCAGGTTTGCAAGTCGCAAGTGGCAAGTTCTTCTAAACTAAACGCATTTTGAAATCAGGTGTTTTCGGCCTCGACCACCCGGAGCTAAAGCTCCGGGCTACGAAACGACGCCGGGTGAACCCGGCTTCCCGCGGCGCGCGACATGCACCGTAGCCCCATTCATGGGGCGTCGTTTTTAGCCCGCAG
>JALXCB010000065.1 GCA_026991225.1 Anaerolineae bacterium | reverse complement strand
CACCCCCACGCCTCCTCCCTGATATTTTCGTCCGATAATCCGAAAGACCTCCGCGAAGCGGAGGTCTTTTTGTTTCTCTACGCGCAATTGCTAAGGTGGTTGGCCCCAATCGCCCCTCTTTTGCCACGAAGACACGAAGGAAACGAAGGCGCGAAGTCATTCAAAAAAGATTTTATCCGTGTTTCCTCGTATCCGTGTCGAGTGAACAGGACTACGTTAGCAGTTACCTCTACGCTCAATCAGTGGCGCTTTGGTCAGAGGAAGGCGTGGATACGGGCGTTTTCTCCTGGGGGAGCAACTTTTGGGCATCCGTTTCTTGCTCCTCAGATGGCGCGGGCTCTTCAGGAATGATGAACCACGCAAGCAGATAGAGAAGGATGCCGCCTCCCCACCACAGCGAGAAAAAGACGACCGCCAATCGGACCAACGTGGGATCGATCTCAAAATATTCGCCCAAACCGCCGCACACACCGGCGATCATGCGATTCTCTCGCGAGCGATACAGTTTTTTCTCGGTCATGGGAACCTCCATGAAGATGCGATGCCGTGGGAGTGAGAACACTTTTCAATTCTCGATACGCTACAACTTCATGGAAGGTTTCAAAAAAGCCCCCACAGAGGTGGGGGCGGTGAAGCTGGCAGAGAATGCATGGATCAAAGGCCGGCAGCGCGAAGATGGGCGTGGAGATGAAATGGCGTGACCTGTTTGAAATCGTACTTCACTTTCACCTGGCCGCTATCGGGATCGATCTGGATGTCCTCGACGCCATCCATCGATAGCGCTTCCTTCGTCCGCTCCTGCCAGTCACGCCGATCCATGCTGTCGACCCATAAGGTGGTCCAATACGCGGTTTGTTCGGCCATGATGTCTCGCTCCATTGCAAGAGATGATGAGGTCAATGAGAATTTTGTAGCATGATTATACCAAAATTGTGATCCCGTGGGGAAAATTACACGTTATCCAAAGACGATCCCGCCAATGGTGACCACCGAGGTTCCATCGTCATCGGCCGGGCAGACTGCATAGCCCGCCCGCGCGCCCTCCACCGGCCCGACTGCTTTCAGGCTGAGGTAGAAGGGGGCGACGCCACACACATTGTTCTCGTCCCGCACCCGCTTGATTACGCCCCAAAAGCCTTCGGCATCCCCTGCGGCCAGCAATCCCAGCATCTCTTCATCAAGCTGGCGGATGGCCGCTCGTTTGCGCTCATCCACGGGATCGCCGTCGAACGCGGGGCCCACATGCGCCAGATCGCCCGAGGCGATGACCAGCGTGTTGGGGCGCTCCTGCAGGATGGCCCGTAGCTCGGCCAGGAAGTGGGCCAGTGTGGGGTCCTCCGCGGGGACGTGGGGAGCGTCCAGGAAAGGGAGGAGGGATCCCACCAGGATGGGAACCGTGGGCACAGGTTCGCCCCCGCGCATGTGGTGGAGCCATGTCAGCACGAGCTCCAGCGAATGTTCGCCCAGATGATAGAGCTCGCCCGCAAAGGCTTGCTCTTCCCCCACCGCCCGGGCCAGCCGGTCTACCAAAAGCTGGTCGGTAGGCAGGATGCCATAAGGGGTAGCATAACTCTGGCGGGTAAGGGTGACTTGGTTGAATCCGCCATAATGGTCGGTGCCCAGAATGATGACAAGCTCCGCATTGCGGGCCATGGACGCGGCCGCCTTCCACACCTGGGCATAGACCTCATGCCCGCGGGCGTAATCGATGTGGGGGCTGAAGATGAGCTTGCCCGTGGCGGGCAGGCGGGCCGCGGGCCCGACCTCGGCCAGATAGGCGTCGAATTGGGCCTTGAGCTCCTGCGGATCGGCAGGATAGCCCTGGCCCGCGAGGAGCATGGGGCGATGGGGAAGTTGATAGTATTGGGCCCGCGCCTCCTCATGCACCCGCTGGAATCGTTCATTTTCCAGGAAATAAAGCTCATCCAGGGCCGCGATGAGCTCCTCTAGCGCACCTTCCTCCACGCCCATGCGGAACTGCGTCGCCAGGTCGCGCTTCAAGGCCGCCAGATCGCGCGTCCCGTCCAGCAGATAGAGTACAGGGCCGTACACCTGCGGCAGGATGATGTATTGCCCCGCCAGTTGGAAGGGGTCTTGCAGCAACAAGGCGGGCCCGCCTTGATGGTGGATGGCCTGGATGTTCAGCGGGCGGAGTTTGGGAGCGGGTGATGTGTCGACAGGCATGAAGCGAGGGACGGCGGGTCCCAAATTTTTGGCAAGCATTTGCCGAGTAAACTCGGGCTCTTTAGGCGCTTCGCGCCGGCGGTCGACCTTCGTCGACCGGAAGACAGGACGGCGAAGGCCGTCCACTGGCCTCAGGCCTGAAGAGTCCGACTTCAGTCGGCTGGATAACGCCAATGATCTGGGACGCACCCAGCGAGGGACGAGGGGTTGAAAGATGGAGCGATTAGGGTTAGGATAAGTAGGTGGAAGAGGCGCTTGAAAATTATCCGATACATGACCTCCGAAACCCAAACCTGACCATGTGACCTGCGCTCCCTTTTCCGAATCTAACTTCATGAACCCGCTTCACATACCATAACCCCTCGCCGATGTGGATGAAAACGTCTCGATGCCAGGTTGGCGCGGGAAGCCGATTTCGTCAAGCGTCAAACGTCACGCGTCATGACCTGACGTTTCACGTTTGACGTTTCACGTCCGTTGCAGACTCGCTCAACGTTGTCCTGACGATCCTCAATCCTAATCCTGATCCGACTCCTATTTACATAGCAGAGGAAAACGCCATGACCGATCACATCGCCACACTGAAAAACCAGAAAGCCCACGCCGATCAGCGCGCTTTCTTCTTTACCCTGGAGGAGATTGCTCCCGGCCTCCGCAGCTACATCCGCCAGCGATTGCGCTCCGCCGAGCGCCGCGGATTGATTCCCGCGGGCCTCTACGCGCCCGACGACGTGATGGATGACGTGCTGCTGGCTGCGTATGAGGGATTCGACGCCCTGCCCGACGACGCGGGCCAGTTGCGCGTGCGTCTCTTCCAGCTAGCCGATGAGCGTCTGGACGCTATCATCGCCCAGGAGGCCTGGCATCAGCGCGCCGTGCGGCTGGAGGATATCCTGGCCGAGGAGATGCGGATGATGGACGAGATTCCGCAGATGACTGTGGATGCGGATGGCGACATCGTGCTGGTGGAAGAGCTGGATGACGCCGAGATCGAGCCGCCCGAGCCCGAGATCGTGTTGCTGGAGGACAGCTTCGAGGATGAGATCATCGAGGCGATGGGCGTCGAACGGGTGAAAGTGAAGGCGGACGAGGCCCAACGGGCGCTTTTGGCCCACCTCTACGATCACCTGCCCGAGCAAAGCCGCATCCTGCTGGATTTGTGGACCCGCGGGCGGCTTACGGTCGAGGAGATCGCTCAGGTGCGCGGGCTGGAAGTCGAGCAGGTGCGGGCCATCCTGGAGAGGATTCGGGCCGAATTCCAGCGCTGGTTCGAGTAATCAGCGAACATAGTGAGCCCTGTCACGGCATCATTGGCATCGCGCAGAAGACCTCGGAGGTCTCCGCAGACCTCCGAGGCTGAATGACTGACAAAAGTCTACTACGCGTTCTCCGCCCGCCAAAACCGCCGACTGGAAGTCGGGGCTGAGGGCCTGGCCCCCTCCTTTGCTTCCTCCCCCGCGCCGAGACGGGCGGGGGAGGAAATAAGGAAGGTGGATTGCCCGGCCGCACGTCGGCCGTCGCCGACGTTTTTCTCCGCGAAAAAACGCCGTCCCCGCAGGGGGACGGGCGGCGGAACGCCCATAGTCCTGAATTTATTCGGCCAGAGTGTGGGCGAAACGAGATTTGTCAGTCAACCGGCCTTCGAGGTCTGAGGATGCGCGCCAACGCCGCGGCGATGGCTTATTGCAAAAACGTCGCCCAGATCACATCCACCAGCGCGTGGGTGATGGCTGCGGCCAGGATATTGTTGCCGCTGCGACGATAGGCCCAGCCGTAGAATATCCCCGCCAGCGTGGCCAGGGCCGTATACGCGATCTGGGTGGTCAGATCATCCACATTGTTCCAGTGCATTAACCCAAAGAAGAGAGCAACGCCCAGCAGGGTGAGCCACCGTCGTTGGGTCATCTGATCCAATCCGTGCAGCAGGATGCCCCGGAAGAAGAGCTCTTCGGGAATGGCGACGGTAAGGAAAATGCCCACGAACATGAGGAGGGCCGGGACGAGTTGCGGCGGCTGGGAGGGCGGCCAGGTGAGGAAGTCGATGGCCAGACCGATGGGGATGACGATGGCCGCGAAGACCGCGGTCGCGGCCACCGTGATGACGATATCCCGCCAGCGGGGAACCAGGCGATAGCCGAATTCGGGTAGGTCGCGCAGGCCATACCAGCCGATGACCGCGACCACCGAGATGGCGATGGACCACCAGTTGTAATCGCCGCCCAGGTCATAGATCCAGCGCAAGTCGAAGGGAATCCACAACAGCAACCATACGGCCATATCCACCCAGGTGAGCCCCCGTTTGCCTCGTTCTACCTGTCTTAGCGCGCCCAGGCCCGCGACCAAGCCCAACCCCACGACCACGGTCATGTAGGGATCGAATTCTCCAGACAGCAGTTGCACCACCAACCAGATGACGGTGACCCCCAGTCCGGTGTGAAGCAAAGGGCGGCGGGTGGCCTGCAGCCAGGCCTGCACTTTCTGCGCAGCCGAGGGAATGCCCAGGGCCAGTTGGGCGCCGATGAGGGGCGCGAAGCCGATGATGACCGCGGCCCAGCCCGCGGGCGTCATCGCCCCCGCGTCACCCTCCGCCACAGTCAGAATCACGGCCAGCCCCGCGCCGATGACGACAAAGACCAGATACAAAAGCCAGGGGATTTGTCGGGCTTCGGTGGACATGATGCCTCCTTTCTTGATGATGACGATGGGAATGATGGGTAAAATCAACGATAATACGATGACGTGCCCAATCATGTAGCATAACTGAAAAGCTTTGTCAAAGCGTCAGTTAAGCAACTGGAGATCGAGCAGATCGCCAGTTTCGATTCTTTCTGGTATCGGAAACTCGATTTCAGGTACAGCTTCACCCATTGACAAAATCGCCCGTGCACTGAAGCCACCCCGCCTAAAGCGGCAGGCCGTTCACGGGCCTGTTGCGCCCGGCCCGCCCCTTTGCTACAATCCCAACACGCTCCCCACTCCAGCCCTTTCCCAACTTCAGAGCGCCCGAAGCGGAGCCCCTGAATCTCCTCAGACCCCTCGCACCTTCGTCCGTTCGCCCATTCGCCTTTCCCGCGCTCGGGCGCTTCATCCAGGCACCCCGCGGAGAATTGACTATTGGCTATGACAAACAAGCGTAAGATTGTGTCGCCCCCAATGTTTACAACACAAGAAGAACAAATTATCGATAGCATTTTGCAGAATTTTTCGAATAAAGCGCGATATCCATTGACGCTTTATCAATTGATCGATAAGTGGTCACAATTCGTTTCTGATTTAGAGATGGGTTATTTCTTTTCAATTTATGATTACCAAAATGACTTATCTACCAGAGAAATACTTCAAGAGATAATAGCAATGGCGCCAGAGTCGATTCAAGAAAAAATTCTCAGGGAACTTCTTCCTATAGACAAAAGATTTCAACAGTTAACGCGAGAAATGCCATACCCTATACTTGGGGATTATCGGGGTTGGTGGTGGTATCGGATACCTCGAAAGACCGGTCATGAATTTTACTAAACAGGGATTTTGGGGTGATGAATCCCTCGGAACTGCGTCGACTGGCGATCTTGAAGTCGGACGTGAAGGTTAACAGCCAGGAAGGCAGTCCGCGCCGTCTCCCGTCCATTGCCCATTGCAGGCCCGCCAGCGCCGATACGGACGAAAATGACGGGCCGCGTAGTAATCGTCTAAAAATTAGTTTCCGTTTTTGTGCTCATCGACTGAAGTCGAACACTTAAGGCCTACGGCCAGACCCCCTCTTCATCTCCCCCGCAAGCGGGAGAGAACAGCGGAAGAGAATCAGATGACGGCCTCCGCCGTCCAAAACGGCGACAAAAGGGGTCGCCGAAGGGCGACCATTGGCGCGAAGCGCCTCCATAGGCACGAGTTTACTCGGCAAGTGTTGCGGCAAAAAAGGGAAGTTATTTCTGGACGCTCACGTAGCCCGGTAACCCAGTAAACCAGGCAACCTGGGCAATCAGGCCGCGTCGCTCCCCCCGGTCTACCGGTCTACCGGTTTCCCGGTCTACCACCGTCAACTGTCAACTGTGAACCGCCACCGACTTTGGACGTTGGACATTGGACCTTATTTTCAATCCAACCCATACAACGCCCACCGCCGGGTCACCCGCTCTTTGATCTCGTCTGACATGCGCACCAGCTCGGGCCATTCCCGGGTGTAGCCCTCTTCCGGCAGCTTGCGGGTGGCGTCGATGCCGATCTTGCCGCCGAACGCGAACTGATAGCTGGCGTGGTCCAGGGCATCCACCGGCCCGTTCTGGATGATCACATCCCGGCTCCAGTCCACGTTCCCCAACATGTGGAAAAACGCCTCCTGCTCGTTTTGCACGTCCACGTCCTCGTCGAAAATGACGATGGCCTTGGTCAGGGCCATCAGGCCCATGCCCCACAGGCCGTTGATCACCTTGCGGGCGTGGCCCGGGTAGCGTTTTTTGATGGAGACGAAGATGAGGTTGTGGAACACGCCCGCGGGCGGCATGTTCCAGTCCACGATCTCCCCCTGAAACAGCTTCATCAGGGGCAGGAAGAGCCGCTCCGTGGCTTTGCCCATCCAGTAATCCTCCATGGGGGGCAGGCCCACCACGGTGGTGGGATAGATGGCGTCTTTGCGGTGAGTGACCGCGGTGATGTGGAGGACGGGATAAAGGTCGGGCGGGGTGTAGTAGCCCGTGTGGTCGCCGAAGGGGCCCTCCATGCGCCGTTCGTTGGGATCCACCCAGCCTTCGATGACGATCTCGGCGTGGGCGGGAACTTCCAGGGGCTGACTCACGCATTTCACCAGCTCCACCGGCCTGCCCCGCAGCCATCCCGCCAGCAGAAACTCATCCACGTTGGGGGGCAGGGGCGCGCTGCCCGACCACACCACCGCCGGATCGCCGCCCAGGCTGACGGCCACGGGGATTCTCTCCACGCCCGCTTCGCGGGCCTCCCGTTCGTGCTCGGCCCCGCCCTTGTGCAACTGCCAGTGCATGCCCAGAGTGCGCTCGTCGTACACTTGCAGGCGATACATGCCCACATTGCGCACGCCCGTGATGGGGTCGCGGGTGATGACCGTGGGCAGGGTGATGTAAGGCCCGCCGTCCTCGGGCCAACAGGTAAGGATGGGCAACCCCGCCAGGGTGGCGTCCTCGCCTGTTTTGATCACTTCCTGCACGGGCGCGTTTTTGACGATTTTGGGTTTCAGCCCCGCGCTCTTCAGCGCCCCCAGCATATCCTTCGCTCGCCCCAACGCCGGGCCCAGCCCCTTGGGCGGGCTCGGATCGATGAGCCGGGCCATCTTCTCGTTCAGCTCCTCCAGCTCGCGTACGCCCAGGGCCCAGGCCATACGTTTGGGATGCCCGAACATGTTGATGAGCACGGGCATGTCGGAGCCGATGACATTTTCGAACAACAGGGCTTTGTCTTTTTCCAGCGGGCCCTTGCTCACCCGGTCCGCGATCTCGGTGATCTCCAGGTAGGGATCGACGGGGGCGGTGATGCGGGCCAGTTGCCCGCCTTTTTCCAGCAGACGGATGAATTCGCGCAGATTTTTGTAGGCCATCGGTTTAGGCGGCGGATTTCAATGGGCGTATCTCTTCTTGAAGTCGATCTCCCAACTGCGCCTTTGTCACTTCCAAATCATAACGCGTTTGTAAATTCAGCCAAAACCGTTCGGATGTGCCGAAAAAACGGGCGAGACGAAGCGCCGTATCGGGCGAAATCCTTCGTTTACCCTGGACGATTTCATGGATACGGCGAGGGGATACATGAATTTCCGCGGCCAGCCGATTTTGGCTAATCCCAAGAGGCTTTAAAAATTCCTCCAGAAGAATTTCTCCGGGATGGATAGGATCTAAATGGCTCATGAGTTAGCGATGATAATCGACGATTTCAACATCGTAGGCATGACCTGCCTCCCATCGGAAGCAGATGCGCCATTGCTGATTGATCCGGATGCTATACTGTCCAGCTCGATCGCCGGTCAGCTTTTCCAAACGGTTGCCCGGTGGAACTCGTAAATCAGTCAATGTTTCAGCGGCATCCAGAAGATATAATTTCATCAGCGCCTTTCTTTGAATCTCAGGAGGGAACCTGGAGACGATTTTATGTTCAAAAAGGCGACGTGTATGTTTATCGGCAAACGACTTGATCATAATAGCGGATGTCGTTCATATACGCCAATTTTTATGATGTGGCGCCTACCTTCTCGCCCCGCTTCACGCCCATCATCAACAGGCCGATATTTTCACGCGTCGCCTCCTCGCGGGGCACGATGTCGAGGATTTCGCCCTTGTACATGACCGCGATGCGGTCGGACAGGGCCATGATCTCGTCCAGCTCGGCGCTGACCAGCAGCACGGCCACGCCCTCATCCCGCTTGGCCACGATCTGGTTGTGGATGAATTCGATGGAGCCCACGTCGATGCCACGGGTGGGTTGGGCCGCGATGAGCAGCTTGATGGGGCGGCTGAACTCCCGGGCCACCACCATCTTCTGCTGATTCCCGCCCGAAAGGCTGCCCGCGGGCGTGTGCGGGCCGGGCGTGCGCACGTCGAACTTCTCGATGAGCTCCTCCGCATGGCGGATGATGGCGGGGCGGTTGATGCGGATGCCTTTGGCGAACGGCGGCAGGTTATAGGTGTTCAGCACCAGATTGTCGGCCACCGAGTAGCTGGCAACCATGCCGTAGGCGTGGCGATCTTCGGGCACATGGCTGCTCTGGCCCTTTTGCGTGATGGCCCGGGGCGACGCATTGGTCATCTCCTCGCCGTTGATAATCACCTGTCCGCTCTCCGCCTTGCGCAGACTGGTGATGACCTCCACCAGCTCCGTCTGGCCGTTGCCCTGCACCCCGGCCACGCCTAAAATCTCGCCCTCATGCACCTGAAAGCTGACCCCGCGCAACGCGGGCTCGCCCAGATCGCTCCTGGCCTTCAGATCCTTCACCTCCAGCACGACCTTGCCGGGCCGGGCGGGCTCCTTTTCCACCGTCAGAATGACCTCGCGGCCCACCATCATCGCGGCCAGCTTCTCCTGCGTGGCCTCCGCGGGCGTGGTCTCCCCCACCACCTTGCCATCTCGCAGCACGACGATGCGGTCGGAGATGTAAAGCACCTCCTTCAGCTTGTGGGAGATGAAGATGATGGATTTGCCCTGCGATTGCAGCCGCTTCATGATCTCGAACAGGCCCTCGATCTCCTGCGGCGTCAGCACCGCGGTGGGCTCGTCCAGGATCAGAATCTCGGCCTCACGATAGAGCGCCTTGATGATCTCGACGCGCTGTTGCACGCCCACAGGCAGGTCTTCAACAACCGCGTAGGGGTCCACGTCCAGATGATAGCGGTGGGAAAGCTCCTGAATCTCTTGGGCCACCTTTTTCACGTCCAGCAGCCCGCGCTTGACGCTTTCCGCGCCCAGCATGATATTCTCGGCCACGGTCATCACGGGCACGAGCTGGAAATGCTGGTGCACCATGCCGATGCCCAGGGCGATGGCGTCGCGCGGGCTTTTCATCTCCACTTTCTTCCCCCGCACGTAGATCTCCCCCTCGGTGGGTTTGTACAGCCCGTAGATGATATTCATCAGGGTGGATTTGCCCGCGCCGTTCTCCCCCAGCAGCGCCAAAATCTCGCCCTCGTACAGGGTGAGATTGACGTCATCATTGGCCACGACGCCGGGGAAGCGCTTGGTGACGTGTTTGACTTCGAGAACGGGAGTGGGTTGTGTGGGCATGGGGAACTCCTGCTTTTGAAAATAGCGTTGCTTTTGTTTACGAACGTAACTCGAAGCCAACGTTGGGCGAGATTGCAACGGGCGTGATGCGTGAAAACGTGAAACGTGAAACGTGAGATCGTTACGCATCACGCATTACGCATTACGTGCTCGGCTTTCCGCGCCAACGTGACGGGGAGATTCATCGAGATTCGTTGCGATTGATCGGCTATTCCGACGATCCTTCCGTCTCGTAGACTTTGCCTTCGGCCGCGGGCGGGCGTACGCGGCCCACCAGGCCCGCCACCGCGATGATGGTGACCACGTAGGGCAGCATGGAGATGAAATGGCGGGGGATATCCACCACGCCCGCCAGCAGCAAGGCGTTTTGCACGCCCTGCGTGTAACCGAACAGGGTGGCCGCCCCTAATGCGCCGAAAGGCATCCAGTTGCCGAAGATCATCGCGGCCAGGGAGATGAAGCCTCGGCCCGCGGTCATGCCCTCCTGGAACTGGCCCACGGCCTCTAGCACCAGAAAACCGCCCGCCAGTCCCGCCACCATGCCGCCCAGGGTCGTGTTTAGATAGCGGTAGAAGTTCACATTCACGCCCAGGGTGTCGGCCGCGCGAGGGTGTTCGCCAGCGGCGCGGGAGCGCAGCCCCCATTTCGTGTGAAAAAGACCGATATGGAGCAGGACCACCAGGATCAGGGCGGTGTAAGTGATGGGAGGATTGTTGAAGAAAACGTCGCCGATGACGGGAATATCGGACAGCACAGGGATGGCGATGGGAGAGAACTTCCCTTCCGCCACCCAATCGGGATTGAACAGATAGGAGGTAAGGCCCAGGGCCAGCAGAATGAGGAACGTGCCCGAGATGATCTGATCCATCTTGAATTTGATGGAGAACAGGGCGTGGATGTAGCCCATGAGGGCGCCTGCGATCAATGCCGCGGCCACGCCCGCCAGCAAACTCGCCATCAACGGCCAATCATTGGTCAGCACCTTCACCACGAACCCGGCGAACGCGCCCGCCAGCATCATCCCCTCGATGCCGATGTTGATGATGCCCGTGCGTTCACACAGGATGCCTGCCATCGCTCCCAGGGCCAGCGGGATGGTCGCCCGCAGCGTGAAGTTGAGCGTGCTCACCCCGAACAGCACTTTCCAGATGGAATCGTTGGGCAAAGGGAGCAGGTTGACGATGATGCTGGTGACCAGCAGGGCGATGGCGATGCCCAGACCGATCATCGATGTGCGTTTGAATTTCGTTGCGCTACTCATAGGGGACCTCGAATAAAAGCAACTACTAACTGATCACTGAATACTGATGACTGATGACTGATCACCCGCCTCCCCAGGAGATCTTGGGCACGCCTTCTTCTTCCTCCGGGGCCTTGCGGATGCGATAAAGCCAGCGCACGATCGCGGGCGCGGCCACGAAGGCCAGCATCAGCGCGTTGATGACCTGGATGATGTCGGTGGATACGCCCGAATCGAACTGCATCTTGGCCCCGCCCGCGGCCAACGACGCCAGGAAGAAGGCCGCCAGCCCGACGCCGAACGGATTCGTCTGCCCCAGCAGTGCCACGGTGATGCCCTCGAACCCCACGGAGCCGCCGAACTCGGGGGCAAACTTGAAATTCACCCCCAGGGTCTCGATGGCCCCGGCCATGCCCGCCAGCGCTCCGGCCAGCATCATCGCCAGGATCACCGTCCAACCCACGCGGATGCCCGCATACCTGGCGGCCTTGAAATTGCGGCCCACCGTGCGCAGCTCGAAGCCGATGGTGGTCTTGTTGATGAGCCAGGCGAACAGGAAGATCATGAGCACAGCCAGCACTATGCCCCAATGCACCCGGTAGGGGGGACCGAAGATGAAGGGGATGCGGGCGCTTTCCACCACGGGTGGCGTTTGGGAGATGGCCTTGGCTGCGGGGTCCCACAGGGGGCCGGGCTTTTGCCCCTGCGAACCTCCCGCATACACCGTCCAACCCGCGAAAAGCGCGGCGATATAATTCAGCATGATGGTGGTGATGACCTCGTGCGCGCCGGTGGTCACCTTGAGGATGCCCGGGATCGCGCCCCACAGCAGGCCCCCCAGGATGCCCATGCCCAGGGCGAAGGGGAGATGCAGGTAAATCGGCATCCCCTCGAAATTGATTCCGGCCCACACCGAGAACACCGTGCCCATCATGAACTGCCCCGCGGCGCCGATATTGAACAACCCCGCCTGAAAGGCGATGGCCACTGAGAGGCCGGTCAACAGCAGGGGCGACCATTTCCGGATGGTGGTGGCCCAGCCCCGCTTGCTGCCGAACGCACCCTGAAACAGCCCCTTATAGGCGGCGATGGGATCATCCCCCGCCAGCCACATGATGATGGCGCCAATGGCCAGCGCCGTGAGCACGGCCAACACCGGGATGAGCAATGATCGCAATAGACGACGGAATGAAGACTGGTTCATACGCGAACCTCTCGACAATGAGAAAAGCGATAATGGCTCGTAACTATACAGGTATCCATCAGAACGTCTTGCCACGAAGGCTCGGCCCCCCTCCGGCTTCCCCCGAGCTACGCTCAGGGGGAGAGAACGAAGACAATGCAGGTTTGCAAGTCGCAAGTAGCAAGTTCTTCTAGCAGCGACGTTTCTCACCTGCCACTTGCTACCTGCCACTTTTCCCTTTGTGCCTTCGTGGTTTTTGCCTCGCTTTGAGGGGATACGTGTATAGTTCGACAATGTCACATTTCCTGCCCCGCCCGGAGCTCAAGCTCCGGGCTACGAAACGACGCCGGGTGAACCCGGCTTTTGGCGCACGCGACCCGCCAAAAGCCCCGTTTACGGGGCGTTGTTGCTAGCCCGCAGGTTTACCTGCGGGCATTTTGGCACGAATATGACATTGTCAAGATAGTTACAGCGACTCTTGAATAAAAAACAGGGATGGCAGACACGTAAGTCTAAAACCATCCCTGTTTTTGTGCAAATTATGCTATTGCATCAACCGCCGGGGTGATAGCCGGTGTCGATGGTTCCGTTGAGCAAGCCTTCCTTGGTCTTCTTCAGCAGGTCCTTGACGTCCTGAGGCACCTTGTCCTCGAAGTCATGGAAGGGGGCCAGGCCCACATCGCCCACGTAGTTGCCGCCGGGGAAATTGCCCTCGTAGGCCATCTTGATCAGGTCGGCCACGCCAGGGGTGATGAGCTTCATGGCGGAGGAGACGAGGCAGGGATGCGCCGCAGGCAGGGTCTCCCACTGGTCGGTGTCCACGCCGATGCAGTAGACCTCTTTGCCCGCTTCTGCGGCGGCCGCCACCTCTTGCAACGCGCCGTTGCCGGTCATGCCGCCGGCGCCGAAGACCACGTCTGCGCCCTGGTCCATGGCCTGTTTGGCCGTGGCCGCGCCCCATTCGGGGTCGACGAAGGCCTGGGAGAGTTCGCCGGGATGGTAGGTGGAGATGATCTTGATGTCGGGCTTGGTGGCCTTGGCGCCCGCCTCATAGCCTTCCTTGAAGGCGACGACGGGGGGCACCAGGTCGGTGCCCAGGACGGCGGCGATGGTGCCGGTCTTGGTCAGGGAGGCGGCCAGCACGCCCGCCAGATAGCCCGCCTTGTCTTCGGGGAAGATGAGGCCCGCCAGGTTGGGCAGAGGCTCGGCCTGGAACTGATCGACGCCGATGAAGTAGATGTCGGGATTGTTCATCGCGGCCTCGCGTGTGGCGTCGCCCAGGGCGAAGCCCACGGTGACGATGACGTTGTAGCCGTTCTCGACGAACTGGTTGATGTTGTCCGCGTAGTCCTTGGCGTCCTTGGTCTCGATGTACTTGATGCTGTCCTCGGGCAGACCCAGCTCCTGGGCGGCCAGCTTCACGCCTTCCCAGGCGGACTGGTTGAAGCTGCGGTCGTTGATGCGCCCCACGTCGGTGACCAGGCCGATCTTGAAGCCTTCAGGGGCCTTCACTTCGGGCGTCTCTTCTTGCTTTTCCTCTTCCGCAGGCGCGCCGCCGGGGTGATAGCCGGTGTCGATGGTTCCGTTGAGCAAGCCTTCCTTGGTCTTCTTCAGCAGGTCCTTGACGTCCTGAGGCACCTTGTCCTCGAAGTCATGGAAGGGGGCCAGGCCCACATCGCCCACGTAGTTGCCGCCGGGGAAATTGCCCTCGTAGGCCATCTTGATCAGGTCGGCCACGCCAGGGGTGATGAGCTTCATGGCGGAGGAGACGAGGCAGGGATGCGCCGCAGGCAGGGTCTCCCACTGGTCGGTGTCCACGCCGATGCAGTAGACCTCTTTGCCCGCTTCTGCGGCGGCCGCCACCTCTTGCAACGCGCCGTTGCCGGTCATGCCGCCGGCGCCGAAGACCACGTCTGCGCCCTGGTCCATGGCCTGTTTGGCCGTGGCCGCGCCCCATTCGGGGTCGACGAAGGCCTGGGAGAGTTCGCCGGGATGGTAGGTGGAGATGATCTTGATGTCGGGCTTGGTGGCCTTGGCGCCCGCCTCATAGCCTTCCTTGAAGGCGACGACGGGGGGCACCAGGTCGGTGCCCAGGACGGCGGCGATGGTGCCGGTCTTGGTCAGGGAGGCGGCCAGCACGCCCGCCAGATAGCCCGCCTTGTCTTCGGGGAAGATGAGGCCCGCCAGGTTGGGCAGAGGCTCGGCCTGGAACTGATCGACGCCGATGAAGTAGATGTCGGGATTGTTCATCGCGGCCTCGCGTGTGGCGTCGCCCAGGGCGAAGCCCACGGTGACGATGACGTTGTAGCCGTTCTCGACGAACTGGTTGATGTTGTCCGCGTAGTCCTTGGCGTCCTTGGTCTCGATGTACTTGATGCTGTCCTCGGGCAGACCCAGCTCCTGGGCGGCCAGCTTCACGCCTTCCCAGGCGGACTGGTTGAAGCTGCGGTCGTTGATGCGCCCCACGTCGGTGACCAGGCCGATCTTGAATTCCTTCGTCTCCTTTTTGGGAGCTTCGGTGGGTTTCTCCGCAGGTTGTTGTGCAGGAGCTTCCGTCGCCGCGGGCTTTTCCTCCGCAGGCGCCTGCGTGGGCGTCGCTTTGCCGCCACAGGCGCTCAATGCGACGGCGCTCACCACGAGCAAGATGAGCAAAAGGAACAATGTTGATTTACGCATGGGCTTTCTCCTCCAAAAGCGTTCGAAATGGGTTGAAACGATGCGAATTGCGGTTGGTCGAAGACCATTCTAACCTATCTAGTATAAAAGAAGGCGCGGGAAAAAGGCAATATCGTCAGGAGAGTGTCATGGCCGCGCGCATCGCCCGAAGATACGCGTCGGCCACCCGTTGGGGATGGTATCGTTCCCGGGCGATCTGCGCCGCGCGAGCTCCCATGGCCGCCGCGCGATGAGGATCGGTCAGCAATCGGGCCAGAGCCTCGGCCACGCCTTCGACATCGCCCGCATCCACCAGATACCCCGTGCGCTCCTCCTCGACCATGCCAGGGATAGCCCCTACGCGCGTGGCGATCACCGGTCGGCCCGCAGCCATGGCCTCGCCGATGATCATGGGCGCGTGCTCCTCGTTTGATGTAAGCAGCAATCCTTGTGACTCCCACAACAGTTGGCGAATCCCCTCCTGGTTCGTGGGAGGTAGAAAGCGGATGGCGTCCCCCAGGGGGCGAGCCAGGGCGTGCATCTCCGCCCCATAGTCTGGATTCGAGTCGCCTCCCACAATGCTTAGCCGCAGGCCCGGAAAATCGGAGCGCAGGCGTTGCACCGCCCGAATGGCCACATCGACGCCTTTGCGCGGCGTCATGTTTCCCACCAATAAAAATCGGCCGGGGAGAGGCGGGGGCGCTGGCGCGAAGAAGTGCGGCGCCACCGGGTTGTTGATGCGGTGGAAGACTGCACGCGTGCGGTCGCGATAGCGGGCGATGACCATGTCGGAGATGGCCACCAGATGCCGGGCCTTGCCCAGGGTTTGGCGTTCGAGATAGACTTCCCAAAGGGTGGCTGCGCGGGTGAAGAGCCCCTTGCGGGTCCAGAATTCATGGGCGGGGAAGCCGTGGATGGTGTGAAGCGTGGGCAGGCCCATCTTCAGCGTCGCCACCGCATATTCGGGTTGGTGGGAGGAGATGACATCGGGTTGCAAACTCTCCAGAAGAGGACGCAGCAGGGCGGGCGTGCGTAGCATGTTGGGGATGACGCGGCTATCTCGCGCGGGCAGATTGTGCTCTATCCATCCTTCGCGGTGAAATGTCCCCGCTGGAACCCCGCGGCGATGCTGAATCAGATGGAGTTCAATGCCCTCTCGCCGCGCCAGTTCATCTCGCAGATTGGCGATGACGCTCTGGACGCCGCCCGTTGGAGGGGCGTCTACCGGAAAGTGACCGAGGATGGCGATGCGCATGAGGAAGGGCGTGGGCGTGGGGGCGTTTGGCGCGTCGATACGGATGAAAAGAGAACGCTGATTTGCGCGGATGCTTCGCGACGCAGATTTACGCAGATCATTTTAACTATACACGCATCCCATCATGGCGAGGCAAAAACCACGAAGACACGAAGGCACAAAGGGAAATTCATACATTTTTTCTTCGGGTTCTTGGCGCCTTGGCGCCCTTTGTGGTTTGTTAACCGGGGTGCGTTAGCAGTTACCGTTCATCCGTTTCAATCTGCGTCCTCTGCGTTCCCTATCGAGTGTCAGGATAACACACGACGATAGGCCGCGAGGGTGGCGTCGAGGATGGCCTCCAGGCGGTAGGATTGGGCCGCGGTGCGGGCGTTCCGGCTCCAGGCGTCCACCTCATCGCCGGCCGAAAGCGCGTGCATCAGGGCGTGGGCCAGGGCCTCGTCATCCTCGGGATGAACCAGCAAGCCGTTCACCCCCTGATGGACCATCCAGGGCACGCCACCCACCCGGGTGGCGATGACCGGGCATCCCGCGGCGAAGGCTTCGCCGATGGCGACAGGCGCGGTCTCCTGTCGGGAGGCCAGGACCGTGACCCAGGCCCGACCGTATTCCTCCACCAAGGCGTCCCGGTCCAGATTCCCCAGGAAGTGTACCCGATCAGCGATTCCGCTCTTCGCGGCCAGCGCCCGGCATTGGCGGACGAAATCGGGCATGGACGCGGTTTCCCCTGCGATGCGCAGTTGGGCCTGGGGAAAGCGGTCCGCCGCCGCGGCGAAGGCCTGGATGAGGATATCGACGCCTTTGCGGGGAATGACTCGGGCTGGGGTGAAGAATCGGCCCGGTTCCGGTGTACGCGCGATCCCGAAGAAGGCGTCATCCACGGGATTGGGGATGTGGAACCAGTGCAAATGCTCGTATTCAGCGAATGCCTGGCGGATATAGGGGTTGATGGCAATGGCGAAACGAGCCCGTTTCAGCACGTCGCTTTCCAGGCGGGCGTCGTAGCGCCAGGCCAGCCGCTCTTTCAGGCCGCGCGCCTGGCTGCGGCGGGCTTCTTCGTAGACGACGCCATGGGCCGTGATGACGACGGGCCAGAGCCCATCCAGGGCCGCGGCAGCGTAGTAGCCTGTGCCGTGGGCATGGATGATGGCGGGACGAAAATGATGCGCCGCTTCCAACAATTTGCCGCGGATGGTGCGGTGTCTTCGCGTCCGAGGCAGACGTGGAATGCCCCGGCGATACACCCTCACCCGCCCATCTTCTTCATCCCTGTCCTCTCCGCCCGCCGCGGCGGTCACCACGCCCACCGTCACATTCCTTTGGGCCAGGCCCTGGGCCAGGGTGTGCACCACAGCCATCACCCCGCCCGAGATGGGCTGTCCAGGAGCGGGATAGGGGCCGAAGATGAGGACGCGCATGGTTATCGTTTTGCCAGGCTGCGTTCGATAATCTCCAGCAGGAAGGCCAGGAGGAGAGCCAGAAGCAGGCTGCCGAGGATGCCGACGAGCATGAATTGCAGGAGATGTTTGGGCGCAGGCGCCGTGGGCGTGCGCGCGGGCGTGACGACTTCCAGATAGCCCACCGTGCTGCCCTGGACGACCTTCAGATTCGCCTCATTGGCTTTATCCACCAGGAAGTCATAGGCTCCCTGGGCCTGATTCAACTGGTTGAGCAGCGCCTGATATTGTTCCTGCAACCCCAGCAAATAGATGATCTCCTGCTGGCGTTCATTCAACCGACGATTGTAATCTTCGACCGCGGCCCGATGACCTGCGGCCTCGGCCATTTGTTCTTGAGCCTGGCTTTCCTGTTTGTTGGCCAGGTCGATCAACGCTTCGATCTGCTGTTGGGTGACCATGGCGTCGCCGGGCAGGACGGCGGAGGCCGTATCGGTGATGACGGTTGTGTCCGTGATGATGGTCGATGTGGCGATGGAAGCCCGTAATTCGGCGACTTTCGCACGGTTTTTCTGGGCCAGCTCCTGATACTGGGCAGCCAGTTCATCGGCCCGGGCGGCCTGGGCCTGCAGACGATCGCGCTCCGCGGCCAGCGTGCGTCGCATATCTTCGGCCGCGGCGATCTCATCGGGCAGCTTGCTCACCTCATGTTCCAGTTGGAATTGCTGAAGGGCGAGGCGGGCTTCAGCCAACGCCTGTTCCTGCTGCGCCACCTGATCATCCAAAAATTTTTTGGTGACTTCGGCCGGGTTGACGCGCACTTTGCGGAAATAGTCGATGGCGTTTTGGGTGTGAACGGTGACCACGTCTCGGGCAAGCTCAGGCTCGGGCATGCGGGCCGAGACGGTGATGAAGGTCGAATAGTGCTGCGTGTCGATCCGCTTGATCAACTCGTCGGCGGACATGTTCAGGTTCAAATCGGCGATGGTCTTCCAGGCCACGGAGGGCAATCGGATGACGTCGTAAAAATCGTCATGCACCGACTGGATTTGCTGCTCGGTGGTGAGGACGGGCGTGCGCGAGAAAAGGGTGACCAGTTGGGCGTCGCTGGGGATAATCTGCAACCGTTCGTAAGCGACATATTCGGGCTCGGCTGTGCTGCCGATGGCCCAGATGGCGACCGCGGTGACCACGGGCAGCAACAGGAAGAGCCACCACCGCCTGGTCATGATCTTCAAATAGCTGGAGAAGGTTCCTTCCGGGGAATCGTTCATGGTTCGGTGTCGGTCAGGTGAGGTAACCCTGGATGATGCTGGAGAGGGTTGCGACGCGCTGGTCCCAGGTATTTTCACGGGCCACAGCCTGGCGGCGTTGCGCGTCTTGGGGCGTATCCGCGCTCAGGGCCTGATCCACCGCCTGTAAAAACGCCTCCCTATTATCTGCGATCCAAACGACATCGCGGAAATCTTGCACGGCGGGGATGCCCGTGGAAACGATGGGGCGGCCTGTGGCCAGATATTCATAGAGTTTGAGGGGGCTGATATTTTCTGTCCACAGATTGTGGGCGTAAGGCATGAGGCAAACGTCGAAGCTGTGCATGTAGGCGGGCAGGTCATCCAGCGATTTTCGCCCGAGGAAGTGGACGTTGGGCAGCGCCCGCAGGCCCGCCAGCGCCTCTGGCCGTTTGAAAAGGACAGGGCCGACCAGAACCAGGCTCCAATCGGGGCGCTGGCGAGCCAGCGTTTCCAGCAGCGCCACGTCGAGCTTTTCGTTGATGGCGCCGGCGTAGCCGAGGCGGGGCGCAGGCAGGGTAGCGATATCTTCGGGGAGACGCTGGGGAGGTGGGGCGAAGTGGTCGTAATCGACGCCGTTGGGAATGAGAAAAGTGTTGGGGTTCCAGGGGCGCTTGCTTTCCAGCAGGCTGGATGAGGTGACGAAAACGAGGTCTGCGCGCCGAAGAATGCGACGCTCCATCGCCATGATGCGTTGAACGCGTTGCCGGGCCTGGGGATCGGCGTCTTCCGTCGCATAACCCGCGTATTCGTCCACGGCGTGGTAGATCACCATTTTCTCATCCAGATGCCCGATCATCTCCCCCAGATCGTAGCGAAAAATCCACAAGATGGGGGAAGCGTCCATGCCCAAACGGGCCATGACCGCGCGGAGATGGCGTTTACGCAGGGCGAACGTGGTCTGGCGCAGCGGCGTTTTGCCCGAGATGGGATAGCGGTTGGGGGCGCGATACACCCACAGATTCTCCATGGGCGAGAAAAGCGTACGTTCTGTCAGCGTCCGCGGGCCCTTTTTTCGCACCTGCGCCAGGATCGGTCGCAAATAGGGCGTCGGCTCGATGAAGAGCACCCGATTCTTCCGGGCCAGCCGGGTCATAATCTGATGACGATTGCGCCACAGATGATGCCAGCTTGGGTCGGGCGAGAAGCAGATGATGTTCTGGTCGGAGAGCATGGGGCGGCGCGTCTGCGTTCGGAAGGCTGGAAAGCAAGCTGCGAAGGAAGAACCGAAGGCGAAAAATTAGCGAAGCAAGTCCCGATAGACGCGGGCGTGCTGCGCTCCAATGGTGCGCCAGTCCCGAGCTTCGGCAAAGGCCCGAGCGGCCTGTCCCATCTCGGCCAGGGGGAGCTCGCGGGCCTGGGCCAGCACGGTCTCCAGGTCGTGTTCCCGGGGATGGAAGAGCATGCCTCGTTCGTTTTTCCCCAGCAGCTCGGGAAAAGGCCCGATGGCGGGGGCGATGATGGGGCTGCCAAAGGAGAATGCGAGCAGAGCCGCGCCCGAGGTGGTGGCATCTCGATAGGGCAGGACGCAGATGTCGGACGCGTGGCAGTAGATCTGTATTTCTTCGGGCGGCACGAAACTGGGGAACAGGCGGATGTTGGGATGATCTCCTGCCAGTCGCTTCAGTTTCTTCGCGTAATCGGGATTCGCGATGTGTCCGGCCAACAGCAGCGTCGCGTCGGGCATGTCGAGCTTCAGAAAGGCGGCAATGAGCTCCTCCAGGCCCTTGTATGGCCGCATCTGGCCCAGGCAGAGGTAGACGAAGTGGCGTTCGGGGATGCCCAGCCGCTGCCGGGCCTTGCTGCGGGGGATCTGCCGAGGGTACACGCCGATATAGTTGCCGTGCGGGATGATGAACACCTTTTCTGTGCGACCATACCGTCGGGCTGCCTGTTCGGCGGTAAACCGATTGTGCACATGGATGGCGTCCGCGTGTTGGAAGATCCAACGATTGGCCCGTTGGTTCAGATCGGGGTGCAGGCCCTCATGGTGGTCGATATTGTGAACGGTGTAGACGATCTTGCGGCCTTGTTTGCGAATGCGCGCCAGTTTGTCCAGAAATGCGTTCAAGTCCAGCTCAGCCTTATCGTGCGGCACAGAACCATAGTTGTATTGGAGTTCGATCCAATGCAGGTGCAGGATGCGCCAGCGCCAGTCCAGATTCATGCGCGCCCAGGAGAGGGTGCGATGTTGTTGGGTGTGAATCTCAGGATCGGCCTCTTCCACGCCGCGCGCCAGGAGATCGACGTAGGGGTTGAGACGGACGCGGGAGAGATAGAGGATGCGCATGTCGGAGGTGTCAGATTTTCAAACCAGGCGTCACGAGCGAAAGCTCGCCGATACGGACGAAAATGAGAACGCAGATGACATGGATGCTTCGCATCGCAGATTTCCGCAGATGATTTTTACAGATTTTTTCTTTTTATCTGCGTTCATCCGT
>JALXCB010000064.1 GCA_026991225.1 Anaerolineae bacterium | reverse complement strand
GTGTGGGAACGGGCGTTCCGGGCGGCGGCGTGGGGGTGGGCGTGGCCTGTTGCAGCCAGCGCTGTTGGGCCGGATTCACGCAATCGTTGGAATTTGTGTCGATATCCGGGCCGATGGAGGGCCAGCGCATGCCGCCAAAGAAGGATGGCTTGCTCGACAGGTAGTAGCTGCTGGGGATATTGTGATCCGAGATGCTCGGGTCCCATTGCAACGCACCGTCGGTAAAGTTGCCATGCACCAACGTATCCTTCACGTCGGGATCGATGCGGATGCTGTTGGGATAGTAATTCAACACGTTGCCCACGAGATTATGGGTGTTGGACTGATGCTTGAGTTGAATGCCATCATTTTGAACACAGTTGCGCAGGAAGGTGTTGCCCGGCCCCGATGCGCCCCAGGCGTCGGAACTGTTGATCTCCTGCACAATGTTTCCTTCGAAAAGATTGTAGGAAGGGTAATGGCCGTGCACCGAGAGATCGGTGTAATAGGTGTAATGCCGGTCCGTCGAATAGTTATAGGCGAACACATTGCCGCTGGCGCCAATCTGCACCACCATGGAATGGCGGAAGTTCCGAAAAAGATTGTTTTCGACCAGACAACTTGTGGTGTGCTTCTCGAGATTGACCCCATATCCCTGACCGCCGCCGCCATATCCCCAGGCGTCGTGGAAATAGCTGTCGCGAATCTCACAGCGATAGGTGTTGATGGTGAGCACCTGGCTTTCCAATACATGTTCACCTTCCACGTTGCGCACCCACACATCCGCGGCGTTGTAGATGAGGATCATTTGGCCCGATCCCGCGTCGGTCCGTTCGAGATGCAGATCTTCCACGCCGGCATGGCGGATGACGGTCACGCGGCGAATGCGAGGCTTCCGGCTCGCCTCGTAAGTGTAATGGAGCTGTTCCGCCAGGGAAAGGCGATTCCCTTCCACTTTGGTGATCTGAACCATCTCGCCGACGGCGTCCTGCGCCCAGGATTCGTTGCCGATGCTCCCGTCATTGGTCTCCAGAATCTCAGCGAAATCCCCCGCCTGGAATTGGGACGCGTCGGCCACGGTGATGCTCCACGAACCATGATTGTATCCGCCCGTGACGTTGACGAAATCGCCATAGTTCCAGGCGAGCATCCGGATCCCGGCCACGGGATTGCTGTAGGCGCTGAGATTGAAACGCAATGTGGTAGATTTGGGCCCGTCGCCTCGCAAAACGACGTTGGATGGCAGATTCAAGGCGCCATCGTTCACCGCGCGGGTCTTGATATCATACGTTCCTGCGGGCAGATAGACCGCGCCGCCGCCTTTGTCTCTGGCCGCGTAGATGGCGTCCTGAATGGCCGGGCCATCGTCGCGACCATCATTGGGCCTGGCTCCATAATCCAACACGTTGACCACAACGGATTTGTAAGGGATGTAAAGGCCCGGAGCCCAGTTGAGGCGTCGGCTGTAAGGGATGATCTCGTTGATCGCATTGGTCGAATCGGGCCCGCCGCCCGTTTGCGTGTGGCCTGTATTCGCAGCGAAAACGAAGAGCGTCCCCGATATTATCAAGACGAGAAGCAGTGAGAGCGCCAGTTTGGCGGAAGATCGAGTCATCATAGACATTCACCAGTTTGAGCGAGAGGATGGATTTCCAGAAAAAGCCTTAACCACGGAGACACAGAGAGCACGGAGGAGGAAAAAGATAAGGTTGGAGGATAATTTTCTCCGTGAACCTTTTATTCTTCTCTGTGTCCTCCGTGTCTCTGTGTTGAAGAACCTTCTTGCAGGGGAGTCAAGGATGGATTGGCGAGAAACGGCTATTATGCAATAACGCTCTCAGGAAGGAAAAGGATATGGCCTGTCGCTGAAGAGATTGCCAGATCGTGGTAAAATGATTAAGATGAGAGTGATATTTCTCCTGGTTTGATAGATTTGATAGATCATGACAGAGACCCACGCCGATCCTGTTGCGCTGGCGCAAGAGCTGGCGAGATTCCCCCTCTTTTCGGGCCTGCCCTTAGCAGACCTGCAATTGCTGGACGCCCGTCGGCCTTCTGAGCCCATGCGTCCGGGCATGACCATTTTCCGTCAGGGAGATGTGACCCCATGGGTGTATTTGATCCGACGGGGCGAGGTGGAGCTGGTGCACACGGAGCCCGGCAAGCCCAGGTTGCGACGGATCGTGCGCGAGGGGCAGGTGTTGGGTCGGCTGGAGTTGGATGCGAAAGAGGGGCAATTGGGCACAGCCAAGACGCTGACGCAAGTCGAACTCATTGCGGTTAGTCTGGAATCCCTGGCCCGGCTGCGCGCCCGTTTTCCTGAGATGGAGAGTCGGTTCGACCGCAGCGATGTCATCGGGCAACTGCGGGCCAACCCCTATCTTGCGCCCCTGGATGATCTCGAAATCAAATGGATCAGCGACATTGTGGAGGTTGAACGGGCGGATAAGGGGATCATCCTCCTGGAGAAAGGCGTCAAGGTCCTCGATCTGGTGATCATGCGTCAGGGCCGGGTGCGTCTGGAGGGGGATAGCGACACGCGCTGGGTCAGCGCCGGAGCGGTCTTCGGCTATCGCGACATCCTGGCGCAGACTCCCTCTCGATTCAAGGCCGTCGTCGAAAGCCCCACCCGCTATTTCCTCCTCCCCGAAGAGGACTTCCGAACCATCATCGCCCGCCATCGCGGACACGATTGGACCAAGCCCCCCTTCGCGGTGGAATCGCTTCTGCGCCGGGTTTCTATCTTCGAGAAACTCGCCCCGGAGACCATCCATCGCATGGCGGGTTATGTCATGCAAATCCATCTTCATCGCCCGCACCACACCATCGTGTCGATGGGACAGGAGACCCGCTACTGTTATATCCTGGCTCGGGGATCGGCGCTCAGACAATCCATGCTGGAGAGTGGCCAGACCATTTCGGCCACCATCGGGCCTGGCGCTTACTTCGGCGTGGAGTCACTCCTCTATCGCCAGCGATCCGATTCCACCGTAGAAACCCTGGAGCCCACCGACTGGGTGCGCTTCCATCATGAAGACTTCCTCCTTTTCCTCAACGACAACCCCGGCGTCGAAAACCAGCTCCAACTTACGAAAGAGCAGCGTCGGGAATTGGCCGCCATCAAAAAACTCGAGAGCTGGCAATTTGCCGATGAGCGCGTGCTGTTCAAATCTCGACGGCATTGGATCGTTCCCCTGAAACGACTGTGGATATTGCTGCCCTTTATACTCGTCCAGTTGGCTCTTAGCGGCGTCTTTGCCGTCTTGATAGGGCGCTGGCCGCCCATGTGGCTGGAGATTTTGGTCGGGGCGCTTTATATCCTCCCTATCGGCGGTTGGATCGCCATCGATTACAGCAATGACTTTCATATCGTCACCACAAAACGCGTGGTCCATCGCGAGAAAGTGCCATTGATCCGCGACAGCAGCCTGACCGCGCCCATCAACCAGATACAAAATCTGGACATCCATCGCGGTCTCATCGGCCAGATTCTGCGTTATGGGGATCTGATCATCAGCACCGCGGCGCCGGAAGGCGAGATCAACTTCGATCATCTTCCTAATCCCAGCCTTGCCCACAAGATCGTCTCCAGGGAAATGCAGCGAATCCAGAACTTTACGAGTGCAAGCGATCTGGAGAGCCGTCAGAAAGAATTACAAAAGCGCCTCCACATTGGCCTGGAGGAGAAGATCGACGACCGGGCGTTGTTGGAATCGCCACCCCAACAGGCCCGCAAAACGCCTCCCAACCTGCCTTTCCTCCACCTGCTGGGATTGCAAGAGAAAGAAAATCATCGTCTGGTCTGGCGTCGCCACTGGATCGGATTGGTGCGCATTACGGTGCCCGCGCTGCTTGTCTTTTTGCTCAGCGGCGGCGCGCTGATCCTGATTGCCACCAGCGCGATCATGGGAGGATGGCCATCAGCCGTTCGCATCCCCCTTATGATGATCGCGGGCGTGTTTCTCCTGGCCAGCATGTTCTGGTTCTGGTGGAACTGGGAAGATTGGGAAAATGACCGGTACATCGTCACCGATCAAATCGTCGAGCGCATCCAGAAAAAGCCCCTTTGGATGGATGAAATCCGCACCACGATTCGTTTGGAGCGTATCCAGAACGTGCAATTCACCCGCCCCACTCCCCTGGCCTACTTGCTGCACTATGGCGATGTCGATATCCAGACCGCCGCCCAGGAGGGGAAAATCACATTCAATTACGTCCCCGCCCCTGATGAAGTGCAATTCGAGATCCTCAATCGTTTGGAGAACTATCAACGCCATGTGGAGAGGCGGCGCATGGAAAGTCAGAAGAAGGAGATGCTGGAATGGCTGGAAGCCTATCACAAGCTCACCACGCAGGAGCAACATCCTCCCGGATGATGGGCCCGGCGGTTGACTAGATCTCTTTGTACACCTTGGCCAGGCTTTCGCCATAAACATCGAGCTGCCAGGAGCAAAAATAACCGAATGGGGTGATATCCACCTGATAGCCCGTATTTTCCAACCGCCGAGCCATGTCCAACAGGAACTCGCGAGCGAAATCAGCGTCCGCGTTTTCGCCGCCCAGATGCGTGAACGAATGCAGGACGATGTGACGAAACGCTTTCTTGTTCGCCAGCCATTTCAGGTGCTTGAGAAGATGGCGGAAAGCCCGGGCCCGGTCGCCTTCATCCCGAGCTTCGATTTGGATAAAAGCGACCACCGCGTCTGCGACCTGGCCGGGCAACGCAGGCGGCGCGTCGGGGAGGGTTTGACTGAAGGGCTGCCAGGAAAATGATCGGGCGAGAAAGGTGAGTACGCGCATGGGCTATATTCTGTAGGTTTTCGGAGGATTTTGCAAATTGGAAAACGGGTCGCCATTGCCAATTCCCTCCCAGACTGCTATACTTCTCCCCCTCCCCCATTCTTCACACACCATTTTTCAGATGGAGAGAGTTTCCATGCTGTTCAAATCGCGCCAATCCGTCTTCGGCTTTTTGATACTGACAAGTCTCATCATCTTCTTTGCAGGCGTGATGATCGTCCTCAATGGATGGATCGTCACGCCTGTTGTCGGCGCTCAGGGAGAGACGCCGGAGCCAGCCTGGGCGTTGGCCCCCAACGCAATCGCCCCCCAATTTCGCCCGGGCATCTACGTGTTCTACGATTGGGGCAACCTCGATCCAAACACCGCCCCTATTACGGGCGGACACCTCGCCTTCCGTTGGAATACGATCGAGGTGGAACCGGGGCGGTATGATTGGTCGGAGGTAGATCGCTGGTTGGCAAAAGAAGCCTCTTACAACAAGCCCGCAGCTCTGGGTTTCCTTTCCTATGATGCACGCTGTTGCGGCGGCGACGCCGTACCCACATTCCTTTATGACCAGCATCCTGATATGCGGGTGCTCTGCGAAGATTCATGGAGCATTCCCAAGTATTGGAGTGACGCCTATCTGTCCGAGCTCGAAGCATTCATTGGCGAGGCGGGACGCCGATTCGATGGCGATCCCCGCATCTCATTCATCGAGATCAACGTTGGTTTCTACGGCGAAACCAAACCCGCTGACAGCTACCATCACGATTGCCTGGTCGATGCAGGATTGACCAGTGATTTGTGGATTCAAACCGTCAACAAGATCATCGATATCCATCGGCGGGCGTTTACTCGCACACCGCTGATTCTCCAATACGCGCCCGTTTTCGATAGCATCAAGGAACGCCGCGAGTTCACCGATTATGCGGCTTCGCGGGGCGTGGGTCTCAAACACAACGGTCTCGTCCCCGATACAGACGCCGCGGTCATCGATCGCGAGGGATATTCCTTAAAAGGGGCGGGCCAATATGATCCCATGCTCAAATGGTGGAAGCAAGTGCCCATCGGCTGGGAGTCGTACGAGGCGCAATACATGACCGGGCTCACCAACACCATGTGGGGCGTGTACAATGGCCTGGACAAGCATGCGGATTACTTCGTTTTCGCCCGGGACCTGGTGACCGCGCCCGAGCGAGAGAAAATCCTCCGCTTCGCGCTGGATCACCTGGGCAAGACCATCGAAAACAGCCCCTCCGCCTGGGTGGCCATGCGCGAAACCGAATACACCTGGTATCCGCAATGGGGAAACTACGATTTCTTCATGGTGCAGAACGATGAGGTTCCGGGCGGACGCACCGTGCCCATGTGGAACGTCTCCTCCTTCGCGGAAGGGCGTTACACGCGCCGCACCGACATCGCCACCGGCAATCCCTACATGTATTTCGATATCGAGGATGGCTATCTGTTCGACGCCCACGAGCGGGTGCGGCTGAACATTACGTATTACGATATGGGCGCGGACCGTTTCGAGGTGCGCTATGACGCCTGGAGCGATCCCAACAAACTGGCGGGCGTGGTGAAGAAGACCAACACAGGCGCATGGAAGACCGTCAGTTGGACCCTGACCGACGCCCGCTTTGGCAACCGCCAGCCAGGCGGCGGCGATCATCCCGGCTCCGATTTCCACATCAACGCCCTGGACGACGGCGATGAAACCATCCATCTTGTGCAGGTGGAGCGGCTGGACCTGCCCGCCCCGCCCGCACCCACGGCCACCCCGACAC
>JALXCB010000063.1 GCA_026991225.1 Anaerolineae bacterium | reverse complement strand
CCGCCAAAAGCCACGAAGGCTCGAAGTTTTTCGAAGACACGAAGGGAAAAATAAAGAAAAATACGTCGTGCCTTCGTTTTCTTCGTGTCTTCGTGGCAAAAAGCGGCGGCGCGACCTTAGTAGTTACGTTTTCTGTGCGCTCTCAGTGAACTCTGTGCAACGCCATTTACGAAGCAAGACTATCCACGCTCGTCCTCGATCACCCAATAGCCATAGCCGGACGCGGATTTGGCGCCTACGCCTATTTCGACAAGACTGCGTTGCAGCCAGTCCGCGCCTTGCTCCACGGCCACGGCGTCATTGCTGACGCTGGCCACACCAAAAAGGAAACGGCTCGCCTTCCCAATGGCCATCATAAACACCGGCTTGGGGCTGAGGAGATCGGCCGCGGGGGTGTAGTCAGAGCCGCCGTAGTAGACGCTCCAATGGGGATTGATGACATCGCGTTCGATCACCGGCGCTCCCAAAGGGATGGCGTCCAAAAAGATGAGATCCCCCTGCGTCTCCCCCTTCTCTTTGCTCGCGCCGAAGAGATGCGTCACCATGTCCTCGGGGGCGTCGGCCACGGCTTCCGCATAGAGCCGCGTGACGCCTTTGAGCGACGTAGCGGGAATCCAGGGGATGCCATGAACGGGGTGCATGGCAATGTCCGCTTCCAGGATTTTGTGGCCGGCCTTGCCGATCAATATCCGCCATTCGGGGCGGGCCGTAAACGTGACGGCCCGCAGCCGCCGACTCAGCGCGCGCCAGCGTCGGTTCAACGCAGCGATCAAGTCCTTTTGCGAGACGTACTCCGCCGTGAGCGCTCGACGATTGGCGAATTCGCGCAGCAATTCGAGCGAGCCCCGCCTTTCGCCATAGGCGAGCAAGCGATCGAGGTAAAGGCCGAAGTTATCGGAGTTCCCTCCTTGCTCCATGAGGATGCTGGCGGTGTCTTTAGGAAGGGGGTAGGGCGTTTTCCAGGGGTTGAAACGAGGCAATCGCCATTTCATGGCATGTCCTCCTCGGTCGAGTGTTCGCTGGCGTTGGTTTCAGCGGCCTCACTTTCCCGTTTCTGCCGTTGGGCCCGCACGGCCCGGCGCAGGGCCAAGGCGTAAGCGTGGGCTTCGGAAGCCAGACGGAGATATTGTTGGCTGTTCAAGCGAGTGATGCTGTTCAACAGATCGTCATCAGGAAGAGAAAACACCGCGTTGAGGCGTTCGGCCAGATGACGATAGACATGGGTGTAAGGACTTTGCTCACGGCCGCCGCCCCGAATTTGGAGATAACTGAGGGTCTGACCCAGGCCGTGGCGATGAAGGAGTAAGGGGAGGGAAGACGCAATATCGCCGTAGTGGAAAAAATTGGTTAGGCGGCGCGCTTCTTCCACCGCGCGCGCTGCAAATTCATCTCGTTCTTTGGGAAGAATCTGTCGCCTTGATATCATGCCACGCTTTCCTCCTCTTCCTCTGCTTCGTCAACCTCTTCGCCTGCCCATCGCACTCGCAGCAGGCCGCGCCCCAGAGTGCGCCCCGCCCCCACCTGCACCACGTCATCGAGAAGGGTTCGGAACCACCCGAACACCTCCTCGGCGCTCTCCAATCCTTCTATGGGCTTGTCAGGAGCTTGGACCTCGACGGGAGTGTAGAACAGGGCCTCTGGAGGGACGTATTCTTCGCTCCATAGCGCTCCCTCCTGCACGACCCCTGTTTCAGGATCGATGCGGATGCGATGAGTAATCATCGTGCGAGTGGTCACGAAGAACTGGAAGACTTCATCAGGCAGGACGATGAAATGAGACGTCATCTTCTGCACCCAATAATCAAAGCTTTCATCCAGAGGAAACGCCGTATCCGCCAGCCACTGGCCGAGATGGGTCATGGCTCGTTGTTCCCGAGCTCGAAAGGTGAATTCTTCCAACACGAGTTCCTTCTTTTCGGTGATGACCGGGCTTTGCGGCGCAACCCAGGCGATTCCGGGAGGCGGGGCGGGGATTTGGGGGATCTCCTGACCGACGCCGACGCGATGGGCTGTTCGCAAGAAGCGAGCGAACGCCTGAGCCGAGGTGGCCCACACGAAGACGCCGAGCAAGGAGCGAACGGGAAATAGCAAGAGCTGGGCGTCGCCGATGGACAATGCTGCGGGGAATGGCGACTTTCCCTTTTCACTTTCCTCCTCCCGGGCGTCCGCCTCTTCCACCTGCTCGGGGAGGGCTCCAAAGACTGCGGCCTCTATCTCCTCGTCGACGCGCTTCGCTCGCGCAAGGGAGCGAAATGAGCCCTTGAGGGTGCTACTGAAAATGATCGGATATCCCGTCGTTTCATCCCGCTGGATGGGCAGGTCCACCGCAGCGTCGGGATCGAATCCGACGCCGGCGTGCAAAGGCGTTTCAGTATAAAGAAAGAGTAAGTCACGGGCCTGGTTCATCAAAATGTCTCCTTAAATTCACTCAATTCGTGGCAAAAAATCCAGGGAAAAGCGGTGACAATGATTTTCGCCAGATTCCAGTTAGTGAAATGAAACTGGCAGAAGCGGTGCGACGCGTTTACCCACATAATCGAACCATTCGTGGAGATAGCCATAATCGGTCGGCATGGGAACGTCGATCCGGTGCAAGGAACGATCCCTGGGACGAAGGGTCATTACGTCATCCATCAGGAAGCGCGTATGAAACAACGTCATCTGAAGGGTGTAGCTCGGGGGGCTTCCGGGCAGACGCACCACCCGGAACCATAAAGGCGAAGCTCTGCCGAGGCCGCGACGCGGGCCCAGGGTGGCCGTGGCCCTTGCTCTTGCTTCCCGTTCTGGCACGCCCTGATCGCGCAGTTGGCGGTAAAGGGAACTGAAGAAAAAGGTCAGAGGCAAGCCGAATATGGCGCGTTTCACCTGGTTGACGCCTTTGGATAGTCCCTTCAAGAAGTTTTTGACGGCTACGTAATCGTCGGGCTGTCGAGAGCGGAAATCGCGAAAGGCCGCGCCCACTTCATTGAGCGCCTCATGCCATGTGGGGTAGGTTTTGTTCAGAATGAAGATGGAGCAGGCTTGGGGGTGGAGCAAATTGGCGCTGGGCGTTTTGGGGAGAGCCGCCGCAGGGGTCCAGCCAAAAGCTCCCCGCAATTGACTCAACTTGGCGCCAATTTCTGTAGCATATGCGACGGGGTCGTTGCTTTCACAGAGAGGCGAGGGAAGGGATCGCGGCCACTCCGCGGGCAGGGCCTTCGCGTACAGGGATCCTCCGCCTCGTCGCACGCGCGCCCCCACGCCTCCCAGCCAGATCAAGAGCCATGTTGTCCCCAGGGTCAGCCGCCATCCCAGGTCCACGTCCAGCTTTTGTTCATCCACGATCAGTTCGGGAGGCGGAAAAGGACGCGTCTGAATGCGCACTCGAAATCGCTGTTGAGCCAGGATGCCATCGCGCCGATTTTGATAGATCGAATAGAACAGATACCCGATCCCAGGAAAATCGTCGCGATCCATATCGAACAGGGCGGTTTCGACTTCGCTGCCGGAGCGAAAGGCGACCATCGAGGCCCGGTGCGCGTGGCCGAAGATTGCATTTTCCAGCGAACGCACTTTGGGGGGATCATCGCCGAAAAGACCGCCCAAGAGAGCGCGCAGCCAATAGCGAGAGAGCCCGCGAAAACTGGGCGGGCGGATTTCGGCCTTCTTATCGGCCCCGCCTGAAAAAGTGGGCGTTATGGCTTCCAGTTCCAGGTCGAGGAATCGTAATGCTGGCATGAAAGCGCCTCCAAAAAGCGTTGAGAACTCAATGAAAGACGTATTTCGCAATGATATTGAAAATCAATCCCAAAATGAACAACATGCCCGCAGCCCGATTGAAGTACATGCTCCAGGCCACGTACCACAGGGGCCACACGGGCCAGTTCTCGGGCTTTTCTTTGGGTTTGGGCAGGGAAAGCGCCAGCCAGACCGTGCGCAATCGCCACGCGGCCAGCACCGTCGCCAGAATCCAGAATCCCACCACCTGCTGGATGACCAGGGCGAAGATGAGCAGGTAGAAGAGGATGAAGGTAGCCTTGAGCAAGAGGATGGCCCGCTTCTGGCCCAGAACCACAGGCAGGGAATGGATGCCCGCCTTGCGGTCCTCCTCCATCTTGTCGATATGCTTGCCGATGAGCACCGACGCCACGATGAGACCATAGGGCAGGGAGGCCCACCACGCGTTGGGATTGAGCTCGCCCGTAATGGAATAGTATGTCCCCACAATCATCAGCGGGCCCCACACCACCAGCGCCGTGATCTCACCCAACGCGAAGCGTTTGAGGATGCTGGTGTAGCCCATGCTCAGCAGGAAGCCCGCCACCGCGAAGGCGATGACCAGCGGGCCTTGTACCGATGCCAGATAGAGCATGATGCCCACATCCAACAGGGTGAGAATGGCCGCGCCAATGAGCAATCGGTTGGGCGTGGTGAGGCCGCCCAACAGGGGATGGGTGGCATACTGCCCGCGGGGATAGTCCTCCGTGTCCACGCCGCGTCGGGTGTCGACATAATCATTGACGAGATTGTTGGTGGCGTGAGCGGCCAGCAACCCGATGATGGCCAGCAGCGCATAACCCAGCTCCGCCCAGCCGAAACGCCCGCTCAGTTCCGCGGCCAACAGTGCGCCGATGACGCCCGAGGTCAGGGTCATGGAGAAGACGCAAGCCCGGGCGATGACCAGCCAGCGGCTGATGAAATCCGCGTGCTGGATGTCAGGGACATTACACTGCTGCACTGCGATGCGCCAGCGGCCCAGGAGGGAGAGGTGTTCGGGCGGGGCGGGGATGCCCTCTTCGGGCAGGATGGAGTCAGCCATGGCGATGAATTGAGATGGAAATGAGAACGCGTTGGGAGTGGATGAAAGGAAGGTTGGAGATTGTCAATATCCTGTCCCAATGGTACTCTAAAACCCTCACATTGCCAACCTTCAACCGCCGCTTTCTCTCCCGACCATGCCCGAAATCACGCCCGAATTCGCCCGAACCCTGTACGAAAACGCAGACGCGGCCCACGCCTTCGACCATGTGCTGCGAGTCACCCGGTTGGCCGTGCATATCGCCCAGGCCGAGGGTGCGGACGTGGAGATCGTACGCGTCGCCGCATTGCTGCACGACGTGTCCGAAGGACGCCGCGATCATCACCTGGCCAGCGCCCGCATGGCCCGCGACCTGCTGGCCCAAGCCCCATCCGACTTCGTGGACGCGGTGGCGCACGCCATCGAGTCCCATCGCTTCAGCCAGCCGCCCGATCCCGTCACCCTGGAGGCCCAATGCCTGCACGACGCGGACAAGCTGGACGCCATCGGCGCGGTGGGCGTGGCCCGGGTTTTCGCCTTCGCCGGGGCTCACGGCAACCGACTGTGGACCCATCCTCTGTCCGAACTCGACCAACGCATCGGCCCCGACCGGGACGCTTATCGCCGGGCGCACGGCGGCAGCCAGGACTATACCCCCTCGCATGAGCTGCTATGCAAACTGGCGGGCCTGGCCGAGAACATGTATACGGCCACAGCCCGCCAGATCGCGCGTGAACGTCACGATTTCATGCTGGCCTTCTTCCAACGGCTGGACGAAGAGGCCCTGGGATTGCGCTAGCGCCTCAGCCTTCCACCAACTGGTAGCGGAAGGGGAACAGGGCGATGGGCAGGAGTTTGAAGTGCTGTTTGGCGAAGGGAATGCCGATGATGGTGATGGCCAGCAGGACGCCCGACGTCAGATGGATGAGCGCGATGCCCCAGCCGAAAAGAATCAGCCAGATGACGTCGAATAACAGGGCGAGGAAGGAATCCGCAAGGGGGGATTTCTCCACGTGTTTGCCGAAGGGCGCGAGATTGGCCACGCCGATCTTGATGGATTGGATGCCGAAAGGGATGCCGACGATGGTCAGCATCATGGCCAGACCGCCCAGGACATAGCCCAGACTGGCGAAGAAGCCGCCGAAGATCAGCCAGATGATGTTTCCTAAACAACTCATGAGGGTGCAATGTCTCCTTGATGAAGTGGATGATGTCAATTGCTTTACGCACGGCGCTTACAGCAGGTTTCAATCAGTGATTTTGCTTGCAAATTTTTCAGGGCGATGTCGGGGTTTTGTCAGCAGATTTTCATCTTTTCGTGTTATAATGGGGCCAGATCGGTCATCTGGGACATCGCCTTGCCGTTTTACCATTCATTGCTCATTTTTTGGTCGGGCTTCATCTCTCGCCGATGCGAGCTCGGCGCACCTTTTTGAGGAGATAGGAACATGCGGAAAACCGGAACTGCCCTCGTGATTTTGATGACGCTGCTGCTGGGGCTTGCAGTGCTGGCGGGATGCAATCCAGGCCCGTCCGAATCGGAGGTCGCCACACAAGTAGCTGAGGCCGTGGCCGCGACCGAGGCCGCGAAGCCCACGGACACGCCGGTCCCGACGGACACGCCCACCACCGCGCCCACAGACACGCCGACGCCCGCGCCGACGGATACGCCCACGCCCGAGCCCACGGACACGCCCACGCCTCTTCCCACCAACACGCCCACGCCCGAGCCCACCGCGACGCCCACGCCGACGCCTGAGCCCGTGCAGGTCACTCTGAACAAGAACGTGAATCTGCGAGGCGGTCCCGGCACGAATTATCTGGTCGTGCGGAAAGGCAAAAAGGGGGAGACGTTTGACGTGCTGGGCAAGGCCGAGATGAAGGATGGCGTCTGGTGGGAGATTGACCTGGGCGAGGGCAAGACGGCCTGGGTGCGCGAAGACCTGGCCACGCTGACGGGAGAAGCGGACGCGGTGAGCGTGGTCGCCGAACTGCCGCCCACGCCCGAGGCCACGCCCACGCCCAAACCGCCGCCCGGACCCCGCGGCGTCATGCTCTACTCCAACGCCAATCTGGACGCCCAGCAATGGGAGCTGTGGGAATACAACTTCAACACGGGCAAGAAGCGCTTCCTGCACGCCTGGCGCACTGAGGTCGATTTCAGTCCCGATGGTCGCCAGGTGGCCTATTTCGCCTGGCCGGGCGACAAAGGCCGGGATCAGGTGGGCATCTGGATCATGAACAGCGATTACACCAACGAGCATCGCATCCTTCCCGGCGGCGCCTATCCCTCCTTCAGCCCCGGCGGCGACCGCCTGGCCGTCATGGGCGATCAGATTTATATCGTCAACAGCGACGGCAGCGGACTACGCCCCCTCATCCAGGGCGAATACCCCGACTGGTCGCCCGTTGACAACCGCATCGTCTTCCGCAACTGCTTCGGCGGCGACTGCGGCATCTGGATCACCGACGCGGATGCAGGCGGGCGTATCCGTCTCACCACGGGGGGCAGCGACGGCCAGCCCGCGTGGTCGCCCGATGGCAAGCGCATCGCCTTCATCAGCCAGGAGGAAGGCAACTTCGAGATTTACGTCATCAACGCAGACGGCAGCGGCCGCAAACGCCTGACCAACCGTCTGGCTTCCGACGGCCTGCCCGTGTGGTCGCCCGACGGCCGGTGGATCGCCTGGCGTAGCGATGAGGGCGGGACCTGGGGCATCTGGGTGATGCGGCCCGATGGTTCGGGCAAGCGCCGCCTGTTCGACGCTCCCGTGCTCCCCGTCTGGTTCTTCGAGAAGATGGCCTGGCGGCGGTAAATGCGCTTGCAGGTTGGAAGGTCGATCTGGCGCGAATCGCTAGGTTCGGCATGCGCAATCATCGAGATTGCGAAAAGATCGCCGGGTTGACGTTGGCCGAGCCTGCAATGGTGCGTAGTGTGTACTCCGTTCAGTTGTCACGCACACGCAGTACGGAATACGAGATCGGCTTCCCGCACCCGCGTGGTTGTCGGGACTTCCACCACTGATGAGGCTGGCCCGCGCGTCCGATCACACCTCGAACGCCCATTCGCCCTGACGGAAAATGGGCTCTGTGGAGCCGTCGGGCAGAACGCCGTCGATGTCCATCTCCGCGGAGCCCATCATGAAATCCACATGGATGAGGCTGTCGTTGCCGCCCGCGGCCGCGAACTCCTCCGGGCTCATGTCCTCGCCCCCCTTCAGGCTGGTGCGATAGGCCCGGCCCAGGGCGAGATGACAAGACGCGTTTTCGTCGTAAAGGGTGTTGTAGAAAAGGATGCCGGTCTGGGCGATGGGCGAACTCTGCGCCACCAGGGCGACTTCGCCCAAACGCATCGCGCCCTCGTCCGTCTCCAGCAGTTTCTGCAGGATGGCTTCCCCCTTTTCGGCGTGGGCTTCCACCACCTTGCCGTTCTCGAAGCGGAACCAGAAGTTCTCGATGAGGTTGCCGCGCAGGTTCAAGGGCAGCGTGGCCCGCACGACGCCATCCACCCGATCCTTGTGGGGTAGGGTGAAGATCTCTTCGGTGGGGATGTTGGCGGTGAAGCGCACGCCGTCGGGCGTCTGCCCGTAGCCACCCGTCCAGATATGGTTTTCGGGCAGGCCCACGGTCAGGTCTGTGCCGGGCGCGGTGTATTTGAGGGCGACGTACTGTTTCTCGTTCATGTAGGCGCTGCGTTTGGCCAGCTCTTCGGTGTGCAGACGCCACGCCTCCACCGGATCGGGCTCATCCACCCGGCAGATGGTGAAGATGGCGTCCCACAGCGCGGGCACGCGCTCTTTTTCGGGTAGATGGGCGAAGACCTTGTTGGCCCAGGCGGGCACGGACGCGCTGATCACTGTCCAGGGCGCGTGGTCCTTGCTCAACAATTCGGAGAAGGTGCGCATGTTTTTGGCCGCGACCTTCTGGGCCGTGCTGATGAGTTCGGGGTCCTGGTCTTTCAACAGGTCGGGGTCGGTGGCGTAGATGGAGAGGATGGCCGCGCCCTCTTCCGCCAGGCCCGTCAGCGCGTCCGCATACCATTGGGGGAAGAAGTCGAAGCTGTCGCGCGGGGCGTGTTGATAGCGGATGAGGGTGAGCTGCTCATCGTTGTAGAAGGGGTGGACGTATTTGGCGCCCGCCTTGTAGGCTGCGATGGCGATCTGGCGGGCCAGTTCGGCGGCCTCGACGGGGGCGCGTAAGACCACCTGCTGGTCGGGCTGGACGTTCATCCCCACTTTGACCACCAGCGAGGCGTATTTCTGAAGTCGGGTTTCGAAAGTGTCGGGCATGGGATTTCCTCAGAAGGATGAAAGGCAGTAACTATACACGTACCCTCTCAAAGCAAGGCAAAAACCACGAAGACACGACGGCACGAAGGCACGAAGGAGAAAATATCAGGTTTTCTTCGTGTCTTCGTCCCTTCGAGCCTTCGTGGCAGAGCGTTTTGCCGGATACCTATATAGTCACGAAAGGGATGGGATTCATTCACGGAGCTAAACTGAAAGCAAATTGAAACCAAGGCTTTTGGTTTTGCATTGGATCATCAATGACGGGCAATTCTCTGGCCGCGCCGCTGCCCGCAGGTGAACCTACGGGCTAAAAACGACGCCCCATAAATGGGGCTGTGGCGCATGTCGCGCGCCGCGAGAAGCCGAGTTCACCCGGCGTCGTTTCGTAGCCCGGAGCTTCAGCTCCGGGTGGCTGAGGCCGAAAACACCTGATTTCAAAATGCGTTTAGTTTAGCAAAGAAAAAGGATGTAATGGCCGGTGACCATTCCATCCTTAAATTGTACCAGGGAACGCCTCAACTCACGCCATTTCCTCCAGACGCTTTTGCCATTTGGCGGTCAGTTTCTCGTAGAGGGATTCGCTGATCTCCCCATTGGCCAGGCGCATGTCCAGGTTGTCGAGCATGGCCTGGATCTCGGCCTTGGTGGTGGGGACGGCGGGAGTCGTCTGCTGGGGCTGTTGGGGTTGTTGCTGTGCGCCCGCCATAGCCTGGGTGATCATCCCGGCCATGCCCGCGCCCATGCCGATGCCTGCGCCCAGACCCAATCCTTCGCCCATGGCGCTGCCGCCCTCGCCCGAGGCTTTGGCCGCATCGCCCATGGCCAGGGCCGCCTTGAATTGCAGGTATTTCTGCATGTCGCCGATGGCGCCCATTGCGGCCCGCTCGTCGATGGCCTTCAGGGTCTCCTCGGGCGCGCTGATGGATTCGATGAAGATCTGCTTGAGCTGGATGCCCACCTGCTCGAAATTGTCGGAAAGCTTCGCTTTCAGGGCCACGCCCAGCTCATCCATCAGCCGGGGCAGGTCGAACAACCCCGCACCGGTCTCGCCCAGCAAGTCGGTGAGGGCGGAGACGATCTGTCCCCGCAGCCAGTTGGTGATCTCGCTGGTTTGATAGAGGCCGCGCTGGCCCACGATCTGGGCCACGAAGCGCTGGGCGTCCTTCACCTTGAAGGAGTATGCGCCAAAGGCCCGCAGCCGCACCATGCCCAAATCGGGGTCGCGCAGGGCGATGGGCTGGCTGGTGCCCCACTTCTGATCCAGCATGTCGATCATGTTCACGAAGTAGACCGACGCCTTGAAGGGAGATTCGCCGTCGAAAGCCAGCCCCAGCAGGTTGATGAGCAGGGGAATGTTGGCCGTAGTCAGGGTGTGACGACCGGGCCCGAAGGTGTCCAGGGCCTTGCCATCGCGGAAGAAGACTGCGTTCTGGCTCTCTCCCACGATGAGCTGGGAGCCCAGACGAATGTCGCCCCAGCCGACTTCGGGCACCCGGGCCACGAGCTGGTCCGGACCCATGTCCGGGGCCTGGATGATGTCGAAAATGCGTACCATACGATATGTCTCCTTATGGGTTGTGATGGGATGATGCTTCGTGATCCGTCTCCAGCGACGATTGTTCGGAGATGAGAGCGGCCGCGTCTGCAGTCATGGCCCGAATGGCCTCTTTGCGATGGTCCAGGCGCTCGCCCAGGTCGTCCAGTTCGTTGATCAGGTCGACCAGCGATTGGGAGTAATCTTCGCCCGCGCGGATGGCCTGCTCCATGGCGTCGATGCGGGCGTCGATCTCGGGCGCGGCCGCGGCGACGCCCTGGTCGAACTGATGCAGCTTCTCCAGCTCGGGCTCGCGGATGGTCTCCATATCGAAGAAGCCGGCGTAGCCCGAGGGCGCGGTGCGGATGCGGTCGATGAGGGTTTGCAGGCGGTTGGCGGCTACGTCCACGTAGGGGAGGTCGGTGAGCTTGCCCTTGTTCAGCAGCAAACGCTCGATCTCGACGATGCGCTTGCGCGATGCTTCCAGGGCCAGGGCGATGCTCTCCCGCAGACGGCGATCCGCCTCCCGGCGGCGTTCTTTGTCCTGATAATCGCCGATCACAGGCAGATCGCTGAGAAATGAGGTCGCCGCGTCCAGCCCCTGCTGGGCCTTTCCCGCAACCTTTTGCGTAAATTCCTTCATGAAAACCTCCTGAGGTCAGATGGATGTCAGTCTTTGTGAATGAAAATCTCAGTGCCGCAGTAGGGGCAGACGATGAGCCCCTTGCCCGCCAGCTCCAGTTTGGCTCCGCAGTTCGGGCATTTCTGGTTCGCCTTCAACTGGGAGGCCTCCTCCGAATAGAGGATGCCATCCTTCCAGTTGATGGCGCCAGAGAACAGATTTTTGCCCACCAGGTCCCGCACCAGGTCCTCCACCTGATCCCGGGGCAGGTTCAGCTCCAGGGAGATGTCGTTAAGGGTGACTTTGCCCTGGGTGAGGACCATGTTGAGGATGGTGCGCTCCTGCTGCGCCCGAGACATCTGCGCTTCTTCCTGGCGGCCATGCCAGATGAGATATGCGCCCACCGCGGCCAGGGGCAGCACGATGAAGATGAAGACGAGGACGAAGCCGAGAACCTGACCGCCCACGGTGGCGGCGGCTTCGCTGAACAGGGCCGTGACAAACCACGCGCCCGAGCCCAGGCAGATGAGGATTGCCAGGGTGACGAGGATGATGCCTGCAATGCGTCCAGTGCTTTTCATGATGGTGATGAAGGGAATCGGTGTCAGTAATCAGTGTTCAGTAATCAGTAATCAGTGCGACTAAATGACCGCGCGACTGCGCGACCAGGCGACCAAACGACCGCGCGACCGCCCGACCATCAGCCAAAACCACCGCCGCCACCGCCGCCGCCACCGCCGCCGAAGCTTCCGCCGCCCGACCAGCCGCCGCCCGACCATCCCCCGCCCGAACCGCTGGAGGATTGGGGTCGGCTGGTGAGGGTGGAGGAGGCCACGGTGAGCATGGAGGCCAGGCCCGCGCTCATGCTGGCGAAGCTGCGGCTCATGCCCGAGCTGGCGTCGGAGAGGGAGGGAACCCCGCCCGAGCCCGAGGGCGACGCGGGGCTGGCGTGGCCGGGCGCACCGCCGGGCGCGTGGGATGGGCCATAAAGCCAGGGCCGTGGGCCGTACCAGGTGGGCGCGGGCACCATCTCCTGCACCGGCTCCCATAGCTTCAGATAGCGCTTTTCCAGGCCGAAGGCGATGGCGTAGGGCAGATAGCGCTCGAACAGGTCGGTGGCCTTTTCCAGGTCGGTGTATTTGTCCAGTTGCTTGAGATAGGTGCGGAACGCCTTCCATTTGGCCGCTTCGTCCGCACCCTTCTGCGTCTTTTTGGGCATGAAGAAGGCCATGATGATGAGGCCGAGGCTGAAGATGAAGGGGCCGGCCGCCAGGAGAATCCCGGCATCGGTGACGACGGTGAGCAGGGGAGCGATGAAGCACCCCAACACGATGCTGAGCATCAACAGAATTACGCCCAAAGTCAGCCACAGTCTGCGGGTTTGGGCGGGATTGGAGACGAAATAGCCCTCCTCCGTCACGGCCTCATAGATGAGCTTCTTGGTCTTGTCGGTGTATTTGTAAAAACTATTCTTCAAATCGGAGAGCTTACGGTCGCTTTCTCCATCGAAGAGCTTTTCCAGCAGATAGCGCTCATATTCCCGCAGCGAGTCGTCCGGGTCTTTGCGTTTGGTGTAAAGGAAATCGCGGGTGGAATAGCCGCTGTCTTCATCCTCGGCCAGCTCCTCCATGTGCAGATAGCCGCGGCGGGCCAGGTCTACGATGGTGGCGATGACTTCCTTGGTGTCCGCTTTCTCATCGATCAGGGTTCCGGCCATGGCTGGAGGCAGGTCGGATGGGGGTTCAGGCAGGTAGGAGGGGGCGATGGCGGGCCGGGGATCGCGGCCTTTGGCGTACCACAGCAGGTAGAGGGCCACGGGCGCCAGGAAGATCATCATCAGCGAGAAGAGAACCACAAATACATTGGCCACCGTGCGCCATCGGGAGACCACGGCCTCCTTGTCCGCCTGGGCCTGCCATGTGGGGACGGCGCTCGCCACAACCCCATGCGTGAACTGCACCCGCACTTCGAAGGGCTTTCCAGGCGGAATGGGGTCTATGGCCGTGAATTTGGCGGTTTGTTCGTCCAGCAGCGCCATGTCGGCCATGACGTAGTACGCGTCCATGTTTTCGATGACCGCGGGCGGGGGAACCTTCACGGTCACTACGCTGGACTTCACCTCGGCCGGGCGGTCTGCATACACCGCCTTCCACCAAAGCTGATCTCCTTCATCATAGATTCTCAGACCGCCATGCACGACATAACGGATGGTGAAGGTGCGCACGGCGTCCGTGGTGGGTTCGAAAAACCACTTGACGTATTTGCTGCCCGATCGATCTTCCACATAGAATGTGCCGGGCTCGCCTCCCTTGCTCTCCAGATAATCGCCGTTTGCGTCGCCCACCCGAATGTCGGTGATGGCTTCTGTGTTTTTCGTGCTGATATCCCGATAGCCGAAGGTGAACGGCCCGCCGATGAAGTGGATTTCCTGTTTCTCGACGACCAGGAACGTCCCATCTTTGTTGACGGTGATATCGACGTCGAAGCGATTCCAGACGACGCTTTTGCTCTGCGCGGAGGCGGGCAATGCGATGAAAACTGCCAGAATGGCCATGAGCATCGCCCATCGCCACGTGCGGTTGAACATATTCAGATCATTCCCTTCCTTGCGAATGATGGATTTGAAGGCGGCCAGCATGATGGATGCTCTTATCTTAGCAAGAAACATGGAACCAGGCAAATGAATGCAAAACCGGGCGATCTCACCGATTCGACGCGGTTGCCTGATTGACTGACAAAACGCGTTGAGGTCTGCTTTGGTCGCTCATACTGTCGACTGAGGTCGCACCATGGCAGGCCTGCGGCCAGTGGACGGCCTCCACCGTCCATTTTCATGCTGGAAAAGCAGGTCGACGAAGGTCGGCCCCGGGCGCCATCGAATCCTCCTTCCTTATTTCCTCCCCCGCCCGTCTCGAAGCGGAGGAGGAAGCAGAGGAGGGGCTTGCGCCTAAAGAGTCCGAGTTTACTCGGTAAAAGCGGGCGGAAAGGCAGACTGCAAGATTTGTCAGTCAACCAGCGCGGTTGCCATCGAGATCGTTCCTCAGTACAATGAGGACTGTCTGATTTCCTATCCACATTACGCAATTTCCCATCCTCAGGTTTCCACTTTCCGACGACGCCATGAAAAAACGACTGCAACGTATCCGCGAAAAAGGGCAACTGCTCGATGAAATCATGGCGTGGAAGCGCCAGGAAGTCCCCAAACAGATGGCGGAGACGCCCGAAAGCGATCTCCAGGCCCTGCTCACCTTCACCCCGCCCGCAGAGGATTTCGCGGCGGCGCTGGCCCGGCCCGGCGTGAGTCTCATCGCCGAGGTGAAGCGGGCCTCGCCCAGCAAGGGCCTCATCGCCAAGGATTTCGACCCGGTGGACCTGGCCCTGACCTATGCCCAAGGAGGTGCGGCCGCCATCTCCTGCCTCACCGACGCCCGCTTCTTTCAGGGCCAGCTCGCATATCTCACCGCCATCAAGGAGGCGTTCCGGGCGCGGGATATCCATCTGCCCGTGCTGCGCAAGGACTTCATCTATCACCCCTACCAGGTGTTGCAGGCCCGGGTGGCGGGCGCGGACGCCATCCTGCTGATCATGGCGGTGTTGGGAGACGCGGATTACCGCGATCTGCTGGCCTATGCCCGGGAGTTGGGCATGGAGGCGCTGGTGGAGGTGCACGATGAGGGGGAGTTGGAACGGGCGCTGAAGCAGAACCCGCGCGTCCTCGGCGTGAACAACCGGGACCTGCGCACCTTCCAGGTTGATCTGAACACCACCGCCCGGCTGCGTCCTCTTGTTCCGGACGATGTGCTGCTGGTGGCCGAAAGCGGTATCCGCAATGAGGAGGATGTGCGGGCCTTGAAGGGGATGGGAGTGGCCGCCATCCTGGTGGGGGAAAGTCTGGTGCGGCAGCCGCGTAAGGCGCGTTTGCGCAAGGTGCGGGCGCTGGTGCGGGCGGGCGCGTGACCCGGGCGGCCGTTCGCCGATAGAAATGCACATGCCACACGGCCACGTTGGCGCGGGAAGCCAATGCCGTAATGCGTAATGCGTGATGCGTGACGACCTCACGGATTACGCATTACGCATCACGTCCGTTGCAGACTCGGCCAACGTCGGCTTGGCGATCCTTTCGCAATCCGCGCCAACATACTATTTTCACAGCATCGCTCAGGCGTTGTAGGCGCCTGCGGTGATGTCGGTGACGGACTGCACCCATTCGGTGTGGAAGAATTCCCCGCGGGGTTTGTCCACCCGCTCGTAGGTGTGGGCGCCAAAGTAGTCGCGCAGGGCCTGGATCAGGTTCGCGGGCAGGCGGGCGCTGCGATAGCCGTCGAAATAGGCCAGGGCGGAGCTCATGGCTGGGGTGGGGATGCCCAAGGTGATGGCCAGTTTCACCACCGTGCGCCAGTTTCTCTGACGGCTGACCACGCCCTCGCGGAAGAAGGGGGCCAGAAGCAGGTTGGGCAGGTCGGGGTTTTCGCGATAGGCCGCGGTGATGTCGTTGAGGAATTTGGCGCGGATGATGCACCCGCCCCGCCAGATGCGGGCGATCTCGCCGTAGTTCAGGTTGTAGTCGTATTCTGCGGACGCGGCCCGCAACAGGCTGAAGCCCTGGGCGTAGGAGATGACTTTCGAGGCGTAGAGGGCGTCTTCCAGCGCGGGCACGAAGGTGTCGGTGTCGCCCGCGGGGTGCAGGTCGGGCCCGGTCAGCACTTTGGACGCAGCCACCCGCTCCTCCTTGTGCGCGGAGAGGGCGCGGGCGAAGACGGCTTCGGTGATGGTCGTGGCGGGGATGCCCAAATCCAGCGCGTTCTGGCTGGTCCATTTGCCTGTGCCCTTCTGGCCCGCGGCGTCCAGGATGAGGTCGATGATGTATTCGCCCGTCTCCTCGTCCTTGTGACGGAAGATGTCGGCCGCGATCTCGATGAGGTAGCTCTCCAACGGGCCCTGGTTCCACTGGCTGAAGACCTGATGCAGCTCCTCGTTGCCCATGCCGAAGCCCCGGCGCAGGATGTCGTAGGTCTCGGCGATGAGCTGGATGTCGCCGTATTCGATGCCGTTGTGCACCATCTTCACGTAATGGCCCGCGCCGCGGGGGCCGATATAGGTGACGCAGGGCTCGCCATCGACTTTTGCGGCGATGGCTTCGAAGATGGGGCGCACCAGCTCGTAGGCTTCTTTCTGGCCGCCGGGCATGAGGCTGGGCCCCCACAGCGCGCCCTCCTCCCCGCCGGAGACACCCGTGCCAATGAACAGCAGGCCCTTTTCCTCCAGCTCCTTCGAGCGACGTTCGGTGTCCATGAAGAAGGAGTTGCCGCCGTCGATGATGAGATCGCCAGGGTCCAGCAAGGGGACGAGCTGGTTGATGACCGCGTCTACGGGCCAGCCCGCCTTGACCATGATCATGATTTTGCGGGGACGGCTGAGGGAGGCGACCAGCTCTTCGGGGGAGTAAGTGGCGGTGATGTTTTTGCCTTTAGCCGGGCCTTGGATGAAGTGTTGGGTTTTGGATGGGGTGCGATTGTAGACCGACACGGAAAAGCCGTGCCGTTCCATGTTCAGGGCCAGGTTTTGACCCATGACCGCCAGGCCGATGAGTCCGATGTCGTTTTTGGGCATGATGGTTGTTCTTTTGAGAGTGATGTTTTAGTGCCTTATCAGTGACATTTTAGCCTGCTGAGCTAAAAGTTACACAGAGCTCGCAGAGCTGTTCTGAAAATAGGATAGGGGACGTAACTGCTAAGGTATCGCCACCACTTTTTGCCACGAAGACACGAAGAAAAGCCAAGGCACGACGTATTTTTCTTGATTTTTCCTTCGTGTCTTCGAAAAACTTCGAGCCTTCGTGGCTTTTGGCGGCCTAAAGTCAAGTACGTTAGCAGTTACTAGGGGACACAGATGACGCAGATTGAAACGGATGAACGCAGATGATAAAGAAAAAATCTGCGAAAATCAGCGTCGCATCCGCGTTATCCGCGTTCTCATTCCTCCAGCCGGGTGCGAACATTTTTTGCGAGTTCCTGGTCCTCGATGGCCTCCAACATGGATTCATACACGTCTACAGGGACGAGGTAGGCCGCGGGACGGTTGTGATTCAGAATGGCGATGGGCTCACCGGCCGCTTTTCGCAGCAGGGCTGTGGGATTCTTCTTGAGTTCGGAGATGCTTGCTGTGTATTTCGAGAAAATTCGCTCCATTTTTATCTCCCTTTTTGATTTATCATTCTGGTTGGATTATAGCGTAAATTTCGTGTGAGATCAACTGGTGAGCCGATCTCTTATTCCGTCTGGCGCGTTCCAGATAATTGGCGGACGCATTTGACCTCCGAGCGGCGCCAGAGTTTTGGTCAAAATGGCGAGAAGTGGATTATCTGGCTCTGAAAATCCATCGGTTGGCGGAATTCGTCACTGGTGGCATCGAGGTGTTGCCCATGTCCGCTTTGAAAATCACGCACACTTCCGCTATGATCCTGTCGCCCACACCACCTATCCTAAGGAGACGCTATGTTTTTCAAACAGTTTTACGAGCCGCGGCTGGCTCAATATAGCTACATGATCGGGTGCTCCGCCTCGGGTGAGGCGCTAATCGTCGATCCTCTGCGCGATATCGAACCCTATCTCGCCAGGGCCGAGGCCCAACGCCTGCGCATCACCCACGTCACCGAGACGCATATCCACGCGGATTACCTCAGCGGCGCTTGGGGGCTGGCCCAGGCCACGGGCGCGGAACTCCTGCTTTCGGACGAGGGCGGCCCAGACTGGCTGTACGCTTTCCCCCATACGGGCCTGCGAGACGGCGACGCCTTCCGCGTGGGCAATGTCGAAGTCAGGGTGTTGCACACGCCCGGACACACGCCCGAGCATCTCTCCTTTCTCGTCACTGACCCCCTGGCGGGCGACGACCCTGCCATGATCCTCACTGGGGATTTCGTCTTCGTGGGGGATGTGGGCCGGCCCGATCTGCTGGACCTGGCCGCGGGCGTGGGCGGAACCAGCGAATCTATGGCCCGGCGCATGTTCGCCTCCCTGCAACGCTTCCGGGAGCTGCCGGATCATGTTCTGGTGTGGCCGGGGCATGGCGCGGGGTCTGCATGTGGCAAATCGTTAGGAGCGACGCCAGCCAGCACGGTGGGATATGAGAAACGCACGAATTGGGCCTTGCAGGAGGAGGATGAGGACGCGTTCGTGGTGAAACTGTTGGCGGATCAGCCCGCCGTTCCCCGCTATTTCCGGTATATGAAGCTCTGGAATCGCAGCGGCGAAAAGGCGGACGGCCGCATGATTCCGCCTCCCCGCCTTTCCATCCAGAAACTGGACGTCTTGCGGTCGGACGGCGTCATGCTGGTGGACGTCCGCGACAAATCCGCCTTCGCCGATGGGCATATCCCCGGCAGCGTCAACCTCCCAGACAATGAGTTGTTCACCACATGGGCCGGCTGGCTGCTGGAGCCTGACGCCCCTTTCGTCCTGATCGCTCCCGACGCCCGGATCATGGAACTGACCCGCGCTCTCTATCGAATCGGGCTGGAGCGCGTGGCGGGTTATTTTCCCGACGTGCACTATTGGGCGCAGATGGGCCATGAGCTGGCCCGGATGACCCAGATCAGCGCTGCGGAACTGGCTGAGGCCCTGGCCGACAAGGAGGCGGTGGCCATCGATGTGCGCGAACCCTACGAACTCCGCCAGGGCTTCATTCCCGGCGCTATTCTCATCCCGTCCCGGCAGCTCATTGTCCGGGCGCAGCTGCCCGACACCGACCGCCAACTTGTGTTCTATTGCGGCCGGGGGGATCGATCAGCCATCGTCGCCAGCTTTTTGAAAGCCCGGGGATTCGAAGATGCGGCCACCCTGCGCGAGGGCGTCCGGGGATGGCAGGCCGCGGGCCTGGCGCTGGAAGCCCCGGAGACTGACATCGGTTTCGAACAGGTGGATGTGCTGGAAGCTTATCGGCGTCAGGTCGATGAAGGCTGGACCCTGGTCGATGTCCGGAACGCCGCCTCCTATCATCGCGGCCATCCCGCTGGCGCGCGCCATGTTCCCCTGGACGCCTTCGTCGAGGCGGATATTTTGCGCGATCTGCGGTCATCACAGCCCCTGTTGCTCATCTGCAACACGCGTAACATGAGCGCCATGGCGGCCGAATGGTTGCTGGAGGAGGGGTTCGACCGCCTGGCTGTGGTTCAGGGCGGCGTCATCTCCTGGCAGATCCATCATCTTCCCTGGGAAAAGTGATGGCTTCGGCGCGGATATGATACAATAGCGGCTATCGTCGAGGACCGTTCCCATTCCCTAAACCTTTCGAGCCTTCATGATGAAACGCGATCATCCCGACGTCGCTGAAATTTTGATCAGCGCGGACGAGCTTCAGGCCCGGATCCAGGCCCTGGGCTCGGAGATCTCGGCCGCGTACGAAGGAAAGGAGCCCCTGCTGCTGGCTGTGCTCAAGGGCAGTATCGTCTTCATGGCCGATTTGATGCGCGCGCTCACGGTTCCCCACGCCATCGACTTCATGGCCGTCTCCAGCTACGGCGCGGCCACGCAAAGCTCGGGCGTGGTGCGCATCCTCAAGGACCTGGACGAACCCATTGAGGGCAAGGATGTGCTCATCGTCGAGGATATCATCGACAGCGGGCACACGCTGGAATACCTGCGCGGTTTGCTCCTGGCCCGAAACCCCGCCAGCCTGCGCATCGTCACCCTGCTCAGCAAACCCGCCCGCCGCGAAGTGGATGTGCCCGTCGATTGGATCGGCTTCGAGATTCCCGACAAATTCGTCATCGGCTACGGGCTCGACTACAACGAGCGCTACCGCGACCTGCCCTACATCGGCGTGCTCAAAGAACATATCTACGGCTGAACTGTTCTGAAAATAGCACACGGATGAACACTGAAAAACACGGATAATTCGAAAATCTGTGATCGAAGGTCGTGTCAAACCGTGTCCTCGTTTTCGTCCGTATCGGCGCGGGCTCGCCCGCCCTCGGACTGCTATGAAAATAGAGCCACGAAGGCGCGAAGGAAAGCGAAGGCACGAAGAAAAAAGACTGTAAAGATTATCTGCGGAAATCAGCGTTTCTATACATTTTGATTTTTCGCTATGTGGTCAGGTTTCCCCGTATTTTTACGGGGGACGAAACGGGGGAGATGTGGTTTAATGGGAAATGACGTTCATTTTTCACTCAGGAGCGCGTGTATGAACGATTCCTCGATGTTCCCCGATCCATTGCAGCCCGAATCGCTGGAACGGCGTTATCGCAATCTGCGGGACGCCAGGGAAATTGAGGCGTTTACCCAGGCTATCGAGGCCCGCTACGCCCGGCAGCCCGACGATCCCCTGTTGGCGGCCTGGCATTATCGCCTGACCTGGGCGGCCACGGAAGCAAGACGTCACGTCATCGCCTGGACCTGGGCCATTCCCCTGGCCTTGCTCAACGGCCTCCTCTTCTGGCTGCTCACCGATGACCGCGTGGCCGTGCGCCTGCCAGGCGACAATTATGATTTCCTTCCTGGACTTTTTCTCTATTGGATGCCCGCCACAGCCAGCGTCATTCTGATCTATCTGGCAATTGCGGGCGGCAAGCGGTGGCGGCGAGCCCTGGCCGCGATGGCGGGATTGGCCGCGCTGAGCCTGGTCGTGCAGATGGCGTACACCCACATGATTCCCCGTCCCGCAGTGGAGCAATACCTCAACCTGGCCGCCATCCATCTGCCCCTGCTCTCCCTGGCCGCCATCGGGGTCTATACCCTGGCCGGGCGAGATGGGCCGAGAGAGCGCTTTTCTCTGCTGATGAAGATGTTGGAGGCTGTGTTTCTCACGGGCATGTTCCTGGCCGTGGCGGGGGTGCTGAGCTCCATCAGCGGCGGGCTCTTTGCCCTGCTCACCGTGGATTTCCCCGATTGGCTGATCCGGCTCGTTTTTGCCGGCGGCGCGGGCCTGCTTCCCATCCTGGCTGTGGCCATTCTCTACGATCCCTCTCGCTCCCCCGCGGAGCAGGCTTTCGAGGAGGGGCTGAGCAAAGTGATGAGTCTGTTGCTGCGCGTCATGCTGCCCCTCAGCCTGCTGGTGCTGGCAGTCTACGCAGCCCTGATCCCCTTCCATTTTCGCGATCCCCTGGAGAACCGGGATGCCCTCATCGTGTACACGGCCATGCTCTTTGCGGTGATGGCTTTGCTGCTGGGGGTGACGCCTGTCACGCCGCCCGACCGCGAGACGCGCTGGCTGCGTCGGGGCATGATGGCCATGGCGGTGCTGGCGCTGTTGGTGGGCGTGTACGCGCTGGTCGCCATCCTCTACC
>JALXCB010000062.1 GCA_026991225.1 Anaerolineae bacterium | reverse complement strand
CGCAGCCCTTGACAGCCTCTGGCCGACGGATAGACTGGCCCGTGGGTGACGGCGCCTCAGCATCCAACTCTTCTTATGGTAAAGTTCCTTCCTCTTCCTGATATAAACATATTTCAGGACTTGACACCTCCATAACTGATGACTGATCACTGATAACTGAAACATGTCTTCCCCCGACAAATTTCCTCCCGAATTCTGGTCCTACCTGCGGACGCATCCTGATGACGAGGTTGCGGCCATCGTGCGCGTCCAGGCGCTTTCGCCCGAGGTGGAGCAGGCCGCAGACGCGGCCGGCGCCCGCATCCAGCGTCGGCTCAAGCTGGTTCCCTCGCTGGCGGTGCAGGCGTCGGGCCGGGCGCTGATGGACCTGGCCGCGCACCCGCAGGTCATGCGCATCGAACCGGACCAGGATGTCCGCGCATTGTGAGAGGTTGCCATGTCCAACTCCAAGATTCATCCCAATCTGCGAGAGGTGTTGTCGCTGGCCCGGGCGCAGGCCGAACCCGCGGCCAAACCGCAGAAAATCCCCATCATCATTCGCTATCGCCCGCAGGCGGAGCAGCCCCTGGCCATGGCCGCGGCCGAGACGGGCGTCGAGGCCCGCCACACGATTCGCCTGCTGCCCTGCATCGCCACCGAGGCCGCGCCCGAGGAGATCGAGCGGCTGGCCGAGAGCCCCGCGGTGGAACGCATCTGGTACGATATGCCCGTCCACGCCCTGCTGGATGTCTCCGTCCCTCATATTCGGGCCAATGAGGTGTGGGCCAAGGGCGATGAAGGCGCGGGGGTGCGGGTGGCCATTTTGGACACAGGCTGCGATATGGGGCACCCCGATTTGAAGGATCGGGTGCGGAAGAGCAAGGATTTCTCGGGCAAGGGATCGGCCCAGGATGGCAACGGGCATGGCACGCATGTGGCCAGCATTATCGCCGGGTCGGGCGCGGCCAGCGGCGGCAAATATCGCGGCGTCGCGCCCAAGGCCGATCTCTACATCGCTAAAGTGCTGGACGATGAGGGGCGGGGGCGCATGAGCGATGTCATGGCCGGGCTGGATTGGGCGGTGGACGAGAACGCGCAGGTGGTGAATCTCAGCCTGGGCAGCGATATGAATTGCGACGGCACGGACGCGCTGTCGGAGGCGTGCGATGCGGCCGCGGGCAAGGGCGTGGTCGTCGTGGTGGCCGCGGGGAACAGCGGGCCCATGCCCCGCACTGTCGGCTCGCCCGGCTGCGCCCGAGAGGTCATCACCATCGGGGCCAGCACCGACGATGACCAGGTGGCGAGCTTTTCCTCGCGCGGCCCCACTTCTGACGGCCGGGTGAAGCCCGATGTCACCCTGCCCGGCGTGAATATCATCGCGGCCCGGGCCAAGGGCACCTCCCTGGGCGGCGGACAGATCGACGAGTATTACACCTCGCTCTCGGGCACGAGCATGGCCACGCCTCACGCCTCGGGCGTGGTAGCCCTGCTGCTGGCCGCGAATCCATCCCTGACGCCTCGGCAGGTGAAAGAGGTGTTGAAATCCACCGCCGTCGACCTGGGCGAGAACATGAACAGCCAGGGCGCGGGCCGGGTGGACGCCTACGCGGCCTGGGAGATGGCGAAGTCGGGCGATGTGCCCGAGCCCGAGCCGCCTCCTGAACCCCCGCCCGAACCGCCGCCGGGGCCTCCAGGCCCGCCCGAGCCGCCCATCCCGCCCGTGCCTCCGCCTCCCGACGGCTGTCTGGGTCTCATCGGGCGCTTGCTGGCGATGTTGCTGGGAAAATAACCCTGGCGGCGCTTGCCGAAAGATCGCAATATCCTTATCGGGCGAGGCGGCAACTGGCGTGATGCGTAATCCGTAATCCGTGAGATCGTCACGCATCACGCATTACGCATTACGAATTCAGCTTCCCGCGTGCATGTCGGGTTGAGATTCATCGAGGTTCGTAGCGACTATCTGTCGTACACTTCCCGAATCCAGGCGTATTCGCGGGCCAGGCCCTCGCGTAGCCCCACCTGCGGTTCATATCCCAACACCGCCTGCGAGCGGCTGATGTCGGCCCAGGTGTGACGCACGTCGCCCGCCTGTTTGCCCAGGCGCTGGATGGTCACCGGCTTTCCCACGATCTCGGACAGCATCTCCAGCAGGTCCAGCAGGACGATGCGGCTGCCTCCGCCCAAATTGAAGACCTGGCCCACGGCGGCGTCGGGCGCATGGGCCGCGGCCAGCGTGCCGGCGATAATGTCGTCCACATAGGTGAAATCGCGCGTCTGCTGGCCGTTGCCGTAAAGGGGGATGGGTTCGTCGAACAGGGCCGCTTTCAGGAATTTGTGGAAGGCCATGTCGGGGCGCTGCCGCGGGCCGTAGACGGTGAAATAGCGCACGACGATGGCAGGCACGCCGAAATCGAGATGATAACTGCGGCAGAGATGCTCCGCGGCCAGCTTCGTGATGGCGTACGGGCTGCGGGGCTGCGGGCAGGTGGTCTCGCGCCAGGGCATTTCGGGCGAGTCGCCGTAGATGGAGGAGGAGCCGGAGAATACGAATCGGCGGATGCCTGTCCCCACGGCCGCGTGCAGCAGACGTTCGGTGGCCAGCACGTTGTTGCGGGCGTAGGCGTCGAATTGCTCGCCCCAACTATCCCGCACGCCCGGCTGCCCCGCCACATGGAAGACCACGTCCACGTCGACCAGCAGGGGCTTCAGCGGCAGGCGCGTCAGGTCCCCTTCGACGAATTCGAATCGGGGATGGGCCAGCGCCCGGGCCAGATTCTGGCGTTTGAAATGGAGACCGTAGAAGGGAACCAGAGCGTCGACGCCGACGACGTCTGCCCCCTCTTCGAGAAGCGCTTCGGTGAGATGGGATCCCACGAATCCCGCACAACCGGTGACAAGATATTTCATGCGGCTATCCTACCACAGACCGCGCGGAAGATTGAAACGCGCGGCGGCGCGGGATTTGACAGGCTATAACGCAGTGTGTTATATTATCGATAACGCAATGCGTCACCTTGTTTTTTCGGCCCACCGGCTGGAGGATGTTCTATGAGTCCTGATGAAACCCCCACCATCGATTCCACGGCGGAAGTCGTCGAAACCGCCTCGCCCGAAGCTTCCAACGCCTCATCCAACGGCAAGAACCCTGTCGCCGCGGGCGTGGAGAGCGCGCTGCGGGCGACGATTGGGCTCTTCTCCATGGGCAAAGAGGAGGCGGAAGCCATCATCAATCGCATGGTCGAGCGCGGCGAGCTGGCCGAGCAGGATGGCCGTCGCATCCTCCGGGACCTGTATGAACGGCCCAGGAAGGGCGTGAAACAGGTCAATCAGAAGGTGGAATCGGCCCTGGATGAGACGATTGTGGGCTTCCTGAACATGCTGAACGTGCCCACCCGCTCCGATCTGCAAACCCTGACCGAGAAGATCAACGAACTGGCCGAAAAAGTCGAGGAACTGAGCAACAAAGTCTCCTCCTGATTTTGTGAAACCTCCTTTTGGGGTTGGGTTGGAAAAAGCCGTCCTGTCATCGTTGGCAGGGCGGCTTTTGATTTCCGGGGAGCTTTTGTTAGACTGTCATGAAGATGGAGGAACACAGAGGACGCAGAGATTCCACAGAGGACACTGAGGAAAGACACAAGAGCAACGACTCGCGCTTACCGCATTTTCATCCATTATCCATGAAACCGATTCGCACCCTATTGACCGCAACCGCGCTGGCCGGATCCGGGCTTTTGGCCTACGCCTGGACGGGCGAACGCCCCCGTATGACGTTACAGCCCTACCTGGTGCGCTGGGCGCCGGCCGCGGGGCTGAAAATCCTGCATTTGTCCGATCAGCATTTCGGGCGGGAGGATTGGATTCAGCGACGGCGGCTGGATAAAACCCTGGGCATGGTCGCCCGCATGAGGCCCGATCTCATCCTGCTCACAGGCGATTTTTTGCACGACGACGCCGGATTGGTGATGGTGGAAAAGCTGTTGCTGGGGCTGCCGCCCGCCCGTTTGGGCGTGTACGCGGTGCTGGGGAATCACGATTACGCGGTCTATTCCTACGGCGAGCTCTTTCGCAACATGGCCGAGCAGGTGCATGCGGCCGCGTCGCCCCAGCGCAAGCTGGAGGCGCTGGTGCAGGAAACGGGCCAGCTCGCGCGCCTGGCCTGGAATATCTATCGCAACGAACGCTTGCGCTTCGCGGCCATCCCCAACGACGTGGCTGAACTCCGCCGGCTGCTTGCCATTTACGGCGTGACGCTGCTGGATAATCGGGCCATGCCCCTGCCGGGACGTCCGGAGTTGTGGATCGCGGGCGTGGATGACCTGGTGGAGGGCGCGCCCCGTCTGGCTCAAACTCTGGCCTCCGTCCCGGACGACGCCGATGTCATCCTCCTCACCCACAACCCCGACCTGGCGTTCGCGCCCGAGGCCGCGCGGGCGGGCCTCATCTTCAGCGGCCACACCCACGGCGGGCAGGTTGTCCTGCCCAGGCTCGGAGCCATCCACACCCAGGGCACGCGGCTGCCCCGCAGCCAGCCCGCGGGCTATTTCGGGCATCTCCCCGGCGGCGGACAGATGATCGTCTCCCGCGGCATGGGCGAATCCACCCCTTTCCGCTTCCGCTGCCCGCCCGAGGTCGTGTGGGTGGAGGTTGTGTAACTTACTTCCACCTCCCTGTGATGGCGGCGTCCAGGCAGCGATCGATGTCCCCAAAACGCATTTTCACCCCGCTGTGCATGGGCGCGTAATTGGCCATTTTGCCTGCATTGGTGGCCATGGTGCGGACGCCCAAACTTCGCACAGGCGCGACCACGGCGCAGGTGTCGGCCACCACCTCGCCCCCGGCCTCTTCGATGATCTGCACCCAGCCCGCTTGCTCGGCCCGGGCGCGGGTGATGCGTCCCGTGGTGACCCACAGTCGGGTAGCCAGCTTCTGGCCTTGCAGGCGTTGGGCGATGTAACGCAGTTCGGAGAGGGAGGCGTGGGGGCAGCCGATGGTGACCAGGTCGATCTCGGTGACGTCGGGGTCCGCATCCATGATGGCGTAGCCCTCGTCCAGGCTGTCGATGACGATGCGCTGCGCGTTGGGGCGGATCAGGGCTTCGCCCTGGTCCCGGGCCTCGGGCGTGTAGCCGGCCACATGGTAGAGGGCCACCGCGCCATACGCGGCCAGGCCCGCGCCCAGCGTCTTCAACCGATCCCCCGCGTCGCCGCCCTGGGTGAAGTCATTAGGCAGGGGCGGTAGCCAGTCGGCCAGGTCCGCGAACCAGGGAACGCCCGCGCCCACGCGCTTGCCCACCATATAGCTGAGCGCGCCGAAATCGGCGATGGTGCGCACGGGGCAGCGGATGTCGACGATATGGGTGGCCAGGCGGTTTTCGGGCAGATGGTAGCCGTAGCGGGCGGTGCGGCCCACGATGGCCGCGGCCAGGGCGCTGGGCCCGCCTTCGCGATTGGTGTAGGCCCCCACCACCGAATTGGCCCAAACCACGGCGCTGGACTCGGCCCAGGCCAGATGCTCGCCCCGGGCGGGCGCGTCGTCGGGGAAAAGGTAGGGCGTGCAGGACAGGGTGGGCTTCACGCCCATCTTGACGAAGGCCATGATGGCGTCGATCTGGGGCTGGGCAAAAGCGGGATCGAAGCCCATCTCCTGCCAACGGTCCATCTCCATGCCCGCGGGATTCAACGTCGTTGGCACGCGCACCCGCGCGCCTTCCTCGGCCCATTCGTGGAGAAAGGCCACGCCCGCGTCGCCCAGGTTTTTGTAGCTGACGCCCGCGATCTGCACGTGCCCGACGGGCACCAGGTCGGGCGCGCCGTAGATGCGGCCCAGGGTGACCACGATCTCCATGGCGCGTTGCACGCCCGGGCCTTCGGCGCCTTCCAGCAGGGCGATCTCTTGGGGGGTGAGTTTCAGGTCGGATGTCATGGAGGGATTGTAACAAGGCCCGAGGATGGGGGCAAGCGAGGGGCGGTCGCGCCGTCGTCTGGTCGCGCAGTCGTCTGGTCGTGCAGTCGCGCGGTCGCGGGTTGATGCGTCGGAGTCTGGAGGTGGGGGGTGTGTCCTAAAATTTTGGCAAATCGCGTTGTCATCAGGAATTCGGTCATGCGGGCTCCACCCGGCGCTGAAGCGCCGGGCTACAAAACAACGCCGGGTGAACCCGGCTTTTGGCGCGGGCTGGCCCTGAAAGCTCCCTTGAGGGGGCGTCGTTTCTAGCCCGGAGGTTCACCTCCGGGGCGCCAGGCGCAACGCGCCAATAATTTGGGACGCACCCGGTGGTGGGAGAATGTTGGGGGAAAGGGCGGGCGTCGGTTACAATGTGGCCTCACTGATTACTGCTTTGAAAATCGATCTCACGCAAAGTCGCTAAGTCGCAAAGGGAAAAAGAAGCGTTTGCAGGTGGCAAGTCGCAAGTGGCAAGTCAGCTTGTGCGGCCCAACTTGCCACCTGCCACCTGCGACTTGCAAACTTGTCTTAGCGACCTTTGCGTCTTTGCGTGAGATTTTCGTTCGTATCGGCGGGCTATTGCTCGTGTCGCCTGTTCACTGATCACCGAACACTGGAGTCCCACGTGTCCTTCCGACGTCATCTTCCCCTCTACCTCGGCGTTTTCTTCGTCGCCCTCAGCACCATCGTGCTGGAGATCGCACTGACGCGCGTCTTCAGCGTCTCATTGTGGTATCAGTTCGGCTTCATGATCATCAGCACGGCTCTGCTGGGCTTTGGCGCCAGCGGGTCGTGGCTGGCCGTGCGCCGAAACGCGTTCGAAGGCGATCTCTACGCCAAAATGGCCCGCACCGCGCTGCTTTACAGCGTCAGCGTGCTGGTCGCCTTCTTCATCATGGTCCACATCCCCCTGGACCCGCTGAAGCCGCTGCTGCCCGACACGACCAACCCGCAGGCGGCCACGGTGGAGCTCATCCTCTACATGGCTCTCTACTACACGGTCATCGTCATCCCCTTCTTCTTCGCCGGGCTGACCCTGGGGCGGGCGCTGTCCGCGTGGTCCAAGGACGTGGGGCGGCTCTATTTTGCGGATCTGCTGGGCGCGGGCATCGGCAGTTTTCTGGTGGTGCTGGCGTTGTATCGTTTTTCGGGCCAGCAGACGGTGGTCATCGCCAGCATCTTCGGAGCGCTCGCGGCGCTGAGCTTTGCGTATGGGACGAGGCAATTCGCCCAGGGGCGAAAGCAGGGCGTCTGGACCGCGCTGGCGGTGATTCTGGCCCTGGTCCTGGTGGTGATGCCCTATGCCGACACCATCTTCCAGCTTTACATTCCGCCCAGCAAGCCTTTGCACATCGCCTACGACAAGAAGAATTTCTCCGACATCGTGCTGGAATACACCGGCTGGACGCCCTTCAGCCGCATCGACGTCATGTGGCAGCCGGGGATGAAGGGGCAGGCGTGGGGCTTGAGCGGCGCATATGACGGCCCTTTGCCCGAGCAGAAGTTCATCACCATCGACGCCGCGGCCATGACCGCCATCAACAACTGGCATGGGGACCGGGAGGAGCTGGCCTGGGTGAATTATCTGCCCAGCAGCCTGGTCTATCGCCTGCAGGAGAAGCCCAACGTGTTGATCATCGGGCCCGGCGGCGGCGTCGATCCTTTGGTGGCCTACTACAATCAACCGACGAAGGTGACCGCGGCCGAGATCAATCCCCTGATCGTGGACATCATGCAGAACCAGTATCGGGATTTCTCGGGCGGGCTGTACAGCGATATCCCCGAGATCGACGTCCATGTGGCCGAGGGGCGCAATTTCGTGGCCCGGTCGCAGGATATCTACGACGTCATCCAGTTTTCGCAGGTGGACACCTGGGCCGCGGCCGCGGCGGGCGCGTACAGCCTCACCGAAAATTACCTCTACACCCAGGACGCATTCCGGGACTACCTCAACCATCTGTCGGATCACGGGATGCTGTCCATCGGGCGCTGGTATTTCGATCCGCCCGGGCAGCCGCTGCGTCTGGTCACCATCGGCTCCGCGGCCCTGGCCGAGATGGGCGTCACCGATCCCTCGCAGCATTTCATCGTCGTGCGCGCGGGCGACACCTCCACCGTGATCATGAAGAAATCGCCCTACACGCCCGAGGAGATCGCCCGCATCCGCGAGATCGCGGAGCCCCTGTACTTCCAGGTGCTCTACGCTCCCGACATGCTGGACCAGCAGGGCAATCCCTTCGTCGATTTCTTCAACGCGGAGGATAAGGACGCCTTCTACGCCAGCTATCCGCTGGACGTTTCGCCCACCAACGACGACAAGCCCTTCTTCTTCGAGTATTACGGCTGGACGAACTTTGGCACCTTCCGCAGCGGCAAGCTCACCCTGATGGTGCTGCTGATCCAGGCGCTGATCCTCTCGGCCGCGCTCATCATCTGGCCTCTGTGGCGCTTCCGCCGCGAGGGATTGAGCACGAAGGGCACGAAGCGGTTTTTGATTTACTTCCTGGCCCTCGGGACCGGATTCATCTTCATCGAGATCGGCCTCATGCAGCGGCTGATCCTCTTCCTGGGGCATCCCACCTTCGCCCTGTCGGTGGTGCTGTTCTCCCTGCTCATCTTCAGCGGCATTGGCAGCTTCCTTTCCAGCAAACTGGTTCCCCAGGGCGAGGACCCGCGCAAGGCGCTGCGCTGGGTGATCCCGGCCCTGGCTGCGCTTATGGTCGCCTACATCTTCCTGCTGCCGCCGGTGCTGCAATGGGGCCTGGGCTGGAGCACGCCCGCCCGCATCCTCTTCGCCATCGCACTCATCGCCCCTCTGGGCCTGCTCATGGGCATGCCCTTCCCCCTGGGCTTCCGGCTCGTTTCGCAAGTGAACCAGGCGCTGACGCCCTGGGCCTGGGGCGTCAACGGCTTCGCCTCGGTGGTGGGCTCCATCCTATCGGTGATGCTGGCCCAAACCATCGGCTTCTCCCAGGTGATGGCGTTGGCCGTGCTCATCTATCTGGCGGGGCTGGCGGCTATTCTGTCGCTGCGTGCGTCCATGGGCGACGCGGTCGCGCAGCCGACGTGAGGCCGGGATCGCGAAACGCCCGCGAGGTTGCAGAATCGGGCCCGATTCAGGTATAATGCCCTTTGGCGTCGGGGCGTAGCGCAGTCCGGTAGCGCGCACGGTTCGGGTCCGTGAGGTCGGAGGTTCAAGTCCTCTCGCCCCGACTTTTTCGCAGGGAGTCATCCGATTGGCTCCCTGTTTTTTTGCCCTCGCGCGGGTGCCTGCTATGAAAATAGGATTCGGGAACGCAGATGACGCAGATTGAAACGGATGAGCGCAGATAATAAAGAAAAAATCTGTGAAAATCATCTGCGTAAATCCGCGATGCGAAGCATCCGCGTTATCAGCGTTCTTATTTTCGTTCGTATCGGCGCGGGCTTGCCCGCCGTCGGACTGCTTTGGAAATAGAGCCACGAAGGCGCGAAGGAAAGCGAAGACACGAAGAAAAAACTGAAGACTGAAGATTATCTGCGGAAATCAACGTTGCATCTGCGTCATCTGCGTTCCCATTTTCATCGGTATCGGCGAGCTTTCGTTCGGGCCGCCCAAAAATCGAAGTCTGAAACTTGGACTCCAGCCTGCCTTTATGGCATAATGGGTCGGTTGTCAACAAGCTTTTCTGTCATCGGCCCTCCACCTGAGTTGACCGGTGACTATCAATCCACAGAAAAGGAGAAAAACCTATGCTTACAGAGTACGAAATGGTGACCCTTTTCCATCCGCGTCTGGATGAAGAGGGCGTCGAACAGGTCTCGCAATGGCTGCAAGACCGTATCGCATCCCTGGGTGGGGAAGACATTCAGGTCATTCCCTGGGGACGGCGCAAGCTGGCTTATCCTATCCAAAAGCAACTGGAAGCCACCTATATCCAGTATGATTTCAAGCTGGATGGCGCGAAGGTGGCCGAGCTGACTCGGGCCATGGGCATCCATGAAGACATCATGCGCCAGCTCGTGGTGCGCAAGCAGGACCTGTAAATTACCGTTCCACACCATCTTTTTTCGAAGCGCCCGTTTTTGTGAGGAAGTGAGCGATGACTCGGAGTTTGAACAAAGTTATCATCATTGGCAATCTGGGACGCGATCCCGAGATGCGTTACACATCCAACGGCAAGCCCATCACCACCTTCAGCGTGGCCACCAGCCGCACCTGGGTGACTTCCGATGGCGATCGTCGCGAAGCCACCGAATGGTTCAACGTGGTGGCCTGGAACAACCTCGCCGAGATCTGCAACCAATTCCTGCGCAAAGGCTCCCGCGTGTATGTGGAAGGTCATCTGCAGACGCGGCAGTGGGAGGATGACAAGGGTTGTCGTCATTATCGCACCGAATTGGTCGCCAACGAGATGCTCATCCTCGACAATCGAAGCCGCAGCGAACCCTCCGGTTTCGATGAAAGCGAGGAAGATGGGCCCGATTTGCCTTTCTGACGTCCACACCTGACACATTGACTCGAAACGATTGAGGATTAATCCCATCATGGCCGAAGAAACCACCCAACAGACTCAAGCACAAACCGAAGAAAAGCCCGCTCAGGCCCCGACGCCCGCGCCGCAGCGTCCGCGCCCGTCCATGCGCCGCCAGGCCCGACGCCGGGCCAAAGTATGCCAGTTCTGCGTCGAAAAGGTCGATTACATCGACTACAAGAAGCCCGAACTGCTGCTGCCCTATATCAGCCCTTATGGCAAAATGCTGAGCCGTCGTCGCACGGGCGTGTGCGCCAAGCACCAGCGCCGGTTGGCCAAGGCCATCAAGCGGGCCCGCTTCCTGGCGCTTCTGCCCTACACCGCCGAGCATATCCGCCGTTACGGCTCCTGATTCGCGGCAGTAACCGGATGCGGAACAAAATCCGATCTGGCAACGTCTAAACTGGCAGGTTGAGTGAGGCATAGGAGCGACTTCCTATGCCTTGCTTTGTTTCATCCCATTCTTATCGAGGCATTTTATGGCAAAGAAGACCAAAGAGAAGAAGCCCGAGGCCCTCAAGCACGAACAGCCCCGGCGCCATCTCCATCGTCGCCGTAAGGAAGAGCAGACCCAGCGGTGGATCATGATCGGTTTAGGGGCCGTTCTGGCGATTGTTCTGGCCCTGTTGGCGATGGGCGCGATCAATGAATATGTGCTCAAGCCCAACAAACCCGTGGCCGTCGTCAATGGCGAGAAGATATCCCAGGATGCGTTCCGTCGTCGCCTGCGTTTCGAGCAGGACAATTTGGCCTCCCGCATCGACCAGTATATCCAATTCGGCGCACAATTCGCCAACGGCGGACCCAATCCCTTCCTCTCCTCCATCCAGCCCATGGTCAGCGACCTGGCCGCGCCCGATATCTTCGGATTCACCGTGCTGGATCGGATGATTGAAGATGTCATGATCGGGCAACTGGCCCAGGAATATGACGCCACGGTCACGCCCGAGGAAGTGCAGACCGAGATTGAAAAGCAATTCGGCTATGACCGGGAGGCTGCGCAGACGGATGCTGGCGCCAGCGACACGATGACGAACACCACGACCATCACGGAAGAAGAATTTCAGCAGCGCTACAACGACTATGTGCAGCGTCTAACCGACAATGGCAGCCTCACCGAAGAGGAATTCCGGAACCTCTTCGCCACCTACCTCATGCGCAACAAGCTCATGGAGAACGCGCCTCTCACCTTCGATTCCACCGAGGAGGCGGTGAAGGCCCGGTACATCCTCATCAAGCCCGAGCCCGAGGCGCCTCTTGCCAAACGCGAGGCCGACGCATTGAAGAAAATCCAGGATGCGCGTAAACGTATCGTCGAGGATGGCGAGGACTTCGCCGAGGTGGCCAAGGAAGTCTCCGAAGACCCCGGCAGCGCGCCCAACGGCGGCGATCTCGGCTGTTTCGGCAAGGGCCAGATGGTGCCCGAATTCGAGCAGGCCGCCTTTTCTCTGGATGTGGGCGAGGTCAGCCAACCCGTCAAGACCGACTTCGGTTATCACATCATTCAAGTCTATGACAAGAAACCCGATGAGGAGCAGGTCTGCGCCCGCCATATTCTCGTGCGCATCGACAAGACGCCCACCGAAGAAGCCGTGGCCAAGGCGGATGCCGTGGCCAAGAAAGAGGCGGAAGACGTGAAAGCTCGGCTGGAAGCGGGCGAGGATTTCGCCGAAGTGGCCAAAGAGGTTTCGGATGATCCCGCCACCGCCGACAAGGGCGGCGACCTGGGCTGGGTCTTCCGCGGCCAGATGGGCGACGCCTTCGATGAAGTCGCCTTCTCTCTGGAACCGGGCCAGATCGGCGGGCCCGTGAAGCTGAACGACGGCTACGCCATCATCCTGGTGGAAGAAAAAGACCCTGAGCATCCGGTGGACGAACAGGAATTGCAACAACGCCGTCAACAGGCCTTTGCGGACTGGCTCGACGCCCAGATCGCGGCCGCGAACATCGAGAAGAACCTGACCACAGAAATGATCCCGCCGCTGCCTCCTGATCTCCAACAACAGGTCAATCAGTACCTCTCCCTTCTTCAAACCCAATCCCAACCGCAACAACCCCAACCCGCCCCAACGGAACAACCGTCACAATAACACCCCCTTTCGTCATTCCAAGGCCCTGGAAGCCCCTGCGACTTCCGGGGCCTTTTGCTTTGGCGACCCTCACACCCCGGGGTGTGGCCCAATTTTTTGGCAGACCTCCGGGAGATGGCGACAAACGTTTCATTTTGACTAAAACCCTGCTGCCACCTCCCGGAGGTCCATTGCGTCCGCCAATTATTTCGGACGCACCTCACACCCCGCCCGATGTTGACAATCCCTTCCATTTCAGCGTAAAATAATCATGCAGGGCGACGTAGCCAAGTGGTTAAGGCAGAGGTCTGCAAAACCTCCATCGCGGGTTCGAATCCCGCCGTCGCCTCCTCCTCCTCTCATGCCAGGTCCGTCCTGGCTTTCTTTTTGCCTCGACCGTTCTTGACGTACTCACGGGCGGTTGTTATGATTGAGACCAGGGGGCGGTGGCGGAATTGGCAGACGCAGCGGACTTAAAATCCGCCGGGCCCAGGCCCTTGTGGGTTCGAGTCCCACCCGCCCTATTTCAGGAAGCCGTGATCGGTCATCGGTTCGATGGCGAGGCGCGTAGCCCGGTAACCCGGTCGCTCATATTGGAATTCCCAACATGGGTTACGTTATGCTGAGCGACCGTAGGGAGCGAAGCATCTAGCGAGCGAAGCGAGCGTCATGTCGTGGTTTTTGCGCTTCGCTAGATTCCTCGGTCGCTTCGCTCCCTCGGAATGACGTTTCTAAACTAAACGTATTTTGAAATAAGGTGTTTTCGGCCTCGGCCACCCGGAGCTGAAGCTCCGGGCTACGAAACGACGCCGGGTGAACCCGGCTTCCGGCGGCGCGCGACATGCGCCATAGCCCCATTTATGGGGCGGCGTTTTTAGCCCGCAGGTTCACCTGCGGGCGGCGGCGCGGCCAGAGAATCGCCATTCATTGATGATCCAATGCGAACCAAAAGCCTTGGTTTCAATTTGCTTTCGGTTTAGGTCGGCTTCTCCATATGAGCGAATCCGGTAGATCAGGAAACCGGAGAAACCGGGCCGATTCGCCCGCCCTCCCGGTCTACGGATCTTCTGGTTTACCAACTCTATTTGTAACTATACAGGTATCCAACAGAACGTCTTGCCACGAAGGCTCGAAGGAACGAAGGCAATACAAGGTTTGCAGGTTTGCAAGTCGCAAGTAGCAAGTAGCAAGTAGCAAGTCCTTCTGGCGGTGACGTTTTTCACCTGCCACTTGCAACCTGCCACCTGCTACTTTTCCTCTTCGTGCCTTCGTGTCGTCGTGTCTTCGTGGTTTTTGCCTCGCTATGAGGGGGATACGTGTATAGTTACCTCTATTTCCCAACCAGGCGCCTGGCTTTTTGCAGCCGGGCTTTTTTGTGAAATCGACCGGTGGCAATGGCGGGGCGCGTAGCCCGGCAACCCGGTCTACGGGTCTACCGGCTTTCCGGTTTACCAACTCCATTTTTATCGCAGCCTAACGGCAGGCATGCCAGCGCCGATACCGATGAAAACGCCTCGCGGCCAGGCTGGCGGGCCGTGAAACGTAATGCGTGATGCATAACGCTCTCACGTTTCACGTTTTCACGCATCACGCCCGTTGCTGTCTCGCCCAACTCTGGCTTTGCGAACCTTTAGCAACCAGCGATCATCCTGTTTTCATAGCAATCATGACCGCAGAAGCCCGGAAGATGGGCCGCGACCTCTCCCTCATCACCATCAACAAGGCCATTCAGTTGATAGGGGGCGCGCTGTGGGCGCTGATCGTGCCGCGGTGGATGGGGCCCGACAACTACGGGAAGTTCGCGCTGGCCATGTCCCTTTCGCTGCTACTGTGGTGGGTGGGCGATCTGGGCGGGCTGGAGGTGTTCGGTCGGCATATCCCGCCGCTGCTGGAGAAAGACCCCGACCGGGCGCACGAGCTGTTCGGGCAGAGTTTCGTCGTGCGGGTGATCATCGCCCTTTCGTTGCCGTTGTTCATGCTGGCCGTGGGGCCGATGATCGCGCCCTGGCTGACGGGGTGGCCTGCGGCGTTGGTGGGCATGGCCGCGGGCCTGCACATCATCTCTTGGACGAGCTTCCATCTGCTCTACGCCCGGAAGGAGATGGGCAAATGGGCCACCGAGCTCTCCTGGCGGCTGATGACCCAGCTTCCCCTGGTGTTGCTGGCGGGCAAATACAGCCTCACCGCCCAGATGGCGGCCTATACGGCCAACGAGGTCATCTACCTGACCATCGCCATCTGGTGGACGCGAGACTGGTTCCGCTGGAAGTGGCTGCGGCCCAGGCTGGGATTGCTGCGGCCTTATGTGCGCATGGCGATGGGCTTCTGGGCCACGAATGTGGGCTTGATTTTGCTGTTCCGCACGGGCACGTTACTGGTGCAACTCCTCACGGGAAACTCGGCCCAGGTGTCGTTCTATGACCTGGCCCTCACTGTCTTCTTCCTGGGCTACACCATCATCGACCAGCTCATTCGCTCCTTCCTGCCCACGGTGACCGAATTCCACGAAGGCGGCCAGCAGGATCGGGTGGGGCGCTGGCTGCAGACCCTCACCCGCTGGGGCGCGGCCCTGGCCGTGGTGGCCGTCATCGGGGTGCAGTACACCGCGGATTGGATTCTGCCCCTGATTTTGGGCAGCGCGTACGGCGAGGCCGCCACCGTGCTGCGGGTGATGCTGCTTTCTCTGCCGGCGTTGGTGCTGGTTGGGGTGGGCGCCGTGGCCGCGGCTGTGCATCAGAGCCCAAGGGTGAAGCTCATCGCCATTGCCGTGGGCGCCATCGCGTTCTGGGGCAGCGCCCTCTATGTGACTCCCCGCTGCGGCGCGGTGGGCGCGGCCTGGGCTTTGACCCTGGGCCTGAACATCTACGCCCTGCTGTTGTTCTCCCAGGTGCGTCAGGCGTTGCACGTCTCCTGGATCAGGCTCATCGCCCTGCTGCTGTTGGGCGTGCCTTTCCTCTTCTTGCGGAGTTTTGTGGTCGGGAATTTCTGGCTGGCGTTGGGGGCCTCTCTGCTGGCCGGAGCGGCGTACCTGGGAATCGGGCTGGTCACGGGCCTGCTCACCACCGATTTTTTGAAAATGGCAAGGGACCTGGTTTCCAGGCGTTGAGGCCAGCGGCACGCGCGGCAGCGCGCCGATACCAATGAAAACGCCCCGCGGCCACGTGGGCGTGGGAAGCCAAGCACGTAATGCGTAATGCGTAACGATCTCACGTTTCACGTTTTCACGCATCACGCCCGTTGCTGCCTCGCTCAACGTCGGCCTGGCGATCTTAATCCTAATCCTGATCCGAATCTTATTTTCATAGCAGGCGTTTCGCCATCCGCGCCTGGCTGGTTATCGAAGGATCATGGGCAAGGTGACGCTCCAACGGTCGGTGAGGTAGAGATAAGCATCCATGTCCGCCTCGGGGCTGGTTCCCCACTGAAGGGTGTAGCCCTGGAAGAAGTGCGTGCGCCCGGCCGCCAGTTTGATGCGCGGCGCGAGGGCGTGGCCCGCTCGCTCGGGCAGGGCGCGAGGCGGAACGAGGACGGGATTGACGCCACGGGGATCCCCGTTCAATCGCACGATGGCCGGGCGATACCAGTCGCCGGGCGCGGCGGCAGAGGCCAGCGCGGCGACGACCTGACCCGACGCCGCGTCCACATCCACTTGCGGCCATCGCTCCATGGTCACCGCATCGGCGGCGACGTCGAAGGCGTCACCGATGAAGGGCTTGGAGGAGAGATCGCCCGCATCCACCCAGCGGCCGAGCACATCCTCGCTGAAGGGAATGCTGACCTGCCAGAGCGTGATGAAGGCCCGGGCCTGAGGGGAATAAGCCAGCGCCGACGCATGTTCGCTTTCCAGCGAAGAGGCCAGGGTGATTTTCTCGCCCAGCAGTTGATCCCCAGACGTTTCCGCGCCTCGCACTCGCTGCGCCAGCACATCGTCATCTTCCTGACTGAACGTGTACGTGTAGGTCACCAGGAAATAGTTTTCGTGAGACGCAGCCGCCACCGCGGGCTGGGATTCGGGTGAGAGGGGATCGGAAGCCACGGGAAATTCATCGCCCAGAAAGTCGCCGCCCCCATCTCCATGGCCGCGGCGGGCCACGCGCCGCGCCCAGATATCCCCATCCATGGCGTAGGCGACGAGATACTGACCCGTGGCGGACAGGTAAGCCACGTCGGGCGTGCGCTCGTCGCCCGTGGTGACGCCGATGGTCAGGGCGTTGCCGATGAGGGTGGGCCCATCGCCATCGACGCGCTGCCCGCGAATGTCGTGGTCGCCATCCTGATAGGCGTACTCATACGCGACCAGGAATTCATTGTCATCGGGATTATAGGCGACGCGGGCCGCAAATTCAGGTTTGGCCGTGGCTGCAATGGGAAAAGCCTGGCTCAATCGCCACCCCGTCAGATCGATGAATTGTCCCCAGATATCGGTGTCGCCCCCGCCCGCATCCGTTTCCCACACCACGAGATAGTCTCCCCGGCTGTTGACGCCCAACGCGGCCAGCCGTTCCTGGGCCGGGCTGGTGGCGATGGGAATCTCGCGGGCGAAGATGTCGGGGCGGGCCTGGACCGCGGCCTGAGCGCCCGCCCACAAGAGGAAAGCGGCGACGCCCGCCGCTGCAATCGATTGAATCCGCTTCATCGCGCTTCTGACTCCTTTGACAGTAGGTGGAACTGCGATTATGCTAGAGAGTGTTATGCGCTTTGACTTCGTCAAAGCTCAGAATCAGCGCATTGGAAGTTGGAACTCGCCGCTGATAATCCGGATACAGCGGATTTCCGCGGATTTTTCAAAAGGATGCCATCCTTTTTCAGTGAAAATCCGTGCTGATCTGTCGCATCAGCGTCATCCGCGGCGAATTGAGCCGCACACGATGCGACACATAGCGTTCAATCGACGAGAAGTTCATAACAGACTCTAAGGGCAATCAGCGTCCTGATCCGTCAGGTGCGAGACATTACGCACCCAGTTCACTTATTAGACGTTTCCACACCGTCAATCCGTTCCCATGCCCCCTCTCATTCTCGTCACCAATGACGATGGCATTCACTCGCCCGGCCTGCACGCGGCCATCGGGGCCCTGTCCGATCTGGGCGAGTTGCTGATCATCGCGCCCACGCATCAACAGACGGGCATGTCTCGCAGCCTGCCTCCCACCTTCGATGGTCGCATCCTGCCCATCGAACTCATCCACAAGGACCGCGTGTATCACGCCTATCACATGAATGGCTCTCCCGCCCAATGCGTGCTCTATGGCGTGGTGGACTGCGCGCAACGCAAGCCCGATCTCGTGGTCAGCGGCATCAACTACGGCGAGAATCTGGGCAACAGCACCATGGTCTCGGGCACGGTGGGCGCGGCCCTGCAAGGCGGCGATATGGGCATTCCCTCCCTGGCCGTTTCCCTGGAGACCAAGAAGGAATACCACTACAATCACGGTCCCGACGTGGATTGGGATGCGGCCGGCTACTGGCTGCGATTTTTCGCCCAACGCGCGCTCTCCACGACGCCCTGGCCCGAGGACGTCGCCGCCCTGAAGATCGACATTCCTGCATCGGCCACGCCCGAGACGCCCTGGCGCATCACCCGCCAGAGCCGACAGCCTTACTACATTTCCCTGCCCACGCGACGCAATCGGGCCGAGGAGCCGCGGGTGATGGATTATGATGTGCGGGTGGAGGTGGAGAAGCTGGAGCCCGACTCCGACATCTACGCTTTCGCTGTGGACCGCGTCATCTCGGTGACGCCCCTCAGCGTCAATCTGACCGCCCGCGTTCCCCTTCCCGAATTCGAACGGCAACTGCGCTCATGACCCCTCCCTCCCAGGCGTTCATCCAGGAAGGCGAAAAGGCCGCTCTGCTCAGCCGCGCCCGCATCTATGTGCTGGTGCGGTTGGGAGTGGACGCGGCGTTACTGCTCTTGCTCCTGCTGCAATTTCTGGTCAGCAAGACATTTTCCACCGCCGCCCTCGTCATCCTGGCGGACATGCTGAATCTGCTCATCTATTGGTTGGCCGTGCGGCGATGGCCCACTTCGGCCACCTACCTGCATCTGATTGTGTCCGCGTTGCTGCTGATCGCTTTCGATTTCGCCTGGGGCGCGGTGACGTTTATCCCCTGGTTCCTGACGATTCCCCTCAGCATTGCCGGGGGATTGATTGTGGTGCGGGCGGGGTTCAATGGCCTGGTGACGCTGACCATTCTCACCATTTTCGGCGTCTATCTCGGGCTCATCTATTTGGGCCGCGTGCCCTTGCCCCTGGCCGTGCCCTCGGATATCCTCCTGACCATGTCCGGAGCCCTGGCCGTTGTTCTGCTCATCATCAATCTCGTCACCGAATCCCTGGTGGTGTATCTCTACCAAACCGAGGAAGCGCAGTTGCAGACCCGAGCGCAATTGCTTTACACCTTGCAGGAGCAGGAGCAGCTCCGCAATCGACTGCATCAGGTGGAGAATCAGACCCGGCGCATGGAGCGGTTGAGCACGGTGGGGCAGATCGCGGAACAGCTCAGCCGCTCGCTACGCGAGCCCCTGGAGGAGATCGACAGCATGTTACGTACGCCCGACCGCATCGTCGAGAACCCCGCGGTCATCAAGGAGCTTCATGAACAGGTGCAGGCTGCGTTGCGCATGACGGATGGGTTGAAGGAATACGCCCGGCTCACCGAGTTGCACATCGACACCGTGAATCTCGACGACATCCTGGCCGAGGAGTTGGCCCGCACCCGCATTCCCGACAATGTGAAGCTCACCATCCATCAGCCGCCCGTTTTCCCGCCCATCCAGGCGGACGCCGAAAAGATCCGGCTGGTGGTCCATCATCTTTTGCACAACGCCTTGCAAGCGGTGCAGCCTGATGGCGGCGAGATCGTCATCCGCCTGCAACCCCGGCCCGATGGCGTGGCCTTCAGCATCAGCGATTCCGGGCCCGGCATTCCGCCCGAAGAGATCCAGCTCATCTTCGAGCCCCTCTACACCACCCAAACCCAGAGCTTCGGGCTGGGTCTGGCCATTGTGCAGCGGGTGGTGGAGATGCACGGCGGCTATATCGAGGTGGAGAGTGGGGAGGAGAAGGGCGCGACGTTTACGGTCTTCCTCCCGCGCGTCCCTGAGACGACCTCGACGACGCAGGCGGTGGACGCGACTTTATGAATGCATCTTCATCTTATTTGGGGGCAACTGTCTGACCGTGCTATAATCGCTTTCACAAAACATGACAATGTCCTGGATTCCGTCGGGATTCTCGCCCTCTCGATGAAATCGATAACCCCCTTATGACAAACTCTACATCTGACGATTCTTTCTTGTCTGCTGTCAAAGACGGCTGGCTTCGGTTACAGACGCGCTCAGCAGACGTGCAATTGCCTTCGGTCTCTGGCTTGCGACTGGCCTCACACGTTGGTTTGATCCTGGTGATCATCGGCGTGCTGGCTTTGACGCAGATCAAGCCCCCCGAATGGCGCGCTACGACAACCTCCGCCTCGGTTTTGCCCAACATCGAACCCTCGCCCACGCCCGAGCAACCGGTTGTGGTGCGTGTCGTCGCGTCCGGCGGCTCCTCGGTCAAGTCCAGCGGGCCGCTCACCCGGGCGGCGGCGCCGTTCACCATCATCCCCGATCGCCCTCGCACCGATATCCTGGAGTATGAGGTGCAGGCGGGCGATACGGTCTTTGGCATTGCTGAGAAATTCGGCATCAAGCCCGAGACCATCATGTGGTCGAACCCGGTGCTGGAACAGAATCCCGACCTGTTGCGCATTGGCGACAAACTGGTGATTTTGCCGGTGGATGGGGTGTTTCACAAGATCAAGAAAGGGGACACCATCGCCAAGATCGCGAAGAAGTACAAGGTCAAGCCCGAGGCGATCATCAATTTCGAGTGGAACAAGCTGGATGGCCCGGATGCCACGCTCACGCCGGGCGAGCATCTCATCGTGCCCGGCGGCACGAAGCCGTACGTGGCCCGCACGGTCCGCGTCTATCGCGGGCCCATTCCCAAAGGCGCAAAACGGGGCTCGGGCAACTTCGTCTGGCCTGTCAGCGGCTACATCACTCAGGGCTTCTGGAACAACCACCGCGCCATCGATATCGGTTCGTGGCTGGGCAATCCGGTGGTGGCCTCCGATTCGGGCTATGTGGTCTATGCTGGCTGGGATCGCACAGGCTATGGGAATCTGGTCATTATCGATCACGGTAATGGCTACCGCACTTACTACGCCCATCTCAGCAAAATCTACGTGCGGGTGGGCGACTCGGTGGCGCAAGGGCAGCAGATCGGCGCGGTGGGCAGCACGGGCCGCAGCACGGGCCCGCATCTCCACTTCGAGATCCGCTACCGCAACGTCCAGCGTAATCCCCTGGGCTTCCTGCGATAATCCAAACCCAAGTGCGATGCAAAGACCCCGAGGCGTGGTTGCCTGCGGGGTCTTTTTGGTGGGGAGGAGAGGCGCATCAGGATGTGAGCGTGATGCTCTGGATGATCTGCTCGATGATAGGATCGAGGAACTCCTTTTTGTCCCAGGGCAGGGAGATGGTGGTGGTGACGAGGGCGTTTTCGGGCGTTTGGAAGAAGATGAAGGTTTGGGCCAGAGGGAAGGCATCCGGGCCCAGAGCGATCTCGTTTCGAATGGTGATCAGGCCGACCGGAACGCCCTGGTCGTTTGCGATCAATGAATCGGATTCGATGGTCGCGTCGGGGAAGATCTGCGGCAGTTGCGCTTTGTTCGTGGATACGATGAGCCCCATGTCATAGGGTTGGTCCAGCGGCACAATGTTGACGTTGAGATTGACGGCGAAGTTCTCATCACGGGCCTCTTCGCCCGTATAGAAGGCAAAGATTCTGAACTCGACTCCCGCTTGACTGATGCTCTGTTTGATGCCTTGCACGTCTACGTTGGGCAGGGCCTCCTCAGCCGCGTTGAAGACCGTGTTCAGGTCATCCTGGCCAGGAATGAAGGGAATCCAGTCTTCGCCCGGTAGCAGAAGTTCGTAACCATAGGCGGCGTCTGTGAAGAGGAATCCTGCGTCGACCGTATCGATGCGCATGCCCGCCGCGGCGGAAGGCGTGGCCGCGTCCGCTTCGACTGTGGGCTTGGGAAGGGGTGTTGGCGTGGCAGTGGGCTCGGGAAGAGGCGTTGGGGTTGGGGTCGGTTCGGGGG
>JALXCB010000061.1 GCA_026991225.1 Anaerolineae bacterium | reverse complement strand
GGGTCACCTGCTCGAACCCCGCGGGCGCAGCGGCTGTTCGGGTTCGAGGGGCATGTGCGGGCGTTTCAGGAGTTGTATGAGCGGTTGCTGCGTGAGAAAATAGACGCATGAGCTTTCGTTCCCTGCTTGCTTTGTTGCTGATTGTGCTGGCCGGGTGCGCCGCGGCCGAGGAGTCGCCCGATTTCTTCCAGGCGACGGCGTCGCTGCCCGGCGCGCGGCTGGCGCTGGCCGATGACGCGCCCGCGGGGTTCGAGCAGGTGACCCTCCCCAAAGTGTATGCGTATCGCCAGCAGGGCGGGGATATCTGGCTGCTGGCACCCGCAGACGCGCTGGCGGAGCAAGATGGGGATGGCTCCTTCCGGGCGTGGCTGCGGGCGGCGCGGGCGGTGCGGTTTTCGACCGACGCGGGGGATGTGTATTGGATCCCCGCCGACCGCGATGCCGACGCGCTCGCCATGATCACGGAGCACGGCCTGGCATCCTGGACGGACCGGGATCAACTGGCGGGGTTGTGGACGCGTCGGGGGGATGCCTTGCGCAAGGAGCGGGCCTACGAGGAGGCTATTGCAGCCTATGAACAGGCTTTGTCGCTGAATCCAAACCTGGTGGAGGCGCATGTGGGCATGGGCGCGGCCCTGTTGGCGGTGGGGCGTTCGGAGGAGGCGCTCCAGCACCTGCTGTTCGCGGTGCAGGAGGCCCCCGAGCATTACTGGGCGCAGCGGCTGTTGGGCAGCGCCTATCTCAACCTCTATCGCTACGCCCTGGCGGTGGGGCCGCTGACCCGGGCCTATCTCCTCCGGCCCGAGATTCCCGATCCCCTCATCGGCGCGGCGTTGGGCCTGGGGCGCAGCGGGGATCGAGCGACCGCGCTGCGGGTGCTGGACAAGGCCCAAGCCCGTTTCGACGATCCCAACCAGTTGAAAGCCATTCAGACGCTGCGAGAGGAATTTTCCGGGCCGTAAGATTGACAACGCGCGGGATTTCGTTCATCATATCCTCATGCAACCCCGTTTGAAGATCGCGTTGATGGGGACTCGCGGCGTCCCTGCGTCCTACTCCGGGTTCGAGACCTGCGTCGAGCAATTGGGCTCCCGGCTGGCCGCGCGCGGGCACGATGTCACCGTCTACGCCCGCAAACACCACATCGATTATGACAAGCCCACCTATCGGGGCATGAAGCTGGTCAAGCTGCCCACGATTCCCAACAAATATCTGGACACCATCGTGCACACTTTTCTCTCCAGCGTGCATGGGCTGTTTCAGGGGTACGATATCGCGCTCTACTTCATCGCCGGGAACAGCCCGGTGGTGTGGATTCCGCGGCTGGCGGGGCAGAAGAGCATCATCAATGTGGACGGGCTGGACTGGAAGCGGGAGAAGTGGCCCGAATTCGCGAAGCGCTACATTCGCTTTGCCGAACGCCTCTCGGGCGTAACCGCGAACGCGGTGATCACCGATTCGCGGGTGGTGCAGCAATACTATCAGGATGTGTACGGCATCCCCACCACCTATATCGCCTACGGCGCGGAGCTGCCCAAACGCCCGCCCGGGCCTACATTGGAAAAGCTGGGCCTGAGGCCGCGGGAGTATGTGCTCTATGTGGGGCGGCTGGTGCCGGAGAACTGCGCGCATCATCTGGTGGAGGCGTGGCAGGGGCTGGACACGGACATGAAGTGCGTCATCGTGGGCGACGCGCCTTATGTCGATGATTACAAGGCCCGGCTGCGGGCGGTGCAGGATGACCGCATCATCATGCCCGGTTATGTGTTCGGCGAGGGGTACTGGGAGCTCTCCAGCAACGCGTACGCGTTCGTGCTCACCTCGGGCGTGGGGGGAACGCATCCGGCCCTGGTGGAGAGCATGGCGTTCGGGAATTGCGTCGTCGTGCACAACACGCCCGAAAACCTGGAGACCATCGGGGATGCGGGCCTGGCGTATGACGGCAAGCTGGGCGCGGAAGGGCTGCGCCCGGTGCTGCAACGCCTGTTGGATGACCCGGCGCTGGTGGAGACTTATCGGCGGAAGGCCGCGGAGCGGGCGGCGCAGAAATTCTCCTGGGAGGCGGTCACCGACGCGTACGAGGCGCTGTTCTACGACGTGCTGGCGGGCCGCCGCGTGGCCACGTTCGAGACCGCGGTCTCATTGGTTGAAAATAGCTGAAGGTTAAAGATTAAAGACTAAAGATTAATTTTGCCTAAGATAATTTTGCGAATTAGTCTTTAATCTTTAGTCTTCAAACCTTTTTCTTATGAGGTCTTATGAAACTTCTTGGTTCTGTATCCGTGTTTCCATCCCTTCCCGAGCGCCTGGCTCGGTTGCATGATCTTGTTTACAACCTGTGGTGGTCGTGGTCGCCGCAGGCGCTGAAGCTGTTCGAAACCATCGATCCCTTGCTGTGGGAGGAGGTGAATCACAATCCGGTCAAGCTCCTGCGCATGGTCTCGCCCGAACGCCTGGGCCTGTTGGCGAAGGAGCGGGATTTTCTGGAGCTGTTCGATGACGTCATCGCCGCGTTCGACGGGTACATGCACCCGGAGAGCACCTGGTTCAGCCGCACCTATCCTGAGCATCAGGACAAAACCATCGCCTATTTCTCGGCCGAATTCGGTTTGCACGAGTCGCTGCCCATCTATTCTGGCGGCCTGGGCATTCTCTCGGGCGATCATTGCAAGTCGGCCAGCGACCTGGGCCTGCCCTTCGTGGGCGTGGGGTTCCTGTATCCGCAGGGCTATTTCACGCAACATATCGCGGAGGATGGGACGCAGGAGGCCATCTACGAGCGGCTTGATTTCTCCGATGCGCCGGTGACCGCGGCCACGGGCCCGGACGGCCGCGAGGTCGTCATCAGCGTGGAGCTGCCCGGGCGGAATGTGTACGCCCGGGTGTGGCGGATTCAGGTGGGGCGCATCCCCCTGTTTCTGCTGGATACGGACGTGGAGATGAACGCGGAGCCGGACAGGGAGCTGGCGGCGCGGCTTTATGGCGGCGATCACGAAATCCGCATCGCTCAAGAAATCGTGCTGGGCATCGGCGGGGTGCGGGCGCTGCGGGCGCTGGGCATTCGGCCCGCGGTCTTCCACATGAACGAGGGGCATTCCGCGTTCCTCAGCCTGGAGCGGGTGCGGGAGCTGGTGCAGGAGCATCATCTCACCTTCTTCCAGGCCCAACAGGTGGTGCGGGCGAGTTCCGTGTTCACCACCCACACGCCTGTGCCCGCGGGCAACGACGCGTTCGCGTTCGATCTCATCGACAAGTATTTCCGCACCTATTGGGGGCAGATGGGCCTGGACCGCATCGGGTTCATGAATCTGGCCCGGTGGCAGACGCCCTGGGGCGAGATGTTCAGCATGACGGTGTTGGCGCTGCGCTTCGCGGCGTATGCGAATGGGGTGAGCAAGCTGCACGGGCATGTGGCCCGCAAGATGTGGTCGGGCCTGTGGCCGGGCCTGCCGGTGGAGGAGGTGCCCATCACCCATGTGACCAATGGCGTGCATACGGGCACGTGGCTCTCGCCCGAGCTGGCCGAGCTGTACGATGAGTATCTTGGGGCAGAGAATTGGCGGGAGGAGCCTGATATCGTCGCGGCCTGGGACAAAATCGAGGATATCCCCGACGAGGTGCTGTGGAAGCGTCATCAGAAGCTGCGCCACCTCACGCTGGACTTCTTGCGGGATCGGGTGGCGCAGCAGCGGCGGCGCTATGGCGATTCCCCGGCCGAGGTGGAGGCCGCATACAAGCTCTTCAACCCGGACGCGCTCACCATCGGCTTCGCCCGGCGCTTCGCCACCTACAAGCGGGCGACGCTGATCTTCCACGATATCGAGCGCATCAAGCGCATCCTCAACGACCCGGAGCGCCCGGTGCAGATCATCTTTTCGGGCAAGGCGCACCCCGCGGACGAGCCGGGCAAGGCCCTGATCAAGCGCGTCCATCAACTGGCCAGCGACCCCGACTTCCTGGGCAAGATCATTTTCATCGAGAATTACGACATGAACATCGCCCGGCATCTCGTCTCCAGTGTGGATTTATGGCTGAACAACCCTCGTCGTCCCAACGAGGCCAGTGGCACCAGTGGGCAAAAGGCCGCGCTCAACGCCATCCCTAACTTCTCGGTGCTGGATGGCTGGTGGGTGGAGGGCTATAACGGCGAAAACGGTTGGGTCATCGGCGAGGATCGAGAATACAAGAATGAGCAGGTCCAGGACGAAGCCGATGCCCAATCGCTGTATAACACCCTGGAGCGGGAGATCATCCCCACCTTCTTCAACCGCGACATCGACGGCGTGCCCCGGGAGTGGGTGAAGCGGATGAAGGCGTCGGTGCGTTTCTGCGCCCCCCGCTTCTCCATGAGCCGTCAGGTGAAGGATTACATGAATCAGCTTTATTTGCCTGCGGTGGAAGCGGGCGCGAGGATGCGGGCCGACGATTTCGCGGCGGCCAAGGCCCTGGCCGCGTGGAAGGAGAGCATCTATCGCAGTTGGGGGCAGGTGCACATCGCCGCGGATACCCCCAGGGTGGATCGGCTGACCATGGGGGATTGCATCGACCTGACCGCGCACGTGTTCCTGGGCGCCATCTCGCCCGAGGATGTGGCCGTGGAGATCGTGTGGGGCCAGCGGGATGGCGAGGAGGACGAATTATCCGATATCCGCGTCATCCCCATGAAGCAGGCGGGGGCCGGGCCCGATGGCAGGTTGACGTACTCGGGCCGGTTGTGTTTCGACGCCAACGGCAAGTTCGGCTACGCCATCCGCATCCTCCCCATCCACCCCGACCTCAACAATCGCTTCGAGATGGCCCTGGTGAAGTGGGCGTGATGATGCGTCTTTCGTCAACTGCTCGCACCCGAATAGTGACGTAAGCCATAAAACCATAATCGCCGCGCCAACAAGCCCCACACGCACACCGCAAAAAGGACCGGCAGCCAAAGAACTCCAATGTGCTTGTGCAGAATAAACGAAGCGGGATAATTGGCAATGATCACAATGGGAAAGACGAATGTGAATGCGATTCGCAATAGGCCCGAATAGATGCTTTCGGGATAATTCGACAGGCTGAATACTTCCTGGAAAAGCGCGTGTAGTGCGTAAACCTGCGTGAGCCAAAACGAGAGGCTCACGATAAACAAACTTACACTGTAAAGGATGAAAACACTGCCGAATATCAAAGCCAACGCAGCGAATATTTGCCCAACTGTCAAAGAAATCGTTAGCCTCTCCAGACTGCGAAAGAAAAGGGCCAAAGGAAAAATAAGGCTTATCAAGCTGTAATAGTCTACCCGGTAAAATGAAACCAGGAATTGGGAATCAACGGGCTTGAGTAGCAGATGGTCCAGTCTCCCCGTACGCACCAAATCAGGGATGCGTGATACGCCTTTTCCCAACAGGCCTTTGTACAAAAGATGGACAATTTCGCTGACCGACAGGAGCATGAGCGTTTCATCCATGCTCCATCCGCCGATAGAAGGCGATTGCAGATAAATCGCGCCAAAGAATATGATCGCTATCAAGAACCATAAGGCGTTTGTTCCCACGGCAAGGAAAAAGTTGCCTCGGAAGTTTAATTCTCTCAAGAAATTTTGCTTCAACAGCAGCCGCACCAATCGGACATATTTCATGTTGCTATCCTCCCACAGCGCTGAAGCGTCTTAATCCCATGTCCCAAACGACCTTGTTGATCAAGAGGAGGGCGCCTATCCAAATGATCTGCACGGCAAGGCCAAGGAGAACTTGCTCTCTGGTGAGCTTTTCCAGATAGATGTTGACGGGAAAGTACAAAAGGTATTGGAAGGGGAGGTAGGAAAGAAATTTTTCCCAGGCGTCGGGCAAAAAGCTCAATGGAAGCATACTCCCCATAGCGAACGGTATCGCGATATCCGCCAACAGTTCCACGCCTCGGCCCTCTTCCAACCAAAATGCCGTGAGACTGAACAGATAGGTGAACAAATACCCCATCATCATGGCCAACGCGATGCTGAGCAAAAAACCTCCCCAGACAAGCCCTGAATCTGGGATCAAAAACGCCTCGCCGATGAAGAGGGCGAAGGGAAAGATCACGATCAGCCCGACAACAGCGTAGGGTAATTTCGCGCCAATGATGGAGGCGAACTGGTAAGCTTGATAGTCTTCGGGGCGGAGCAAGTGGGCAGCCAGTGTGCCATCGCGAATGTCCGACGTGATTTCCCACCAAACAGCAGGCCCGGTCAGTTCGAACAACCACCGGGTGAGAATGAAGTAAGTCAGCACCTGGGAGCGCGTCAGTCCCGCGATTTTCTGTTGCTGGTCATAAATCGTCTCCCATAACAGCAGCACGATGATCAGCGGAGCGGCCACGACAATGAAGCTTACGACATGGTTGACTCGATAAGCCGAAGCCTCCCGCATCGACAATCGGGCCACGAGGAAATACTTACGCCACCCCATCCCTGCCCCCTTGACCGTTGTCGAATGTAGAAAAAGCGACTCGGATTACTTCTTCCAAGGAAGGGTCCTGAACTGAAACGCCAACGACAGGGAATCGCGTGACGATGAGTTGCATGATTTGCGTGACCTTGTGCTCTGCAACGGTTAACGTCACCTGACTCCCACTATATTCCTGCACCTCGCCCCATTGAGAAAACACTTCTTCACTTTCGACAGGGCGAGACAACGTGAAGCTCACTTTCTTGAAGGGGACATAATGCTTCTTTATCTCGTCGATCGAGCCATCGAAGAGTATGTTCCCTTGATGAATGAGCAGAATGCGGTCACAAAGATCTTCTACATCGCGCATATAATGGCTGGCGAGCAAAAGCGTCGCCCCATGCCGTTTCTGGTAATCCTTCAGCAGAAGGCGAATCTCATGCTGGGCCATCACGTCCAATCCAATGGTGGGTTCATCCAAAAACAGCACCTGGGGTTCATGCAACAAGATGGCAATCAATTCCATCTTCATGCGTTCTCCCAACGAAAGATTTCGCACGGGAACGTAGAGAAGGTCTTTCACGGAGAACCGCTCGACCAGTTCCTGGAGTGTGCTCAGAAACCTTCGCGAGGGGATTTCGTACATTTCACGCAGTAACTCGAAGGAGTCATGTGCGGGTAAATCCCACCACAATTGCCCCTTTTGGCCCATGACAAAACCAATTCGCTTCTTGAAGGCCTCCTCGTGCCGCCAGGGATCAAAGCCCAACACGCGAATATGCCCTTCGTCGGGGTGTAAAAGTCCGGATAGTACCTTGAGCGTTGTGGTTTTGCCCGCACCATTGGGTCCCAAATAGCCAACGGCGGCTCCCTGCTGGACGGTGAAGGAAATGCGATCAAGAGCGACTACGTTTCTATATTGACGGGCAAAAAGATGTTTGATGGCGCCTTTCAGTCCTGGGCGTCGTATGGGAACGCGATAGGTCTTGGTGAGGTTTTCGACTTCAATGGCCGCGTTCATGGGTTGTTTGTGGCGCTGATTTGACGAGTCGCTTCAGAGGTGACCCGCCGGGCTACAGGTGCGACGCGCTTGAAACAGGCGTTGGCTCAAGGCGCCCCCGAGGCAACTTCAGAACGTGAGGAGAGGCGCCGATGGCCTATGGCAAGTGCATTGCATCTTGCCCCACAGGGGCGCTGTTTACGCAACGCTGCACTAAACCAAAGTATCTTTAGGGTGCGTCCTTTTTCAGTTGAAGCGTTGCACCGCCGTACTCACCGACTGAAGTCGGACTCCTAAGGCCTGCGGCCAATGGACGGCCCTCGCCGTCCAGTCGTGCGGTCGACGAAGGTCGACCGTCGGCGCGAAGCGCCTAAAGAGCCCGAGTTCACTCGGACAGAAGGCTGGCGCCAACTCATTTAGGACGCACCCGTATCTTTAACAGGAGGGGAAGCGATTTGCTCCGCGAGATCACTCAGGGGGAACCCAAGCTCCCGTTCCAGTTCCAGGCGGCGTTGCTCCGCCGCCCGACGCCCCTCCTCCAGGGCGCGGTTGATGGTTTCCTTGACGCCGTGAATCACGCCCTCCTCGCTGTCGGAAGTGACAACGAGATAGACGCCTACGCCGATGGCCGCGCCCAAAGCGACGCCGCCGGTGAATTTCAGGAATGTGGAGGTGGCAGACATGGGAAACTCCTGGTTTGGAGACAGGATCAGGATTCGGATTGAGGATCGCCAGGCCAGCGTTGGCCGAGGCGACAACGGGCGTGATGCGTAACCCGTAATCCGTGAGTTCGTTACACATTACGCATCACGCATTACGCAGTCGCCTTCCCGCGCCTGAGCATCTTCGGGCTATTGGGCGGTGAGAGCGCCGACTCAAGATAGATAGTCCCGGAGTTTGCGGCTGCGGCTGGGGTGGCGGAGGCGGCCCAGGGCCTGGGCTTCGATCTGGCGGATGCGCTCGCGGGTGACGCCGAACTTGCGCCCCACCTCCTCCAGGGTGTAGTTGTAGCCGTCCACCAGCCCGAAACGAAGCTGGAGGATGCGCACTTCGCGGGGGGAGAGGGAGGCGAAAATCTCGTCGATGACCTCGCGCAGAAGCTGGCGGGAGGCTTCGTCGGTGGGGGATTGGGCGTCCTCGTCGGGGATGAAGTCGCCCAAATAGCTGTCTTCCTCCTCGCCCACGGGCATTTCCAGGGAGAGAGGACGCTGGCTCACCCGAATGACCTGCTCCACCTTCTTGGTGGAAACGCCCAGGGCTTCGGCGATCTCCTCGGTGGTGGGCTCGCGGCCCAATTCCTGCACGAGTTGGCGGCTGGTGCGGGTGAGGCGGTTGATCTGTTCGTACATGTGGACGGGCACGCGGATGGTGCGGCCCTGGTCAGCGATGGCCCGGGTGACGGCCTGGCGGATCCACCAGGTGGCGTAGGTGCTGAATTTATAGCCGCGACGGTAGTCGAACTTGTTCACCGCCCGGATCAGACCGATATTCCCTTCCTGGATGAGATCGAGGAAGGGAACGCCCCGACCGACGTACTTTTTGGCCACGCTCACCACCAGGCGGGAGTTGGCCTTGATCAGGTGTTCCTGCGCCCGTTCGCCATCGCGCACCACCCACAGCAGGTATTCCCGCTCGATGGGGTCCTCGACACCCTCTTCCAGGCGCTGTTGGGCCAGTTGCCCGCGCTCCATGCGCTTAGCCAGTTCGACCTCTTCCGCAGCAGTCAGCAGGGGGACGCGACCAATTTCCTTCAGATAGAGACTGATGGAGTCATCCATCTCGATCTGGCTGAGGTCGATGTTGTGACTGATATCGGCTTCGGCCTTGGCGGCACCCTTTTTGGCCTGATCCTCTTTCTCTTCTTCGAGTTCCAGGTCGATGATATCTTCAGGGAGGTCTGAACCTTCCTCTTTCATGTCCCGCACTTCGATGCCATGATCGAAGAGAGTGAGGAAGATGTCCTCGAGGAGTTCCATATTGGATTCGACCTCGGGGATGGCCTGCATGATCTCATCGTAGGTGACGGAGCCATTCTCTTTGCCGGTGCGCAGAAGGTATTCCAGGGGCGTTTCGCCGGGCTCCATGAGGGGAGCGTTTTCTTCAACTGTTTCCAGTGCTTCCAGAGCTTGGTTTTCGATTTGCTGTTCTTCGAGTCGTTCTTTCATGGTCTTTTCTTGTTGGGTCACAGGCGACCTCCTGAGGATGGCGGGCGATAAAGCGGTCGCTGGGATATAAGATGACCGGATCGGGCCAAAGGTTTCCAATAAAAGAAACCTTACTGATTTTTGAGTTTCGTGTGCGTTTTTGAGCCCCAATCGCCGCCATCACGCCAAATTTGAGTCCTTGGTGACTTGTCCGGCGCATCTTATTGACGATTTAGGGCTGGAAAAAGTTCCCTCAAAGCGAGGTTGGCTGTTTCACGTGAAACGCAGGGGATTAGCTTGCTGGTCGCGGGAATCGAAAATCGATGATGCCGTTTGGGATGGGCCAACGTTCGCCACAGCCGGGGCAATGATAGGCGTTAGAGGTTTCCTTCATCGCCCGATTTCCGCACTTCGGGCATTGGAAGAAGTCCTGCGCGGCGGCTTCGGGTTTGACAGCGGTATTTTTTGTGAGGATGCTGGGGCTGAATTTGAGCGCTGCGCCGGGCCCGGCGATGGCGTTATCGATGCGGGCCAGGAGTTCGGGCGGCACCCGATTCTTGATGGCGGGGAGGCGGAAATTGGAGATGGCCAATTCCTCTTCGACGGCGAAGCCCGCCTGTTCGAGTTGTCTTCGCATCCAGCCGGGATGGAAGTCGAAGTTGAGGGGGACGAATTCATAGGGAGCGGGATCGAAGGGGCTCCAGGATTGTTTGCGCAGGAGGTAGCGGGCAATGGATTTGGCGTTTCGCTTGTTCGCAAACTCCATGATGAATGTGCGCTTGCTCCCCAGCACGCGATGAACCTCTTTCAGCGCTACGTCGATGGCTTCCAAATGATGCGCCACCCGAATCATGACGATGACGTCGGCGAGATCCGCCGCGAAAGGCAAGTTATAGACGTTCGCGGCGACGAATTGGTAGCGGGAATCCTCGCCAAAACGATCTTTCGCCTCAGCCAATAGCGAGATAGAGTAGTCGACCAAGACGACTCTTTCGAATTGGGTGTACAGGTCCGCCAATCGCCCAAAGCCCGCCCCCACTTCGATGAGGATGTTTCCGGTCGAGGGCAATAATCGACGGATGGCGTTTCGTTCCGTCAGGTCTTCGAACTCTCGGCCCTGCCCTTCCCAGAAATCCGTTTTGTAAGAACTCCCTTCATAGTCGATGATTTGGATCGGACGCGTTCTCTGAGACAATGGAACCTCTGATGATTGTGATCAAAGAATGATGTTTCGCGAACAGACCTGTTTCACATGAAACACGCATAGCGAGACGGCGCGAAACTTAACATATTGTAGCAGAAAAACAGGGTCTTGACAAGCCCTTTTTGGTGATTTTTTCAAAATTTGGTAAACTGACAGGTCTGTCAGCGTGGATAGGGGCGCAAACATGGGGGTTCGGCTTGGGCGCGTTTTCTGCCAGGACTTCGGGAATCGCTTGGCGGCGGCTTTTTGGCGGAGAGTGCGTGCTATAATAAGCCTGTCAACGTAACTGCTAAGGTCGTTGGCCGCAATCGGCCTCTTTTGCCACGAAGACACGACGGAAACGAAGACACGAAGTCATTCAAAAAGATTTTATCCGTGTTTCCTCCTATCCGTGTCGAGTGAACAGGGCTACGTTAGCAGTTACCTGTCAACGCTGACTTCCACGTTTTTCACCGGAGGTGAATCATGCGCGCCATGGTTTTGCATGAACCCAAAGATATCACGCAAAAGCCTCTCCAACTGGAGGATATCCCCATGCCCGAGCCTGGCCCCGGCCAGATTCGCATCAAGGTCACGGCTTGCGGCGTGTGTCACACCGATCTCCATACAGTCGAGGGCGATTTGCCCTTGCCCAAACTCCCCCTGGTGCCCGGTCATGAGGTGGTGGGCGTGGTGGACAAGCTGGGCGAAGGGGTGAGTGCATTCCATGCGGGCGACAAGGCGGGGGCTGTCTGGCTTTATCGCACCTGCGGGGAATGCCGATATTGCCGTTCGGGGCGAGAGAATCTGTGCGAGAACGCCATGTTCACCGGGTATCATGTGGATGGCGGTTACGCAGAATACATGGTGGTGGATGAGGCGTTCGCTTACCATCTCCCCGCGAACCTGCCCGATCCTGAGATCGCGCCCCTCATGTGCGGCGGGGTTATCGGTTATCGGGCGTTCCGGCTGTCGGAGGCGAAGCCCGGTGATGTGTTGGGTTTGTACGGTTTCGGGAATTCCGCGCACATTACCATTCAGGTGGCCCGCCATCTTGGCATTCGCGTGTTCGTTTTCACCCGCAGCCCCGAACATCAGGAACATGCGCGAGAGCTGGGGGCGGAGTGGGTCGGCCGGGCAGAGGATACGCCGCCCGAAGGCATCGACTCCGCCATCATCTTCGCCCCGGCCGGGCCGCTGGTCCCCAAAGCGCTAAGCGTGCTCAATCGCGGGGGAACCATTGCCCTGGCGGGCATCTACATGACGCCCATTCCCGAAATGCCCTATAACCTGCTCTACTTCGAGCACACGCTGCGCAGCGTGGCCAATAGCACCCGGCAAGACGCCATCGAGCTGCTGAAACTGGCCGAGGAGATACCCATCCACACGACGGTCACCACCTTCCCCCTGGAAGAGGCCAACGAAGTCTTGCAAGCCATGAAGGAGAGCAAATTCAAGGGCGATGGGGTGCTGATTCCCTGAGAAATGAAAAAAGGCCGGGTCGAGTGGCATGATCCGGCCTTTTTTCTATTTTTTGGGGTTAAACCGAAAGCAAATTGAAACCAAGGCTTTTGGTTCGTATTGGTTCATCCATGAAAGGCGGTTCTCTGGCCGCACCGCCGCCCGCAGGTGAACCTGCGGGCTAAAAACGACGCCCCATAAATGGGGATACGGCACAGGTCGCTCGCCGCAGGAAGCCGGGTTCACCCGGCGTCGTTTCGTAGCCCGGAGCTTCAGCTCCGGGTGGCCGAGGCCGAAAACACCTGATTTCAAAATGCGTTTAGTTTAGATGACGCCCGCGTATTTGCCCGCGGCCTCGAACACGTCCAGGGCGAAGTCGATATCCTTGATGGTGTGCGCCGCTGTGACGTTCGCGCGCAGGCGGCTCTTGCCGGGCGGCACCGCGGGCGGCACCACAGGCAGTACGAAGACGCCGTTATCCTGACAGTATTGGGTCATCAAGAAGGCTTTGTCCTCGTCATAAGTCATGATGGGAACGATAGGGGTGACGCTGACGCCCGTGTCGAAACCGCGTTCCTTCAATCCGTTGATGAAATGGGAGACGTTCTGGCTGAGGATGCGATTCCGTTCCACCCCTTCCCGTTCGATGACCTCGAAGCCCGCTTTGCAGGCGGCCGCCACGGGCGGAGGCAATGCCGCCGAAAAGATAAAGGCCCGAGCTGTATGTTTGAGAAAGGTGATCATTTCCTCATCGGCAGCGATATAGCCCCCCACGCCCGGGATGGTCTTGCTGAGCGTGCCCATCTTGATATCGATGGCTCCGGGCATATCGAAATACTCCTCGATGCCGTGGCCGGTCGCCCCCAGCACGCCCAGGCTGTGCGCTTCGTCGATCATGAGCCGGGCGTTGTATTTGCGGCAGAGTTCGACCGCGTCGGGCAGGGGGAAGATGTCGCCATCCATGCTGAAGACTGCGTCGGCGACGACAAGTTTGCCAGCGCTTTCGGGCGCTTGTTTCAGTCTGCGCTCGAGATCGCCCATGTCGTTGTGGCGGAAACGCACGAATTGCCCGCGAGCCAACGAGCAACCATCTACGATACTCGCATGATTCCATTTGTCAGAGATCACCCAATCTCCCTTGCCCACGATGGTGGAAATGGTGGCCAGATTCGTGACATAGCCGCTGGAAAAGACGATAGCGCCATCGCGATTATGAAACCGGGCGATGGTCTGTTCCAGCTCCAGGTGCAGGTCCAACGTGCCGCCCAACAGGCGCACGCCATGCGTGCCTGTGCCGTAGCGATCCACCGCCTCTTTGGCCGCCCGATTGATATCAGGATGTCCCAGGAGGCCAAGATAGCTGTACGTGGCGAACATGAGCTTGCGTCCCTCATCGGTGATCACCCAGGCGCCATCCAATTTATGCACTGCTTGCTGGTAGTAATAGGTGCGATTCGCCTTGGCGTCGTCGACGCGGGCGACCATTTCGTCGATTTTCCATTGAAAGCCATCTTGGGATTTGACAGGGGGATGTTGCAGCATAGGGAAAAACTCCTTTCGAAGGGGAAAGGGGCGATAATCCGGCGAAATGGGACTATCGTATGGAGATGGATCGAAGGGTTCAAGAGGGTTCTTGCGGATCGACAACGGTGGACCGGGGCTGTTTTTTGCGTCGCCAATCTTTCAACTTTCGGTAGGAGTGCTTGCTCTTTCTCAAGGCCAGGCGCACGCCCTCCCGGCTGATGCTCTCGACCCAGCCTTCCAGCGTCGCGACCTTGACCAGCAAATCCAGGGTCCAGCCGGTGTCCGCCCAGCCGAAGTCGCGGGGTTCGCGCTCTCGCATCACCGCCGCCAGCTTATCGCCCAGGGAGGGCGAGATGGTGACCGGGCGTCCGGGCGAAGCGCTCCGTTTGAGCGCAGTCAGGCCGTGTTCATTGAACGCCTTGATGCGGGCTCGCACCGTGGCGGCGGAAACCCCCAATGTATCCGCGATCTTGGGAACGCCGATGCCGCTGGCTGAGAGCAGGATGATTTGCGCCCACCGCGCCTGAATGGCATCCTCGCTTTTGGCGAGAGATTGCAGAACTTCGCGCTCTTCATCAGATAATGAACGGACATAGAGGGCCATGGTGAGGGGCATTGTATCCCGAATGACGCAAAAATGCAAATTCTTTTTTTGAAAGTATAAACTCTTTTTTTGACGACGGAATAAAAAGACAAGGTTTGTGCGTCTCCTCACCGGCGGATTTGCCCTCTGAAGGGAAATTGGCTACAATGTTCGTATCTTTTCATCCAGCCTTCCTTCGTAACTACTAACGTAACTGCTAAGGTATCGCCACCACTTTTTGCCACGAAGACACGAAGAAAAGCCAAGGCACGACGTATTTTCCTTGATTTTTCCTTCGTGTCTTCGAAAAACTTCGAGCCTTCGTGGCTTTTGGCGGCCTAAAGTCAAGTACGTTAGCAGTTACCTACTAACGTAGCAAGGTCGAAAACCACGAAGACACGACGACACGAAGGCGCGAAGGGTAAAAGTGGCAGGTGGCAGGTAGCAAGTTGCAGGTGAAAATTCGCTGCCAGAAGGACTTGCCACTTGCGAGTTGCAAACCTGCATTGTCTTCGTCCCTTCGAGCCTTCGTGGCAAGGCATTTTCGATGCCGAACCAGGCTACCTTAGCAGCTACCTTCTTTCTGAGTTTTCTGCGAATGAGCACTCAAGCCAACGTCAAATCGCATACGCGCGCTTTCATGGGCATGAAGCTGCAACCTGCTCAAGGAATTCCGGCGGGATTGTTTGCCGGGATCGGCATGATGGGCGTCTGGCTGATAGGGGCGCAGATATGGGGCCCGGGCGCGGAGCCATTGCTTGCCAGCATCGGCGCCATCATCACGCCAGGCGGTTCCCACCCATTGCAGATGGTCGCGGGCGTCATCCTCCATCTGTTGATCGCCTCCATTTTAGGCCTGTTGTTCGCTGTATCTCTGGACCGTCTCGACACAAAAGACACGTTGATTGTGTCCACGTTCTACGGTTTTACAATTTGGGTCGTTTCTGTGCTCATCCTCCGCCACTGGGTTCATATGGACGCCATTCAAATGAGTCGGAGCTGGTGGGGGCTCTTCTCCTTTCTTGCATTTGGTTTTCTCTTGGGAGTCTATGCCAGCCGGTTTGGGTTGAAGCCCGCCCATTGACCAAGGAGTTTTTCATCATGAACATCTCTGACTACAAGCGGGTGCGTTCCAAGTATAAGGTGACGCCCGGCTCCACAGTCGATCTCTCGGCGCTGCCGACGGCCGAGACTGGGGAGTTCAAAAAGAAAAAGCAGGCCGTCAAGGCGCTCAAGAAGTTCCGCAAGGAGCTAGCCGAGTTGCAATCGCGGTTTTATGCATGGGATAAGAAAGCGATGCTGATCGTCCTCCAGGGCATGGACACCGCGGGCAAGGATGGCACCATCAAGCATGTCATGCGCGGCGTGAATCCTCAGGGCGTCACAGTAACATCGTTCAAAGTACCTTCTGCGGAGGAACTTGCGCATGATTTTCTCTGGCGCATTCATAAGGCTACGCCTAGACGGGGCATGATCGGCATTTTCAACCGTTCTCATTATGAAGATGTGTTGGTTGTGCGCGTGCACAATCTGGTTCCGCCCGATGTGTGGTCGCGGCGCTATGATCAGATCAACGCCTTCGAAAAGCATTTGACCGAAAATGGCGTAATCATCCTCAAGTTCTTCCTGCATATCTCCAAAGAAGAGCAGGCCCGCCGCTTGCAGGCCCGGCTGGATACGCCTGATAAACGGTGGAAATTCAACAAGGGTGATCTGAAAGAGCGCGCCCTGTGGGATGATTACATGGCCGCTTACACCGACGCCGTGCAGAAATGTAGCACAGAATATGCCCCCTGGTATATTATTCCCTCTGACGTCAAATGGTATCGCAACTATGTTGTCGGCCAGATCATCACTGAGACGCTGCATGAGCTCAATCCCCAGTATCCTGAGCCGGAAGAAGGTCTGGATGACGTTGTCATTGTCTAGCGCTGAACACTGGATTTTCTGAAAAAACCTTAACCACGGAGACACAGAGAGCACGGAGAAGGAAAAAGATAAGGTTTGGAGAGGATTTTCTCCGTGAATCCCCTTATTTTTCTCTGTGTCCTCCGTGTCTCCGTGTTGAAAAATCTTTTTGCAGTGAAGCCAACACTGAATCCTGAATTTTCGAAACCATTATGAGCGAAGAATCCCAAAAGAACCGTCGTCGCCGCCGTCGGCCCCGATCTTCATCGAAGACGAAGGCAAAGCCCAAAGCCAGAGAGACTAAGTCAGCTTCCTCCGGGCGCAGGCGCCCTCGCAAGCGCGGGGGCAAATCCAAAAATCGCAAAGGGCCGTCCCCGCTGACGGTGCAGCAGCACAAAGATCAAAGCGTATCGCCCATCAACAAAGACATCTTTATCTATACTTACACCCTTCGCCCCCGCAGCCTGCTCGACCAATACGAAGCAGGCCCGAACGTCGCGGAGCGGATGGCGTTCGAGCAGGTGGATGAAAAGGCGCTGATCGATTGAATCCCATGGCTTCATCCCCTGATCCCAACGAAAAACCCCTCCCGCCCACCGACTATCGACGCATCCGCCGGAGTCAGGATCGCCGGCAATTGTGGATGGTGGTGGGCGGGCTGTTGATCATCGGCGGGGGATGGATCTATCTCATCTACGGCAAATGGGCCCTGGCCACGGGATTGCTCTGCCTGATCCCGGGCGCAGGGCTCATTTTATTTCTGTGGGGATTGCTTTCGGTGATTGAACGTTGGGTGGGGGAGTGACTTACACCAGCTTTTCACGAGCCTTGGCGCTGAGATAATCCATGCTCCACACCATGATGACGATGGCCCACACAGCGGTGCCGGCTTTGTCATACTGATTCAGACCCACCCACAGGCGGAATTGCTGGCCGATGCCGCCGCCTCCCACGAAACCAATGACCGTGGACATGCGGATGTTGATATCCCACTGATAGAGGATGAAGGCCAGGAAAGGCGGCACCAGTTGGGGAACGATGGCGTAGACCAGCGTTTGGAGCTTGTTGGCGCCGGTAGCCACAATAGCCTCCACCGGCCCGGCGTCGATGTCCTCGATGGTTTCGGAGAAGAGTTTGCCCAGGTTGGGGATATTGTTGAAGATGAGAGCCAGCACGCCCGCGAAGGGGCCCGCGCCCACCCAGGCCGCCATGATCAGCACCAGGATCATCGGCTCGATGGACCGGGTGAGGTTGAATCCCATGCGGAAGACATTGTAGGCGATGCGTCCAGGTAGACTGTCGCCCATGATATTGCGGGCCGCAAAGAAGCTGAGCGGGATGGCGAAGAAGGAGCTGAATGTCGTGGCCAGCAAGGCCATGAGCAGGGTGACCAGGGCCAGGTCGAGGACCTTCTTCGTGGTGTCGCTGATGCGGGGGCCGCCCACCACTTCCTCCCACACGATACTCACATACCCCACGCTGCCGGGCGGACTCTCCTCGTTGATCTCCATGAGGGGGCTGATGCGCGTTTGCAATTGCACCATGCCGTTGGCGTCGGTGTCACAACAGTTGGATTTCACCCGCAGGAAAGAGCCGTCGGGCATCTCCCAGCGGATGGAGACGTGCGTATTGGGCGGGAGATCGTAGCCGGTGATGGTCAGCGGGTCGCCCACATTCCCGCATCGAGGCTCCAGCACGACGCGCGGGCCCGATGTTGGCGGCGGGGGCGTCTCCGCCACGCCGCAGGGCACGGGCAGCGGCGTCCGCACCGAATGCTCTTCCGTAGGCCGATCGAGGAAATCGGGGACGGCGAACGCCTTGGCCATGCGCATCCCCGCGGGCAGCCCTTCCACCAATTCGGCGAAATCAACCTGCGCCACGTTCCACGACCAGGCGAACGTGGCCACAAACGCCACGGCTATCGCGCCCCGGATTCCCCAGGTAACGACAGGACTGCGGTCGGGATTGGACGGCGCCCCTTCGATGATGCGCTTGCGGATGATGCTCGACGCATAATCCAGGGCGGTTACCACGAACATGATGGCCAGGATGGCGGTCGCCATGGCCGAAAACTGATTCAACCGAATCCACTGGATGACCAGGAAGCCAATGCCCGCATCGCTGATGAGACCGATGACCGTGGACATGCGCACGTTGATATCCCAGCGATACAGGGTGAATGAAGCGAACGCGGGCAGGATCTGGGGGATGACCGCATAGACGACCACCTGAAACTCATTGGCGCCCGTGGCCCGAATCGCTTCGATAGGGCCCGGATCGATGCTTTCGATGGCCTCGGAATAGAGCTTGCCCAGGGCGGCGATGGTGTGGATCATCAGCGCCAACATGCCGCCAAAGGGCCCGAGCCCCACCCACACGGCGAAGATGATAGCCCACATCAGGGTCTCGATGGAACGGACGATATTCAGGAACGTGCGCACCACATAATAAATCGTCCGCGTCACCCGATTGTGGAACATGAGATTGCGCGCGGCCAGAAAACTGAAGGGGAGGGCCAGAAGCGCACCCAAAATTGTGGCCAGAAAAGCTAAGGCAATGGTCTCGCCGATCTTTTCCCAGATCAGACTCAGGGTTTGGGTGGGTTGCAGATTGCCGTAGGGGCGATGTTGTTCCGCCCGCACCTGATGCGTTTGCGTCTCTCCGGGCGGAGGCTGCTCCGAGATGGGCACGGCCAGGGGCACGGTGATGGTGATTTCAAAGTTCCCCTGATCGTCGGTCTTGAAAGTGGCTGGCCTGTCATCGACGATAATACGCTGGGCGCTTCCAATGGGGTTGATCCACCACAATTCCCCCTCGAAGTTGGGGAAGAACCCCTCTCCTCGGATGGTCAGCGAGTCCCCCACATTCGCACAGGCTTTGTCCAGGATGAGCTTGGGATGCTCGGTGGGTTTGCGACTGGGCTCGGGCAGGGGTTCGACGCAAGGAACCAGGATAGGCGCAGAACCTACAAGGTCTTCAGTGGGATGCTCGAATAGTTCGGGATGGAACAGCGCCTGGACATAAGGGATCATGGAATCCCAACCTGTGATCATGCGCCGCGGCTGCACCTCGGTCGTAATGAACGCGATGCTATAAATGACGATGATGGCCAACAGCGCTGGCACGGTCATCTTCGATTCCCGCCCCTTCTGCACCTGCCAGGCGTCCCACATATTCCAAACCCAAATGCCCAACACAGGAGCGAACAGCACGCCCGCGCCGCGCCACAAGATCAACCCCGTCAGGACGACAATTGTGAGAATAATGCCGAAGCCGCGGGCATAATAGCCCAGATAAGCCTGACCCGAACCAGGCAGAATCGCCGATAGAAGAAGCGCCAACCAACGATTGCGCTGTCGTGGCTGGGCGGGGGCGTCAGGAACATATTGCGATGACATGGCAGGCTCCCCAGTTACAATTGTTCACCGCTGACGGTGACCATTTCCGCTTCTTCGCCATACACTTCCTTGAATTTCTCGGGCGTCAGTTCCGATGGATGCCCGTCGAACACCAACTCGCCGTCCTTCAGCCCGATGACCCGGGTGGCGTAGCGATGCACCAGGTCCAGAAAGTGGAGGCTGCAAAGCACGGTAATGCCATCCTCGCGGTTCAAAGTCTCCAGATAGCGGAGGATGGAGTGAGCCAGGACGGGGTCCAGACTGGCCACGGGCTCATCCGCAAGCATCAGCTTGGGCTCCTGCATCAGCGCCCGGGCGATAGCCACCCGTTGTTGCTGCCCGCCCGAAAGCTGATCCGCTCGCACATGCGCCTTCTCGGGAATGCCCACCCGCTCCAGGTTGGCATAAGCCCGTTCATAGTCCTCCTTGGGGAAAAGATGGAACAAACTCCAGACAGGATGCGCGTACCCCAGCCGCCCGGCCAGCACATTGGTGAGCACTGTGCTGCGCTTCACCAGATTGAACTGTTGGAAAATCATGCCGATTTGACGGCGGATGTGGCGTAGCTCCTTCCCTTTCGCTGCCGTGATATCCTGACCATTCCAGGTCACCCGGCCCTCTGTGGGATCGATCAGACGATTGATACAGCGAAGCAAAGTCGATTTTCCCGACCCCGAAAGCCCGATCACCGCCAGAAACTCCCCCTCCTCCACTTCAAAACTCACATTGTTCAGAGCAACCGTCCCCCCAGGAAACACTTTCGTGAGGTTCTCGACACGCAGCATGAACGATCCTCCAAAACGGCGTTCAGGAACTCAGGAGACCGGCAAACCAGGAAAGGAATGATGAAGGCGTCCTGGTTTCCTGGCGTGCCGGTCTCCTGGCGGATGATTGTCAAGATCGAATGGGTCTTTGCGCTTGCAACTTATTTGGCCAGCTCTTCGATATCGATGCCCGCCTTGCTCAGCATGACCCGGAAGCCATCGTAGAAGCTGTCGTCCGCTGGCTCCAGTCCCTCGATCTCATAGAGTTCGTTCAACGCCTGCTTGCCTTCCTCCGATTTGGAGATCTCCAGCAGCGCGTTCACGATCTTGTCTCGCGACTCCTTGGGGAAGTCCTTGATAAAGGAGACATTGTCATTGGGGATATCCTCGGTGGTGGCCAGAACCACGACCTTCTCTTTCACATCGGGAATATCCTTCTCAACGGAGCTGCGGGCGTCCACGTAAGTGGCGCCAGCGTCACACTCGCCGTTGTAAACCTGAGTGACTACGTTGTTGTGGGACCCGGCCTCGATAGTCTTGGCGAAATCCTTGTCAGGATCGATGCCATTGGCCTTGAGCAGGATGCGAGGCACGATGTAGCCCGAGGTGGAATTGGGGTCCACCCAGCACATGACCTTGCCCTTCAGATCGGCAAGGCTTTTGATGCCGCTGTCGGCCCGCACGATGATCTGGCCCTTATAGGATGTCGATCCATACCGCACCGTGACCAGAGCCACCTCCACGCCATATTTTTCATGGGCCAGCACATAGTTGAAGGTGTTGAGCCAGCCGATATGGGCTTTGTCCGCGCCCATGGCCTCGCGCACAGCGGCGTAGTCGGTGCCCACATTTGCTTTAATCACCAAACCCGTCTTGTCCTGAATCATCTGCGCCAGCTTGTCGCCGCTGGCGATGATCTGCTGAGTGTCACCCGAGGGCACAAAAGACATCACAATGGGATTGTCCTGCGTGCCGAGCTTTGCCTGGCCGCCGCAGCCCGCCAATGCCAGGGCCAACAAAGCAAGCAATACGATCAAAAGAATCCAATGCTTCTTCATAAGTATCCTCCTTTGGACGAGACAACGTTGTCAAGTGAATTGAAGGGAAGACTTCAGAGAAGTGAAGTGACTAGAATCAATCGTGGGTATCAGGTTGTGCGATAGCGCCTCCAGACAGAGAGTGTAAGGGAAATGACAACCTTATCATACACCGAAAAAAGGAATTTGTGAAGGGCCTCGGAGAGGGTGGGCGCGTTTCAAAAATGGGGCGCACTAGCCGACTCAAGTCGGGCGCTTCAGGCCTGCGGCCAGTGGACGGCCTCCGCCGTCCATTTTCACCGTATGCAACAGGTCGACGAAGGTCGACCACTGGCGCGAA
>JALXCB010000060.1 GCA_026991225.1 Anaerolineae bacterium | reverse complement strand
ATGGGGCTCGGCGCATGTCGCGCGCCGCGTGAAGCCGGGTTCACCCGGCGTGGTTTTGTAGCCCGGAGCTTCAGCTCCGGGTGGCCGAGGCCGAAAACGCCTGATTTCAAAATGTGTTTAGTTCAGTATCAGAAACGGGCGGAAATTGCCGTCGCAGGAGAAGGAGATGCGACGGAACGTTCCAGAACAATGGCTGGACGATGTCATCGCATCATGCTATACTACAACTTGATGCGTTTTTGAATGATTTCGACTACTGGACACGGTCTTCGCCAGACTCCAGTTTGATTGTCGAAAGCTGATTCGCATTCAAAAATAGGGAGGCGATATGTTTTCCACTTTCATTCGGGCGATTTTGCCACTCATTGCTTTGATAAGCTTACTGGGAGGTGGTGCGGTCGATGCACATGGGCCGGGTCAGGTCGCACCCCCAAATAGCCCGAGCGTTTCTCAGGCGACAACAGGAGCGGGCGTCCAGCAAATCGCGCCCGGCGCAGATTTCACTTGCGTGCTGACAGCAGGTGGCGGCGTCAAGTGCTGGGGAAGCAATTTCGATGGAAAATTAGGAGATGGCAGGGCTGGAGGAAATCGCTTCATCCCCAAGGATGTGCTCGGCCTCACCAGCAACGTCCGCACGATCTCTGGCGGATTCTCTATGAGTTGCGCCGTGATGAACAGCGGCAAAGTCCGATGTTGGGGGGACGATTCCAGCCATGTTTCTCACGAAATCACAGGGCTGAGCCATATCCAGACCGTTTCCATGGGGGGATTCCACGCCTGTGCGCTCACCGCTGATGGTGAAGTTCAATGCTGGGGGCAGAACGGTTCAGGTCAGCTAGGCGATGGCACGACCAACGACAGCAGCTCCCCCGTGACCGTCATCGGCTTACAGCAAATTCAAATGATTTCATCGGGCTTGCGCCATACATGCGCGCTCACCACAAACGGTGGCGTGAAATGTTGGGGGGATAACAGCCATGGACAATTGGGAGATGGTTCGACGATATCGAGTTCGTCACCGGTGGATGTGGCGGGACTCACCAGCGGCGTACGCGCAGTTTCCGCCGGCGTTTCGCACACGTGCGCATTGCTAGTCGATAACACAGTCAAATGCTGGGGTGACAACACCTACGGGCAGTTGGGAGATGGATCGACCACTGCCAGTTCACACCCTGTTGATGTGGGAGGATTGAGCAATGTGCAAGAAATCGACACGCATCTCGCCAATCACGCCTGCGCACTGACAAACGCAGGCGCGATCCAATGTTGGGGCGCCAATCGCTTCGGTCAATTGGGCGATGGCTCCACCGAAAACCGCAGCAGTCCAGTTGTGGTGAATGGGCTTCCTGGAGAAATAGAGGCTGTGGCGACGGGCATGAACCACGCCTGCGCCCTGACCCAAGAAGGGGATGTTATGTGCTGGGGCTCCAATTATTTCGGCCAGGGGGGCAAAAATCCCGGCTGGGCTCCAGTGCAGGTGTTGGGACTTGAAACCGGCGTGCAATCAATCGATATCGATTGGGATCACGCCTGCGCCATCGTCGCCGGAGGCGTAAAATGCTGGGGAAATAATGGATTCGGCCAATTGGGCGATGGCACCCGCACCACCCGATTCAAACCCGTCGATGTCGTCGGCTTGACTAGCGGCGCCCGAGCTGTTGGCCTTGGCCTGAGATTGACATGCGCCTTGACGGATGCTGGCGAGGTGAAATGCTGGGGCATGAATGCGAGCATCGATAGTGTGGTCCCCGTGGATGCGCCGGGAATGCTCAACCATGTCGAAGGGCTTGCCGTGGGGGGAAGCCATGTTTGTGTCCTCACCCAAAATGGCGGCGTGAAATGTTGGGGCGAGAACCGCTGGGGCCAGTTGGGAGACGGCTCCACAACCTATCGCCATCAGCCCGTCGATGTCGTGGGCCTGACCAGCGGCGTCCGAGCTGTCTCGGCTGGAGAAAGCCATACGTGTGCCTTGATGATGGATGGCGGCGTAAAATGTTGGGGAAACAACCACGCCGGCCAGTTAGGCGACGGCACAACGGCCAACAGTTCAACCCCAGTGGATGTCGTTGGATTACCGCCAATACAAGCCATTGCCGCAGGGGGAGCCCACACCTGCGCTGTCACAAATAAAGGCGGGCTCTTCTGTTGGGGAAGCAACCACTTTGGGCAATTAGGCGACGGCAGCGGTCGCGACTCAGCAACGCCCGTGGCAGTCGGAGGCATGAAGCGGGGTGTGCAAACTGTGGACGCTGGATCCGGTCACACCTGCGCCATCACTCGCCTTGGCAGAGTCTTATGTTGGGGCGATAACCAAAACTTCGGCCAATTGGGAAATGGCACGACGGAGAGACGGTTTGTTCCCGAGGACGTGATCTGGCTACAACCTGACTCCGTCGCTATCTCGGCCGGGCTCAACAATTCATGTGTGGTAAACAGCCAGGGAGGAGCCAAATGTTGGGGAGACGGCAGCTATGGAAAGCTAGGCGATGATGGCGCGCTCTGGCAAAATGCCTCATTGCCGGGCCCGGTTCAGGGCGATCTCACCGATAGCTCCCTGCTCTTTTTCCCCTTCCAGGCGACAGCGCCCTGAGCCAATATTTGTGCCTTCAGACGTCGGTGGCGGCGCGATAGCGGTCGTAGGCCGCCCGCAAGTTCGCCTCGATGGTGGCGTGAAGCGGCGTAGGGCGGCCGGGACGACGTTTTGCCGACTCGTGGATGCGCGCGGCGCAACGGCCACATAGGAAGTAGCCGATCAATGCGCCGCGCTTGCGATAAATGTAGGCGTTGACCGAAAGCGCCTGCTCGCCATCGATGACCATCGCATCAATCGGCCGGCCGCAGCCGGGGCAGGGGCCGGGGTAAAACCAATGGGTTTGGATGGCGTCGCCGAATTGGGCCCGAGCCATCGCGTACATTTGGTCCAATACGGCTTCGGCGGCTGCTTTTTCGTCCATGAGCGAGGCTCCTATGGGGAATTCTTCCAGGTTACCGGCAAGGTTGTCTCTGCATAGCTCAACCTGACAGGTTCTCCGACCGCCATTTCGCACCGCGCGCCTCGCTGCAAGACGGAGAGGTTGCGCGTTCTGGCGTCAGGTTGGTGGGAACCTGTCAGGTTTCCGGTCTTCACTCCCGGGCCAATCGCCCGTCCAGGCCCAACTCCGGGGCGATCCCTTTCATCGCCTCCAGCACCAGGGCGATATGGTCGTTCAGGTCTTCGCCCAATTCGGCCACGTTGTGCGCGATCTCGTCCCGGTCGATGGCCGCGGTGAAGCTCTTGTCCTTCCACTTCTTCTTCACCGACTTCACCCGCACGTCCCGGATATCCTTGCTGGGCCGCACCAGGGCCGTGGCGATGATCAGTCCGGTGATTTCGTCACAGGCCCGCAGCGCCTTGGCTATGAGCGTTTGCGGCTCCACGCCCATGTGGTCGGCGTGGGCCGCGACCGCGTGGATGAGCTCCTCAGGCCAGCCCCACTCCTCGAACAGGCGCAGTTCCGTGCGAGGATGCCCGTTGACCTCGTCGGTCATGTCGGGATAGCGCTCATAGTCCATGTCGTGGACAAGGCCGGTAATGCCCCACAGCTCCTCGTCCTCGCCATATTTACGGGCGTAGGCGCGCATGGCCGCCTCCACCGACAGCACATGCTTGCGCAGACCTTCGTTGGTGATCCATTCCTGGACGATGGCCCAGGCTTCATCGCGGGTGGGTAATGGCATGAGTCCTCCTGTTTCGAAAATGGATTTGGTAACCCAGGAAACCGGTAGACCGGTACACCAGTAGACCAGGAAGGTGAGCGACGCGGCCCAGGTTTCCTGGCTTCCTGGTCTACAGGTATCCCGGGTTACCTGGTTTACAGGGAGTTGCTTTGGAAATAGCGTTGCGTTGGTTTGAAAAGTGACTTGAAGCCCACGCTGGGCGAGGCTGCAACTGACGTGATGCGTCATGCGTAATCCGTGAGGTCGCTACGCATCACGCATGACGTATTACGGCCTCGGCTACCCGCACCAACATGGCTTGGGGATATTCTGGCGTGTAAAGCGCGATCAGGCGTTGCGCCAGGGCGTCTCGGGGACGTTCTGGCGGAAGTTGGTCATGCGGGCAAGGACGAAGAGCCAGTCGCCCAGGCGGTTGAGGTAGCGCAGGATGTTGGGATTGATGGCCTCAGTCCGGGCCAGGGCCACGGCGCGGCGCTCGGCCCGACGGCAGACGGTGCGGGCGATGTGCAATATCGCGCCCGGCTCCGATCCGCCGGGGAGAATGAAGCTGGTTAGGGGAGGCAGCACCTCTTCCCATTCGTCGATCTCCAGCTCCAATCGCTGCACGGGCGCGTCATCCAGCCGGGTGATGTAGGAGGTCTTCGCATCCAGCGGCGTGGCCAGATCGGCTCCCACCTGGAACAACTCCCCTTGCACCCGCTCCAACCGGGCCTTCAAGTCGGCGCTGATGCAGTGACGCACTGCCAGGCCCAGGAACGCGTTGAGTTCATCCACCGTGCCGTAGGCCTCGATGCGCAGGTCATCCTTGGGCGCGCGGCCGCCGCCGAACAGGCCCGTTTCCCCGGCGTCGCCGGTTTTGGTGTAGATTTTCATGCGCGTTAGCGCCCCTTCCATTGGGGACGGCGTTTTTCGATGAACGCGGCCATGCCTTCCTTTTGATCCTCGGTAACGAAAAGCAGGTGGAAGGCCCGGCGCTCGAAGACCAATCCTTCATGCAGACTGAGCTCGAAGGCCTTGTTCACCGCCTCCTTGCCCAGACGCACGGCCACGGGCGCCTGGCGGGCCAGCTTCTTCGCCAGCTTCAGCGCTTCGTCCAGATAGATTTCCACGGGAAAGACGTGATTGACCAGCCCGAACTGCCGGGCCTCCTCCGCGCTGAGACGGCGATCCAGCAGCACCATCTCCATGGCCAGGGCCTTGCCCACGGCCCGAGTCAGGCGCTGCGTGCCCCCGAAGCCGGGGATGATGCCCAGGTTGATTTCGGGCTGCCCGAACTGGGCACTCTCGCTGGCGATGATCATGTCGCAGGCCATAGCCAACTCGAAGCCGCCGCCCAGGGCGTAGCCGCTCACCGCAGCGATGACGGGCTTCTTGATGTAGTTGATGGTCTCCCACTTCTCGATGAGATCATTCAGCAGCATATCCGTGGCGCTGGCGGTCGCCATGGCCTTGATATCCGCGCCCGCGGCGAAGGCCCGTTCGTTGCCGGTGAGGACGATGGCCCCCACTTCGGGGTCGGCGTCAAACGCCTTCAGCGCCGCGCCCAGCTCTTCCATCAGCTCGGGGCTGAGCGCGTTCAGGGCCTTGGGGCGATTGAACCGCACCAGGCCCACGCCCTCCTGCTTCTCGACGATGATGTATTGGTAGTCCATAGGAGTGCCTCCTGTTTTGAAATAGCGTTGCGATGGTTTGCAAGAGCAACTCGAAGCCAACGTTGGAGTGAGTCAGCCACGGACGTGATGCGTAATCCGTAATTCGTGAGGTCGTTACGCATCACGCATTACGGATTACGGCATCGCCTTCCCGCGCCCGTGTGGCCGTGAAGCGTTTTTATTGGCGTTCATGGTAACTGCTAACGTACTTGACTTAAGGCCGCCAAAAGCCACGAAGGCTCGAAGTTTTTCGAAGACACGAAGGAAAAATGAAGAAAAATACGTCGTGCCTTCGCTTTTCTTCGTGTCTTCGTGGCAAAAAGTGGTGGCGACACCTTAGTAGTTACCGTTCATGCCATATTCTTCCCCCCATCCACATGCCAGGCTGCGCCGGTGACGTAGCTGGCCGCATCCGACGCCAGCCACAGACACAGGCCCGAGACCTCCTCGGGCTGACCCAGGCGGCCCAGGGGGATCTCCGCCCGCCAGCGGGCCATCTGCTCGGGATTGTTGCGCAGGTGTTCGGTCATGGGGGTGACGATGACGCCCGGGCAGACCGCATTCACCCGCACGCCGTAGGCCGCGAACTCCCGCGCCGCCTCCTTGGTGAAGCCCACCAGGCCCGCCTTGCTGGCCGCGTAGGCCGAGCGCAAGTACAGCGGTTGGGATTTGCCGGCGATGGAAGCCATGTTGAGGATGACGCCGCGGCCTTGCGCCTTCATGCGGCGGCCCGCCTGCTGCGTGCACAGGAACGCGCCTGTCAGGTTCACGTCCAGCGTGCGCTGCCAGTCCTCCAGGCTGTGATCGAGGATGGAGCTGACGGGCTCCACGCCCGCATTGTTCACCAGCACGTCGATGCGCCCGGCCTTCTCGTCGATATGCTGGAAGATCCAGCCCACGTCGTCGGGGTTGGCCACGTCGCCCGGGGCCGCGTACACGTCGAACCCCTGCTTCACCAACTCCCCCGCGGCGCGACTGGCCCGGGCCGAGTCGATATCGTTGAGGAAGACGGTGGCGCCGAAGCGGGCAAAGTCGCGGGCGATGGCGAAGCCAATGCCCCGCCCCGCACCTGTGACCAGGACGACAGCGCCGGTGAAATCGTAAACGGGTTGAGTCATGATGGATTCATACGAAGAACAGGGGGAAGAAAAGCACGTCGGTGGATTCGATGGTTGTGCGGGCGATGAGATTGCGATTCAACACCACCGCTTTATGCGGATGGTATTTCTTGATAAATCGTTGCAGCCCAGAGGGGAGTGCGGGCCGCGACAGCATTTGAAATTTGACCTCGATGGGGATCAGCTCCTGCGTGGGCGCAGTCAGGATGAAATCCACCTCCGCGCCTTGCTTGGTGCGCCAAAAACGCAGGGCGTCCCGTCTCTGGCCCAACAGAAGCTGATTGCACACCACGTTTTCCACCACCGCGCCTTTGTCGGGCCTAAGCTCCAGTGGACGAAAATCCGCCACCAGACTGTTCCGCAATCCGGTATCGACGAAATACACCTTGGGAGACTTTTTGATCTCGGTGGCGGGGTTCGCGGCGTAAGGCCGAAGCAATTTGACAATGAAGGTTTGCTCCAGCAAGGCCACAAAACGCCGCACCTCCCGATAAGATAATCCGGCGTCAGCTTGCAAGGAAGAAAAATTGAGCAAATTCCCAACCTGTACTGCCAGAAGCCGCACCAGTTTTTTGAATCCCAAAGCGTCGCTTATGCGTAAGAAGTGAATCACATCCTTTTCCACATAGGTGTCCATCAATGATTCCAGCCGCTGCTCTCGCAACGATGGTTTGGACAGGGCAACGGCGGGATAGCCTCCATAGACCACATACTCCTCAAACCGTTGGCTCATTTCCTCCTGGAAAATCCAATGGGTCTCCAGCGAGCTTGTGGGGCGTTGCAGGAATGCGAGCAGCTCGGCATGTTTTTTCTGCCAAAGCCGATGGAGTTTGACGTCTTTCGCGGAAAGGAATTCGGCAAAGGAGAAGGGGGCGAGCTCAAAGAACACAGCGCGGCCCACCAAATAGCCTGCGATCTCCTGGATTTCCAGCGAGGACGACCCGGTGACAATAAATTTGGCCCGGCCCGAAAATGTATCGAAAAGCAGTTTCAGCGTCTTACCCGCATCCGCCACATACTGAAATTCGTCGAAAAGAAAGTAGGTTACGCCCGAATCGGCCAGTTGCAGGGATACGAAGTCGATGGGCGATTGCGTAAAGCTCTCCAACTGGCTGGAATACTCGAAGTTGACGTAGACCACAGGTCGTCCTGTCAGATGCTCGCGCAATTTGTACAACAGCGTGGTCTTCCCCGTTTGCCGCGCGCCGGTAATGACGATGATTTCCCGCTCATCCAGCCAGGCCAGGATATCGGGAAAAATCATCCGCGGCACAAAATCAGTCATACTTTTTCCGCTTTTCATGCAATAATGGTATGACTATTTTTACAAAAAGTCAATTCCAACAACTACGTCGACAATGTCACATTACGTCATTCTGAGGGAGCGCAACGACCGAGGAATCTAGCGAAGCGCAAAACCCGCAACATCGCTCGCTTCGCTCGCTAGATGCTTCGCTCCCTCCGCTCGCTCAGTATGACGTAATTCAAGTGTTGTGAATTCCAATATGAGCGGAATGAATATCTGCCATGTGAATTTGCACAAAAACCACAAAACGGGTATCATCATTGTAGAAACAACATGGAGGTTCTATTCATGCGCACCAAAGTACAAAAATGGGGCAATAGCCTGGCCGTCCGCATTCCCAAAGCGTTCGCTCAGGAGGCCCATTTAACCAGGGATTCCCTGGTCGAGGTCACACTCGTCGATGGACGCATCGTCATCGAACCGGCGCCAACGGCCTCATGGACTCTGGACCAACTGCTGGAAGGCGTCACCGACGGCAATATCCACCACGAAATCGACACCGGCGAGCCGGTAGGCAATGAGGCGTGGTAACCCATGGCGTATGAACCGGATCGGGGCGATATCGTGTGGTTGACCTTCCATCCGCAGGCGGGCCACGAACAGGCGGGGCGGAGGCCGGCGGTTGTGTTGTCGCCTCGGGCGTACAACAGCAAGGTCGGGCTGGCGATCTTTTGTCCGATCACCAGCAAAATCAAGGGATATCCTTTCGAGGTGATGATTCCAGAAGGTTACGGCGTCAATGGCGTTATTCTGGCAGATCAGGTGAAAAGTCTGGATTGGCGGGCAAGGCGGGCGGCGTATATGAACACCTTGCCCAAAGAAGTCATAGAAGAGGTCTTGGGGAAATTGCAAACGCTGTTGGCGTAACCGGCTATTCCGGCAGCGACGGCACCCGCGGCCAGTGGTCGGGGTCATATTCTTGCAGCCAGCGCAGTGCAGCCTGAGCGATGACGGCCGCGCCCACGGCCAACGCCCGTTCGTCGATACCGAAAGTCGGCGTGTGCAGGGGCCGCACGTCGGGCCAGTCGGGATGCTTCACCCCCACCCGCATGAAAGTCCCGCGGGTGCGTTTCATGTACCAGGAGAAATCCTCCGCCCCCGTGGTTTTGGCCGCCTCGACCACCTGCTCGGACCCCAGCGTCTGCTTGGCCATGCGAGCCAGGAATCCGGTCAGTTGCCCGTCGTTGATCACGGCAGGATTGCCGCGGGCGTAGTGATAGCGGTAACGCCCGCCCATCTTCTCCACGATGGACACCACCTCCTCCAGCTCCCGCTCGATCTGATCCCGAATGGCGGGATCGAAGCTGCGCACCGTGCCCGTGAGATGCACCCGGTCGCTGATGATGTTGTCCCGCACGCCGCCGTGGATCTCACCGAAGGTGATGACGCCCTCCTGCACCGCGGGGATGCGACGGGAGATGATGGTCTGCGCGGCCAGGATGACCTGCGCTGCCAGGACGATGGCGTCCGCGCCCAGGTAAGCGTAGGCGCCATGGGCCTTTTTGCCCAGGATGTCGATCTCGATGCGGTCGGCCGCGGCCATCATGGGCCCGGGCCGCACGCCCACCTTCCCCACCTCGATGGTGGGGTCCACATGGATGCCCATGATGGCGTCCACGTCGTCCACCACGCCCTCCTCCACCATGAGCTTGGCCCCGCTGTAGCCGTCGCCGCCAATGATCTCCTCCGCTGGCTGGAAGATGAGCTTCACCCGGCCCGGAAGCTGATCCTCCACCTGCTTCAGCAGCATGGCCGCGCCCAAAAGCATGGTCGTGTGCGCGTCATGCCCGCAGGCGTGCATCACCCCCTCGCGGCGGGAACGATAAGGAACGTCGTTCTCCTCCAGGATGGGCAGCGCGTCCATGTCGGCCCGTAGGGCGATGGTGGGGCCTTCGCCATTGCCCAGGACGCCCACGACGCCCGTGCGCGCGACCTCGGTGTCGTGGGGCACGCCCAGGTCGTGCAACTGTTTGGCCACGAACGCGCTGGTCTCGTACTCCTGGAAGGAAAGCTCGGGCCATTGATGCAGATGGCGGCGGATGTCGATGAGTTTGGGAAGGAGGGATTGGGCCTGTTTGTACATGGACAGTGACGTGGGACTTTGTGCGATGGATGGACGTTCTGACGATTACATGGGCGCGGGAAGCCAATATCGTAATGCGTGATGCGTAATGCGTAAAGTCCTCACGTTTCACGCATTACGCTTCACGTCGTCAGCTATCTCGCTCAACGTTGACTTCGAGTAATTTTTGCAAACGAACACAACGCTATTCCAGTCGTTGACTGGCTTCGATGATGGGCAGGTTTTGGTCGGCAAAGCGGGCCTGGAAGCGTTTGGCAGCCGCTTCCAGCGCTTCGATAGGGAAAAGATCGAGATGACGCAGGGCCGCAGCCGTGAGCAGCAGGGCCAGATTCGTGCGGGTGATGCGCACGCCCGCCTTTTTCGGGTCCAGAATCACCTTGCGGGCGCGGGTCTCCACCCCCGCGAACTGCGGGAGGGTGAACAGCACGTCCTCCTCGGTCATGCGGGCCAGATGCCGACCGCTCTTCTTTAGCCCGTCATCGGAGATGAGCACCAGCGCGTCGGGCTTGGCCACGCCCGTGTAACGGATCTCCTCCGGGCTGAGGATGATCTCGCTGATGCTGTGGCCCGATTTGACCGTGGTCGGGTAATCATCCCGCTGCGTGGCCCACAACCCCGACATGACGCCGGCATACCCCACCAGCTTGCCCGCGGACCGCACCTTCGCGCCTGCGGAACCGGCCAGCACGAGATGGAACTTGCGGTCGACATGGTTGGGGAATTCGGGCTCGATGGGCTTGAGGGGCAGCGTGGGCTTGCCCGCGGCGTCCTTGCTCAGCTCCCGCACATAATGCGAGTATTCGTGCACATTGCGATAGTAGAGCAGGCCCGTCTCCAGCCCCAGCGCATCCACCAGCCCCAGCATCTCCTTGCGCCCGAAATCGTTGAAGGGCGAGAAATAGGCCGTGCACAGCTCCCAGATGTCGAGCAGGGCGAAGCCCTGGTACTGGATGGCCTCGGCGATGCGGTCGGGCAGGTCCTTGTCGAAGGATGTGCCGCGATAGACGAACCCGGCGCCATTCTCGCCCACCGTGGCGCAGATGTCCAGGGGATATTCGGGATTGCCCCGCCGGGTGGTGGAAGTGATGGCGCCGTGGGGCGTGGTCACCGAATGCTCGCCGCCCGTCATGCCGAAGTTGAAGTTGTTGAACATGAGCACGGTGAGGCCAACGTTGCGCCGGGCCGCGTTGACGAGATGGGTTCCGCCGATGCCCGCGCCGCCGTCGCCCATGAGCACAATCACATTGAGCTCCGGATTGGCCAGCTTGATGCCCGTGGCGTAGGCGATGCTGCGCCCGTGCAGGCCGTGGAAGGCGTTGGTGGTGAAATACTGATCGCTCAGACCCACACAGCCTATGTCAGTGACGATGACCGTCTGCGTGCGCGGGATTTGCAGCTTCGTCAGGGCCTTGTCCAGATGGTTGAGGATGAGCGTGTGCCCGCAGCCGGGACAGAAGGGCAAAGGCCGCTCGTTTTTGTAGGTGGAAAGGGGTTCTTGTTTGATAGCAATTGGCGCAATGGTGGCCATGATGATGCTCCCGATGAAAAATCAAGACGCGACTGGCGTGGGGGTCGATTTCGTAATGCGTGATGCGTAAGGTCCTCACGTTTCATGTTTTCACGCATCACGCCCGTTGCAGACTCGCCCAACGTAGGCTTCGAGTTGCTTTTGTGGGCGAATGGAAAGCGGGTTTCAAAGCAACTCCAGGAACTGCTCGGGGGTGATGAGCTCGCCATCGACCCGGTTCAAGCCCGCAATCTCGGGCGGAATGACGCGCTTGCGCGCGGCGTCCCGGTAGACCAGCCGCTCGATCTCGCGGATATACTGGCCGTGGTTCAATTCCGCCACGATGACGCGGTCATGACCCTGCACCGCGTCCAGGATCATGGTTTCGGGCACGGGCCAGAGGGTGTGCAGGGTGAGCCCGCTAACGGACTTGCCCGCGTTCCGGGCCCGATCCACGGCTTCGCGCATGGCTCGGGCCGTGGTGCCATAGCTGATGAACAGCGTATCCGCCTCGTCCTGGATGTCGGGGATGCCGAACTCCATGTCGTGGCGATGATTGAGAATCTTCAGCCGCAAATGGTCATTCAGCCGCCCCACTTTCTCCGGGTCTTTGGTGAGAAAACCGTGTTCGTCGTGGCTGGAGGTGGTGAAGCGGGTGACGTGGGGCCCGCCAAAGGGGCTGGTGGGCGGAACCGCGTCGATGGGATTGAAATCATAGGGCAGGTAGGTCTCCTCGGGCCGCAGCCGGGGGTCGGGCTGGCCCGTGACCACGTTCACCCGCACGCCGTCCACCACCGCGGGTTCAGGAAGCTGCTGAGGGACCAGGGGCCGCTGGCCCACGGGCGCATCCACATACTCGTCGATGTCCACCGTGGCCATGGCGTAGTTCATCTCCTTGTCCACCAGCAGGAACACGGGCGTGCGGTAGCGTTCGGCCAGGTCGAAGGCCCGCATGGTCAGGGTGTAGCATTCGGCCACCGAGGAGGGGGCCAGAGCGATGATGGGATAGCCGCCGCTGGTCCCCCACCGCACGAACTGCACGTCTCCCTGCGCGGGCGTGGTGGCGCCGCCCGTGGCCGGGCCCATGCGCATCACGTCCACAATGACCAGGGGAACCTCGCCCATGATGGCGAGGCCGATATTTTCGGAATAGAGGGAGATGCCGGGGCCCGAAGTGGCGGTGAAAGGGCGAGCGCCCGACATGGCCGCGCCAATGCACATGCTGATGGCGCCGATCTCGTCCTCCGCCTCGATGCCCACGCCCCCGACCTTGGGCAGTTCGTTCACCATGTGCAGCAGGATGGGCGTCGCTGGCGTGATGGGATACCCGGCAAAGAAATCACACCCCGCAGCCAGAGCGCCGCGGGCGATGGCGGTGGCGCCATCGATATATTCTTTGGCCATAATTCATTTGCTCCGTTGCAAAATGCCTGTAACTACCAAGGTGTCGCCACCACTTTTTGCCACGAAGACACGAAGAAAAGCGAAGGCACGAAGGGTAAAAAGTGGCAGGTAGCAGGTAGCAAGTTGCAGGTGAAAAACTTCGCAGCCAAAAGGACTTGCCACTTGCGACCTGCAAACTGGCAAACCTGCATTGTCTTCGTCCCCTCCCCCTGAGCGTAGCTCGGGGGGAGCCGGAGGGGGGCCGAGCCTTCGTGGCAAGACGTCTTAGGCGCCGAATCAGGCTACCTGAGCAGTTACTGGAAATCGTCGTTTGGATGGAAAAGGGATCGGCTCCAAGCCTTGACGGGCATAAACCGATCCACTATGATTACCGTAGATCATACTCAAAAATAGCGTATCTGACCAGAACGACGCCACCCTTTTCTCACCTATGCCAGGAAAACGCAAGGAGGCGGCATCATGTCCACGAGCGCGATCAATCATCTGGATATGGAGCTGACGCCCGAAGAGGAGGAGATGATCGGGCTTTTGCAGGATGCGTTGGAACTGTCCAGCCGGGAGGAGGTGATCCGACGGCTGGTGAAACAGGCGGTGCAGCGCATCGCCATCACCTGCCCCGCGTGCGGGCATTATGCGCGCATGACCGACGAGGGCAAGGCGGAGTGCAAATCCTGTCTCTCGGTCATCAGCCTGGCCGAGGATATCCTCCTCACGTCGGGGGAGGGATCATGACGCCATCGCTGGCGCAGGCCACGTTGGGCGGGGGATGCTTCTGGTGTCTGGAGGCCGCGTTCGATCAGGTGGATGGGGTGGTGGAGGTCGTGTCTGGCTATGCGGGCGGACATATTCCCAATCCCACCTACGAACAGGTTTCGACCGGGCGCACGGGCCATGCGGAAGTGGTGCAGATCACGTTCGACCCCGCGGTCATCTCCTACCGCGACCTGCTGGATATTTTCTTCACCATCCACGATCCCACCACGCCCAACCGTCAAGGTGCGGACGTCGGCCCGCAATACCGCTCCATCATCCTCTATCACGATGAGGAGCAGCGCCGCATCGCGGAGGAAATCCTCCGTGAGCTGGAGGTTGCGGGCGTCTGGCCCGACCCCGTCGTCACCCAGGTCGTCCCCCTGAACGCGTTCTACCGGGCCGAGGACTACCATCAGAACTACTTCCAGCGCAATCCCCACGCTCCCTATTGCCAGTTCGTGGTTGCGCCCAAGGTGAACAAAGTGCGACAGAAATTCCCCTACAGGCTCAAGCGCGGCGCACTCTGAAAGTTAGGTTTTTTCGATCAAGATTGCTAAAATAACGTGTCGCCGCGACGCGCTGCCCCCTTGCGGCTGCGTTCATCTCTCGATTTCAGGAGTTTTCATGTCGAAGTCGAAACAACACAAGCGCCGGGGAGGTCTGCTGACCTTCGCCATCATCCTCATCATCGTTGCCAACCTCATTCTGGCCGCGGCCATTCACTCCATGAAAGGCATGTTGGCCCCTGACGCACCCACGTTCCTGATCTGGCTGACCTGGATTTCGGCTTTGGGCGGCGCGCTCATGTGGTTCAGGATGAAGAGGCGTGTCGGTGTGGGGCATGATTATGGGGCGACTGTTGCCATTGTGCATTGTTCTCTACATTGTCAAGCCTCACATGAAGCAGTTTGAGTAGCGTATGCAGAGGTGGCTGGCGTGCGCGGCGTTCTGTTTGTGGCTGGGTGCGATGCTGTCGGCATGTCGCGGCCCGACTATCTCCTCCACGCCCGCCACCGCCCTGCCCGTCGTCCCGCCCACCTGGACGCCCACGCCCGCTCGCGCATCCACACCACGACCGACGCAGTCATCGACCCCCGTCGCGCCTGCGCCCACATCGCCAACAGCCACCCCCGCCCCAACGCAGACGCCATCGCCTGATCCTGCACCGCAAGCCCGCATCGATGCGGCCGGGCCCCTGGCCGTTCCCACGATTGGGCCACTGCCTCCTGGCGAAGGCCGCTCGCCCGTGCGCCTGCTCATTCCTGTCCTGGGACTGGATGTGCGGGTGCAGCCCATGGGCTGGCATCCCGTCGAGGACGCACAGGACGTGCGCACCCAGTGGGATGTGCCCGACTTCGCAGCCGGGCATCATATCGACAGCGCCTTTCCCGGCGAACGGGGCAACGTGGTCATCTCGGGCCACAACAACATGGGCGGCGCTGTGTTCGCATCCCTGTCGACGATTGGCGAACCGGGCAATCCTCTGGCATTGGGCGACGAGATAATCGTGGAAGACGCCCTGGGACGGCGTTTCATCTATCGTCTGACCAGTTGGCGGCGTTTTCCCGAGGCCAACGCCTCGGTGGCTTTGCGACGGGAAAACGCCAGCTATCTGCTCCCTACCGACTTCCCTCAACTGACCCTCATCACCTGTTGGCCGCCCGAAAGCAACACCCACCGCGTCATCATCACAGGCGCGCTGACCGAGATACGCACACCATGATCCGACGTTTGACTCTGCCCGTCCTCATTTTGCTGACCATGCTCCTGCTGGCAGGCTGCGCCACCCAGGGCGCGACTGTCACCTGGGAGACCGCATCCGAAGTGGACACCGCCGGCTTCAACCTCTATCGCAGCGAAAGCCCCGATGGGCCCTGGGTGAAGATCAACGACGCCCTGATCCCGCCCTCAAAAGATCCAGTGAGTGGAGGAAAATACAGCTTCAAGGATAAAAGCGCAGAACCCGGAAAGACCTACTACTATCAACTGGAAGAAGTCGAGCTTTCGGGCAAGACCACCCGGTTTCCTCCCACCAAGCTGGACGTGAAATCAACGCTGCCTGCATGGCCCTGGTGGGTGGCGGGCGTCGTCATCGCCATTGGCGCAGGCTGGGCTTTAGGAAGCCTGTTCCGCAAAGATAAGGGAACGCAGATGACGCAGATTGACAATGGATGAACGCAGATTTTTATCTGCGGAAATCTGCGATGCGAAGCATCCGCGTCAATCAGCGTTCTCTTTTTGGCGAGCCGCTGCTGGTGAAGTTGATTTGCCAATAGAACGCTTATGAACCTCGACCATAAAACCATCCTCATTACGGGCGCATCCCAGGGCATTGGCGCGGCCACGGCCCGCGCGTTCGCCGCCTATCCCGTCAACCTAGCCCTGCTGGCCCGCTCCCAACCTCTCATCGACGATTTGGCCGCGGAGCTGAACCAGCGACCGGGCGTGCAAGCTCTGCCCATCGTCGCCGACGTCTCCCGGCGAGAGGATATCGAGGCCGCGGTGGCCCAAACCCTGGACGCATTCGGCCAGATCGACATTCTGGTGAACAACGCGGGCGTGGGCATGAGCAGCCCGGTGGGGGAAATCGATTACGAGAAAGGGCGCGCCCTGTTCGACGTCAACTTCTGGGGCGCGCTGATGATGACCGAGGCCGTGCTCCCTTCCATGCGCGAGCGCAAGGATGGCCTCATCATCAACATCTCCTCCATCGTGGGCCGACGGGCCATGCCCGGCATCAGCGTCTATTGCGCCTCGAAATTCGCGCTCAACGCCTTTAGCGAGAGCATTCGCGTCGAGCTGAAGCCCGATAATGTGCGGGTGGTGAGCTTCTATCCGGGCGTGACGGCCACGAACTTCGGCGACAACCTGCTCACAGGCCCCACATCGGTCAAGGGCAAAGGCCGGGCCAAGGTCACGTCGGCTGAAGATGTGGGCAAGGCCATCGTCAAGGCCGCCATCAAAGAGCCCCGCGACGCTTACCCCACGCTGTTCGACCGCGTCTTCGTATGGGCTTCCACCCTCGCCCCCTGGCTGATGGACCGCATGTTGGCCCGTTACTGACCACTGCTTTTTGGTAAACCGGGAAACCGGTAGACCAGTAGACCGGGTAGGGGAGCGAATCGGCCCGGTTTCCTGGTTTTCTGATTTCCCGGTCTACGGGGCTACGCGCCCGCCATTTTCATCTATATCGGCGAGCCATCGCTCGTGTCGCCTGTTCACTGATTACCCATCACTAGATTACTGACCATGAGCTACCTCAATCTCATGGGCTGGAACGAAATCCTGGCCCGCGTCTTCGACGGCTTCGCCGTCGAGAAAAACGCTTCCCCCGACTGGCTGGTGAACCCGGCCACCAAACGCAAACTCAAACTCGATTACCTCTATCCCGAGATCGGCGTGGCCGTGCGCTTCGTGGGCATGAAAGCCAAAGGCCAGCGCCGCAAGAGCGATTGGGAAGAGCTGGAAGAGCGCTCCCGGGATGAGATTCGCAAAGAGCTTTGCCGCCAAAACAACGTCGACCTCATCCTCCTCGACCCCAACGACCCCTTTCCCGACAAGCAGCTTCGCAAATTGCAGATGACCCTCGGCGGCGCAGCCCGCCGCATCGCCAAAGCCCCCCGCTTCAAGGGCAAGGCCGACTTGATGAAGCGGCTCGACCGGGCCAATCGCCGCCTGGAAGACATCCGTAAGCGGGTGAAGAAGCCCGAGGACCTGGCCCTCTACGCCGAAGCCTGGCGCGACCGCGAGGCCCAGGCCATCGCCGACCTGCGCCAGCCCGCGGCCAAACCCAAACGCAAAATCAACCCCGACCGCCTGCGCGTGGGCCAGAAAGTGAAACACAGCCATTTCGGCGTGGGCGTGGTCAAAGCCATCGAGCCAGGCAAGGATGACACCTACGTCACCATCGACTTCGTCACCAAGGGCGAGCGCCGGTTCGCGCTCTCATTGCTTGCGGGCAAGCTCCTGGTCGCCCGCAAGTCCCGGTCCTGACGGTTGATCGCCCTCATGCTCCCGCGACGCCTGATAGAAGGCCAACAGCACCACCAACAGCACGATCCAGGCGATGACCTGACTCAGGCGGAAGCCATCCCCCACCAGGACCGGCTCCGCCCGGAAGGCGTCCACGATCAGGCGCACGGCCGCATAGCCCCCCACCGCTAACAACGCGCCAAAGCCGGGCCGCAATCGCCCCAGCAGCGACCAGAACCAGGCGATGACCACCAGCACGCCGAAGAATTCGTAAAACTGCACGGGGTGGCGGGCGACGTTCCATTGATAGATGGCCCAGGGTGCTAGAGTCGGTTCGCCAAAATTCAATCCGTTCAGGCCCTCGGCCAGGGCCAGGGCCGCCAGCAAGACCAGCCCCAGGCCCGCCAGCGCGTCGAGCAGCGCGGGCCAGGCCAGCTTGTGCTTGCGCTGATACCATAGCGCGACGGCAAGCGCCGCGGCCGCGGCCGCCAGGGGCTCCATGGCCGTGAAATTGGGTGAGAGCACGCTGAGCGGGTCCAGCCGGTAGGCCGGGAAATAGCGGATCACGTGTCCCAGACGTCCGGCGACCACCCCGGCGATGACCGCATAGAAGCCCATGTTGTAGAGATGGTCGGGATCGATGCCGCGACGCGCGGCGACCCTGGCGGCGAACCAGAGGCCGAAAAAGTACCCCAACATGATCACCAGAGGATAGGTGGGGAGGGAGAGCGGGCCGAGTGAAATGGTGGGGATCATGGATAGATGGTCTTGATGCGTTCACCGAGCAGGGCGGCGTTCATCTGTCCTACGACGACATCGCGAATGACGCCATCCCTATCGATGAAGAAGGTGGTGGGGAGCGAGTTGACCGAGTAGAGGTCTGCGGCCTCGTATTGGGCGTCGAGGACGACCGGGAAGGTGAGGCCCAATTCCTGACGATACGCCTGCACCGCGGCCGCGTCCTCCGCCTGATTGACGCCCAACACGACCAGGCCACCAGGTTCATACGCCTCCCATGCCGCCTGAAGTTCGGGCATCTCGGCCCGACACGGCGGGCACCAGGTGGCCCAGAAATTGAGCACCACGGCCTTCCCCCGCAGATCGGAAAGGGCGATGATCTCTCCTTCGGGGGTTTGCAGGGTGAAATCGGGCGCGGGGTGCCCTTTGAGAGGGATGCTTTCGGGCTGGCTGGCGGCGGCGCCCGCGGGCACGCGGCTCCACCAGATCCAAAAGCCGCCCACGATCAGTGTGGCCAGGAGCAGCACCGGCAAGACTCGCTTTGTGTTCATGGCAGGCATCATTCCTCAGATGCAGGGATGGGTCACGATCTTACCCCCAATGCGCCTTCCTACACAACTTCGCAGCCCGCACAAAGATGAACGCTGGCATAGAAAACAGGAAGAGATCGAAGGCGCAATCCTCATCAAGCCCGCTGTCGCCAACAGAGAACCTCAGGCATCCGTCATCTGCGCTTCCGACGCCATCCCCGCCATATCCTCGTTGCCATCGGTCAGCATCGCCTCAGGCGGGCCCATATCCGATGGCTGCTCGATGAGAACTTTCTGCTCCAGCAACTGCCGCTCATAGGCCTCGATCATCCCGAACAGGACCTCGTCGAAAAACGCATCGAAATCCTCCCGAAACCGGAGGCTCGCTTCGGCGTCCATCGTCATGCCCGACTCATCCGACACCAGAGTGCGAAAGAGCTGCTGTCGGAAAAACTGAAAGGCTCGCACGGTATCCAGCAGAGAGATATTGTATTTCAGCGAAGAGTAGGCATAGGCCCGCCCCAGTTCGCGGCTCTCCTCCAGAATGACCTGGCGATCTCCTTCCAACGTCAGATAACGAATCGCTTTTTCGAACAGAGAGCGCCCCAGCACGCGCTGATTTGCCATCCCTTCCTCATCGAACTTGCTGTACCAGTTCTGCTCGGAGGGGGGCGATTGGCGCAATTCGCGACGCGTTTCCACCAACGCCGTCGTCAGCAAGGCGTCTTCCGAAACCGTCCCGTCCTCGGTCGTAGCATGACTGGCTTGCACCAGAAATCTGTGAATATCCTCCGCCCGAAAGCGACGATGTCCGCCCGGCGTCCGATAAGAGGGGATTTTGCCCGCATCCGCCCATTGTCGCAGCGTGGCGGGATGCACACCCAGCAGCTTGCTGGCTGCCGACAGGGTCAACCATCGAGTCATTTTGGCGCACTCATACAGTGAAGAGAGTTTGAGGTTAGGAAAAAAGCCCTTTCATGAATTGATAAAGTGTATCATCCCCGTTGGGGCGCTGTCAAAGAAGGTTTTTTCTAATTCTTTTCTAATTCTTTGTATATGTTCCACTAACGCTCCCCGCCTATCTTTTAGGTTGGAAAGTCGATTGACAGCATCTCGGTTCACATCTCATTTCAATAAGGAGGTGAGACCATGACCACCCTGGTACGCTGGGATCCCTTCCGCGAGATGATGCAACTGCAGAATGCTGTGGACCGCCTCTTCGAGTCCGAACTGGCTTCCACCCTGCCTCTGTGGCGACAATCCGGCGCCTGGGCGCTGCCGCTGGACGTGATCGAGACCGATGACGAGTTCATCGTCAAGGCTTCCATCCCCGGCATCAACCCCGATGAGCTGGACATCAGCCTGGCCGACAACGTTCTTACCATCAAGGGCGAAATCAAGGCCGAGGAAGAGACCGAGGATGTGCGCTATCATCTGCGCGAGCGCCGCTTTGGCATGTTCCAGCGCAGCATCTCCCTGCCTGTGCCGGTGAACGCCGATAAAGTGGAGGCCACCTATGAGAACGGCGTGCTGACGCTGCACATCCCCAAGGCCGAAGAGGTGAAGCCCAAACATATCTCCATCAAAAAGGTCAGCTGATGATCGCGGCTGACTCCTCCATACTGCCCGCTGGCGATCATCGCTGGCGGGCAGTATGGCGTTTCATTCTGCGCGTAAGGAGGTGAAGCCATGACCCGCCTGATTCGTTATGATCCGGTCTACGATGTGCTTCGCCCCACCGACACCGTCTTCGAGGACCTGTTCGCTCCTGTTCGGGCGTTGAGCGCGTCTTACACGCTGCCCGAACTGACGACCGCTGTCGAAAGCCTGGGCAACCTGCCCCTGGACATCTATGAAACCGACAAAGAACTGATCGTCGAGGCGCCTCTGCCCGGCGTCACCGAGGATGAAATCGAAATCGAGGAGCATCAGGGCATTCTCACCATCCGGGCGGAGCATAAGGAAGAGAAAAAGGAGGAAGGCGAAACCTGGTTTTTGCAAGAACGCGTCGCCCGCTTCTTCGAACGGTCTATTCCCCTGCCCGTCGAAGTGAAGGCGGACAAAGCCGAGGCGACGCTGGAAAACGGCATCCTGCGCATCGTCTTCCCCAAAGTGGAAACCGAGAAGAGCATCACCAACCGCATCAAAGTCAGCGTTCCCAAACTGAAGTTGCCCAAGCTGGGCAAGAAGGAAAGCAAAGTCAAAGTCCGGAAAGGTTGATGGGAACTGGCAAATGAGCGAGTGCGGCCGCAATGGCCGCACTTTTTTGTTTTTGGGAAGTTTTACGCAGCGTGAGAGAACGATTTTTCACGCGGTGACGGTTGCGTTTGCATGAAAGCGCGCATATACTTTACAGGCGGCCCGAGCGATAGCGCGCCGATACCGATGAAAACGCCTCGCGGCCAGGGCGGCTCGGGAAGCCAATGCCGTGACGAGTAAAACGTGATGCGTGAGACCGTCACGTTTCACGTTTCACGCATCACGCCCGTTGCAGACTCGCTCAACGTCGGCCTGGCGATCTCAATCCTGGTCCGAATCCTATTTTCATAGCAGGCGCCACGCGCGGCGGCGCGCCGATACCGATGAAAATGAGAACGCAGATGACGCAGATGCAACGCTGATTTCCACAGATAATCTTCAGTCTTTAGTCTTTAGTCTTTAGTCTTTAGTCTTCAGTCTTTTTTCTTCGTGCCTTCGCTTTCCTTCGCGCCTTCGTGGCTCTATTTTCAAAGCAGCCGACGCGCCGTTGACCGCCCCTGTGATGACCGCGCCTGTGAAAATCGCATTTCGCCCGACGAATGGCGTATCCGCCTCCACCAATTACTGATCACTGATCCCTCCCCACCTGCGTGATTCCATGAGCAAAAGAAGCCTTTCCCGATACAGCGGAATCGCCGCTTTGGCGCTGATCCTGCTGCTCAGCATCCTGCTGGGAGGCTGCGGCTCCAAGCCCGCGCCCCCGCCTACCCCAACCAAAACGCCCGTCCCCCCCACCTGGAC
>JALXCB010000059.1 GCA_026991225.1 Anaerolineae bacterium | reverse complement strand
GCCCCCGCTGCCCGGCGACCACATCGCGCCCCTCAGCCGCCTGCGCAGGCTCATCGCCGACCACATGGTGCAATCCAAACGCACCTCGCCCCACGTCACCACTGTCTTCCTGGCCGACATGACCCGCGTGGTGAAGCATCGCTACGCCCACAAAGATCGCTTCGCCCGAGACGGCGTGCGCCTCACCTTCACCCCCTACTTCATTGCCGCCCTGGCCCAGGCGCTGAAGAAACACCCCTACGCCAACAGCTCCTGGTCAAAGGAAGGCATCATTCTGCATCGGGCCATCAACATCGGCATGGCCACCGCGGTGGAGGAGGGGCTCATCGTGCCCGTCATCAAAAACGCGGACAGCTACAACCTGCTGGGGCTGGCCCGCCTCGTCAACGACCTGGCGGATCGGGCGCGGATGGGCAAGCTCACCCCGGACGACATCCAGGGCGCAACCTTCACCATCACTAACCACGGCACCGCGGGCAGCCTCTTCGCCTCGCCCATCATCAACCAGCCCAACGCCGGCATCCTGGGCGTGGGCGCCATCCACAAGGAGCCCGTGGTCATCAGCCAGGGCCATCCCCTGCTGCCCGACCCGGCCGACTACATCGCCATCCGGCCCGTGGCCTACCTCAGCTTCACCTTCGACCATCGCATTCTGGATGGGGCCACCGCGGATGCGTTCGTGGCCGAAGTCAAAGCCATCCTCGAAAACTGGTCGGACTAAAGCCTCAAAGCTGGTTGACTGACCAATCTTGAGTCTTTCCTTTCCGACCGTATTCACCGAGTAAACTCGGGCTCTTCAGGCGCAAGCCCCCTCCTTTGCTTCCTCCCCCGCTTCGAGACGGGCGGGGGAGGTAATAAGGAAGGAGGATTCGATGGCGCCTGTGGTCGACCTTCGTCGACCTGATTTCCATCATGAACATGGACGGCGGAGGCCGTCCACTGGCCGCAGGCCTGAAGCGCCCGACTTGAGTCGGCTAGTGCGCCCCATTTTTGAAACGCACCCCACCAAACGCCTGGGTTCGACAACAGCGGCTTGACCAGGTATAATATGGTCAGGTTCGATTTTCTCTTGTCGTTCTTCCGAGAGGAGGGAGCTATGACAGATGAATTACCGGCATGGATGACAGAAGGCGTCATCAAAAGGGAGCCGGCGCTGGAAGAAAAAAACGAGGCATCTGAGGAGACAACGATCTCGCCTTCAGTTGAGATCAGGAGTACGGAGCCGCATGAAGAAGTTATGGCGGGCCTGCATGAAGCCATGCAGCGTGATATCCGATCTTGGGGAAAGTGGTTGATCGGCTTGGGGATTCTTCATCTCATTGCTGCTGGCAAACTGGATGCTTCCTGGGGAGCGATGCTCATTCTGCTGGGAGCCGTGTCGTTTCTCTTCACCTCCCCATCCATGTACGTGGTTTACGCCATCACCATGGCCTGGGCTGGGATTACGAATCTGATCGATACGGGCCTGGGGTGGAGCGTTTTCGCCCTCTTCCAGTTCTATCTTACTTTCAGGATCGGTCAAAAATACTACTTTTTCCGCAAAGCAGGGCTGGTGGAAGAAGAATTGCTTGCAGCGACGTCGGGGGAGGAGAAAAAGCCCCTTGCTCCCAGGCTTTTTCCCTGGCTAGGGCTGATCAGCAGTGCGTTCCTGCTGGTGGGATTGTTGGCGCTAATTCTCACCGCTCTTGTTCTCTATGGATACTTTGAAGTGAGTGATGACAGTTTGGCGTCTATGATTTGGGATTTTACATTCGGCGCCGTCGTATCACTGGCGGTGGTATTTTGGGGCGTCAATTTGTCATCGATTTTATCCAGATATCGCCCGCGGTTTCTGCCCTGGCTGGGACTATTCTTCAGTAGCGTGACTCTGGGTTTGTTTCTGTTAATCCTTGTGCTTTCTTGAATTACAGTCAAAGCGCTGGTTGACTGACCAATCTTGAGTCTTTCCTTTCCGACCGTATTCACCGAGTAAACTCGGGCTCTTCAGGCGCAAGCCCCCTCCTTTGCTTCCTCCCCCGCTTCGAGAGGGGCGGGGGAGGTAATAAGGAAGGAGGATTCGATGGCGCCTGTGGTCGACCTTCGTCGACCTGATTTCCATCATGAACATGGACGGCGGAGGCCGTCCACTGGCCGCAGGCCTGGAATGGTACGACTTCAGTCGACAGCATAGGCGACCACAGCAGACCAAAACGCGTTTTGTCAGTCAATCAGGCCTCAAAGCCAGACGCGCGACGACGCCGCGGGCGGTTGCTCGCGGCGTCGTCTTTGCTGGTCGGCTTTCAGGCCGGAAGCTCGGTTGTAGATGGCGCTTCGGATGAGAGCGCTTCTTCGGCGTGGGCGAGGATGTCGGCGGGATAGGTGTGCGCTGTCAGGTCCAGCGCCAACACCAGGAACGCCACCACCGACGCGCCCCAGAACGCACCCTCCAGATAGTTGCCCACCAGGTTATAGCCAAGCAGGTTGAACTTGGTCAGCATGGTGAACAAGGCAACCACCAGGTAAGTCGCGTAAAACGTGTAGCGATACTTGTCGAGATCATGGAGCCAGGCCGTGAGCAACGAGCCCAGGGCCAACGACTCCAGCCACTCGGCAGGGTGGTGGACTTTGGCGCGAACGTCCTCGACGTTGATGGACACATCCGCCAGGAAGCGCTCTGCAACCTGAATGAACTGACCGTAGCCAAAGAGCAGCTTGTTCGCCAACAGCCAGAAGATCAGCAATCCAGCCAGGAAGGCCCAGTCTTCAGGCAACAGGGGCCAGAGCAAAATCAGGCCCAACACCTGAACCACGATAAAAGCCAGCAGAAGTATCAGCATCAGGCTCCAGACGAGCCGTTCGGCATTCAGGTTCATGAAAAGACCTCCTTTTCGGGTCTACTGAGCCGGCGTGGGGGTTGATGCAGGCGCTTCACTCGCGCCTTGCGTATACGGATGGATAATCGAATAGACGTCTGGCGAAAGCGGATGGGTGTAGAAGATACTTATGGTGACCAGATCGCCCACGGCCAGCTCCTCAGTATGTTCTTTCAGATTGACGGAGACGGTTACCACTTCGAAAGGCGGCAGAGTAAGCTGGACAGGAATCTCCGAGATTACATAAGCCGCTTCTTTTGTCTCGGAACCGGGAGTGAACGTCACTGTGTAACTTTCCAGGCGAAGGGGAATCGGGCCGGGATTGAACATGGACAACGCCAACTGGTTCTGCTCCTTATCGTATGCAGTGTCCAGCACGATAGGAGACGCGGGAATCTGTTCCATGGCGGTGGCGACGCGATTTGCGGTGAGATAACCGCCCGCGCCAAAGCCGATGAACAGCCCCAGCAGGGCTACGAAAAGCAAAAGCCAAACGCGTTTTTGGGACATGATATGCACCTCGTTAGAATGGAATGAAGATTTGTCTCTATCTTGATATCTATACGCAAGAAAAAGGTTATCTCACCATAAGAAAACAATTAGAGTGGGATCACATTGACAAAACGCCCTCGAATCAGTCACAATGACTCCTGTCTTTTTCGACAATGCCACATGACGACATTTCGAAGGTGTCGCCACCACTTTTTGCCGCGAAGACACGAAGAAAAGCCAAGGTGCGACGTATTTTTCTTTATTTTTCCTTCGTGTCTTCGAAAAACTTCGAGCCTTCGTGGCTTTTGGCGGCCTAAAGTCAAGTACGTTGGCAGGTACATTCTTTTTTCACCAAACTCATCCGCCTGGTTGACTGACAAATCTTGAGTCTTTCCTTTCCGACCGTATTCACCGAGTAAACTCGGGTTCTTCAGGCGCAAGCCCCCTCCTTTGCTTCCTCCCCCGCTTCGAGAGGGGCGGGGGAGGTAATAAGGAAGGAGGATTCGATGGCGCCTGTGGTCGACCTTCGTCGACCTGATTTCCATCATGAACATGGACGGCGGAGGCCGTCCACTGGCCGCAGGCCTGGAATGGGACGACTTCAGTCGACAGCATAGGCGACCACAGCAGACCAAAACGCGTTTTGTCAATCAATCAACTCATCCGCTTTGACGATCACCATGAAACTCACACATCCAATCTCACTTCTCCCAGGCCTCATCTTTCTGGTCGGCGTCACCCTGGCAGGGTTCATCATCTCATCCAGTTCTGTCATCCAGGCCCGCCCCCTGGCCACCGAGGTCATCTACGATGACGTGCTGGGGTCAGGCTGGGAGGACTGGTCGTGGGATACGACCGTGGATTACGCCAATGGCTCGCCCGTCAAAAACGGCTTCAACTCCATGGCCGTCACCTACAACGCGGCCTGGGCGGGCCTGTATCTACACACGAGCGTGAATCTCAACCCGGCCGACTACAGCACCCTCAAATTCTGGCTCTACGGCAGCCCATCGGCATCGAACGCCATCAAAGTCCAGCTCTACGACCAAAATCTAAACGAAGCGGGTGACCCCGTGAATATCACATCCACGCCCGACGCCTGGACTTTGTTCGAAATCCCCCTGGCCGACTTCAACTTCCCCGCGGGCAGCCAGATCAGCGGCATCGTCTGGCAGGAGCGTTCGGGCGCGGTGCAACCCACCTTCTACATGGATGACATCATCCTCTTCAACGCCAACGACACGCCCACGCCGACGCCCACCATCACCCCCACAGCCACGCCCGGCCCGCCGCCCCAGCATCCCTTCCCCCAGCACGTGGTCTACTCGCCGGGCAGCATCAAGCCCAACCATCGCTCCCAAAGCCAGCTCGATGACGACGTGCGGGCCTTCTACGACTACTGGAAATCCCGCTATCTTGTGTATGCCGGAACCAACGATCAGGGTGAGCCCATGTATCGCGTCTCTTACGGCGATACGAACCCCGACCGCACCGTCTCCGAGGGCCAGGGCTACGGCATGGTCATCACCGCCATCATGGCGGGTTACGATCCCCAGGCGCAGGACTATCTCGACGGCCTGTGGCGTTACGCCCGCGCCCACCCCAGCGATGTCGATCCTCGCCTCATGGGCTGGCAGGTCCCGCCCGATCCCAACACCGGCAACGATAGCGCCTTCGACGGCGACGCGGACATGGCCTACGGCCTGCTGCTGGCCCATGCGCAATGGGGCGATGGCGGCGCCATCGACTATATGAGCGAAGCTCAAACCCTCCTGGCCGCCATCAAAGAATCCACCATTGGCCCCGACAGCCATCTGCCCGAGCTGGGCGACTGGGTGGTGGATGGCGATGGGGATGGCTACAACCAATGGACGCCGCGCAGCTCCGATTTCATGTTGGGGCACTTCCGCACCTGGGGACGGGCCACGGGCGATGAAGCTTTTTGGGATCAGGTCGTGGCCGCGGTGGATAGCGATATCGACGGCATCCAGGCGAATTACAGCCCGAACACGGGCCTGCTGCCCGACTTCATCGTGCGCGAATCGGGCACCTACAACCCCCAGCCCGCGCCTCCTTACTTCCTGGAAGGAGAGCATGACGGGGATTACGACTACAACGCGGGCCGAGACCCCTGGCGGCTGGGCACAGACGCCCTGCTGAACAACGACCCCACCTCCTTCACCCAGGTGCAAAAGATGGCGAACTGGATCGTGCAGAGCACCAACGACAACCCCGCCAATATCAAGGCGGGCTACACCCTGGATGGCGTCCCCACCGGCGATTATTTCACCAGTTTCTTCGTCTCTCCCTTCGGCGTGGGGGTGATGACTACGCCCGAGCATCAGACCTACCTCAACAACCTCTATGACCTGGTCTACCAGCGCCACGAGGATTATTACGAGGATTCGGTCACCCTGCTGTCGCTGCTGGTGATGACTGGGAATTTCTGGGACCCCTTCGATGCGCCCGCGGTCGCGCCCGACGACGTGACCATCTCCCTGCCCGCGACCGCGCCCCATCTGGCCTGGAGCCACAAAACCGGGAATCTTTCCTACCAGGTGTGGCGCAGCGACGCACCTTACTTCGATCCCGGCATCTCGGGCGTCCTGCTGGATGAGGTCCCCGCGCCGGGCGATGCGCAAATGAGTTATAATGATACGACGTTGCCCGCGGACGCCACCGCCTACTACCAGGTGCGCGGGGTCAATCGCCCCGGCGACGCCTCGGTCAGCTCCAACGAAACGGGTGTCTTCCGCTTTTCTCTCACCCCCGGCGCGCCTTGAGTCCAAGTCGCATGAAGCTTCGATTCTCCCTTCGCCATGACCTGGGTTTGCAACTGCTTGCCCTGTACATCCTGTTCATCGGGCCCGTGCTCATTGGCGCGCTCATCTTCGATATGGCCACGCGGCGCAATCTGGAACAGGACATTCAGGCCCAGGACCTCTCCCTGGCCCGGGCTATGGCGCTGGAGACCAACGCCATCCTCACCAATGCGGCGCAGACCGTGGCCAATCTGGCCGCACAACCCGCGGTCATCGAGGCCGACGCAGCGGGCATGCACGATCTGTTCAGCAATCTCATGCTCGGGCGCAACGACATTAACCTGATCTATCGCCTGGGGCCCGACGGCGTCATGCTCTACCACTATCCCGAAGGTCCCACCAGCACCGTGGGCGTGGATTTCTCCTTCCGCAAATACTTCCAGCGCGCCAAACGCCAGCGCGATCCTCTCTTTTCCGCGGGGCGCATCTCGCCAACGACGGGCAAACCCGTAGCCACCGCGGTCATGCCTCTGTGGGATGACGAGGGGCATTTCCTGGGCGTGGTGGCCACCAACCTGGCCCTGGCCGAACTCAGCGACACCCTGGCCGAGGTCATCGGCGACCAGAACCAGGATCAGATCATCAGCATCGTCGACGCACAGGGACAGGTGATCGCCTATCCGGGCCTGTTGGACGCGCTGGCGAAGGGGGATGCGCTGCTCACCGTTTATCAACGGGAGGATATGGGGCTTCCCAGTGACTTGCTGCCCGATTGGGGAGGGTGGCGCGATGGCGTGGTCGAAGCCGTCCTTCAGGGCGAGACCGGATCGACCATCTCCACCGCGCCTGACGGCGCTCAGTGGATCCGATCCTATGTGCCCATTCCTGTGGCGGACTGGGGCGTCATTGTGCAACGGCCTGCCAGCATGGCTTTCGCCACGGTGCAGCGCTTTCACCGCCTGCTCATGATGGCGGTGTTGGTGTTCGTGCTTGGAGGCGCGCTTTTCTGGCTGGTTCTCTCTCACCGGGTCATCCATCCCCTCGGCCTGGTCACCGAATTCAGCAAGCGGGTTGGCGCACATGCGCCCAACGCCGCCCGCGATCAGGTGGAACTGACCGCCCTGGCCCGCCGCCAGGACCAGATGGGCGAACTCGCCCGGTCGCTTCAGAAGATGGCGGAGGACATCGACCGCCGCTTCGGTGAGCTTTCCACCCTGTTGGAGATCAGCCGCAAGGTCGTCAGCTCCCTGGACGTGCAGGAGGTGTTCGACAGCATCCTGGACGAAGCTCAACGCCTGTTGCACGCGGATCGCAGCGCCATTGTGGTGTTGGATGAACGCCTGGGCGTGTTCCGCATCCGGGCCAGCCGCGGCCTGTCCGAAGCTTATGTGCAGGAATTGCGCATCGATCCCGGCCAGCCTCATTCGACGGCCATGCGTGCACTGAAGACAGGCGCGCCCGTCAAAGTGGTGAATTCCGAAATCGATCCCGAATACGCCCCCTTCCGGGAGCGGGCGAGACGAGAAGGCTTCCGTTCCATCCTGGCTGCGCCCTTGCTCACCCAACATGCGCCTCCCGCGGTGCTTTTGCTCTATTCCAATGTCCCTCACGACTATTCGGACACCGAGCTGGAGCTGGTGGCCAGCTTCGCCAATCACGCGGCCATGGCCATGGAAAACGCGGTCCTCTTCGCCCGATCCGACGCCCAGTTGCAGGAGCAAACCCGGCGGCTGGAGGCCATCATCGAGAGTTTGCACGACGGCCTCATCCTGGAAAGCCTGACCGGCGAAGTGCTGTATTGCAACAACCGGGCCTCGGAACTGCTGGGCGTGCGGCGCTCGGTGGCCTGCCGCCGCCATTCGGGCGACCTGGTGCGGATTCTGCTGCGCACGGCGGAGTCGTCTCGGCAGGCCCAGGCAGCGTTGGATGATCGCATTCGCCAGGGGGGCGGTTTTCTGGACGTCACCCGCATCGGGCCCGACGGGCGTCCTCAGGACCTGCGCATTCAGGTGTTCGAGGTGACGGACGCCCGGGGCGAAGTCATCGGCCGGGGCCAGTTCTGGCAGGATATCACCCACGACAAGGACCTGGACCGGATGAAGTCCGCGCTGCTTTCCACCGTCTCCCATGAGTTGCGCACGCCCCTGGCCGCGATCAAAGGCTACGCCTCCACCCTGCTGGCCCAGGACGTGGTGTGGGATGAAGCCACGCAACGGGAGTTCATCCAGACCATCAGTGATGAGGCGGACCGGCTGGCCGCGCTGGTGAGCAGCCTGTTGGACCTGTCGCGGCTGGAGGGAGGCGCGCTCAAACTGCAACGAGAGCCCCTCGACATGGTCGCCCTGGCCCAGAAGGTGGCCCAGCGGGAAAGCCGGAGGCTGGGCGTCGAGATCCAGGTTCACGCGGATGGGAGCCTGCCGCTGGTTGAGGCGGACGCGCTGCGCATGGAGACGGTGTTGCGCAATCTTATCGACAACGCGGCGAAATACTCCCCCGCGGACCGACCCGTCGAGATCGCGATCCAGCAGGAAGACGCCTTTCTGGAGGTTTCGGTGCGAGATTATGGCCCGGGCGTGCCCGACGATCAAAAGACCCGCATCTTCCTGCGGTTCTACCGGGGTCAGGTGGACCGAAGCCAACGCATCGGCGGCGCGGGCCTGGGCCTGGCCATTTGCAAAGGCTTCGTCGAAGCCCACGGCGGCCGCATCTGGGTGGAAGACGCTCATCCGGGCGCGCGCTTTTGCTTTCTCATTCCCCTGTCACAAGAGCCATCCTCCCTGGCGAACGAACTGCCCCGAAGCTCCGTTGGCGCGTGAAGCCGATTTCGTCAAACGTCAATCGTCATGCGTCATGTCCTGACGTTTTACGCTTGACGTTTGACGCCCTTGCAGCCTCGCCCATCGTTGCCCTGGCGATCCCCAATCCTAATCCTAATCCTATTCCTATTCCTATTCCTATTCCTATTCCAAGGCAGCCCCATGTCCCAACGCATTCTGGTCGTCGATGACGAAAAACCCTTACGCGAATTCGTGGCCCGCAATCTGAGTGTGCGCGGGTACGAGGTGCTGAAGGCGGCCAACGGCATGGAAGCCCTGGCCATCTTTCACGCCCAGCCCCTGGACCTCATCATCCTCGACCTGATGATGCCCCACATGGACGGGCTGGAGCTGACCCAGCGTATCCGCCGCACCTCCACCGTGCCCATCATCGTCCTCAGCGCGCTGGATGAGGAGCGGGACAAGGTCACCGCGCTGGACCTGGGCGCGGATGATTATCTGACCAAGCCTTTTGGGGTGGAGGAGCTGCTGGCCCGGGTGCGGGGTCTGCTGCGACGGGCCAGCTGGCACAAGACCGCCATGCCTCAGGAGCGTCTTCGCGTGGGGGATATCGAAATGATTGTGGACAAAGGCGAGGTGAGGGTAAAAGGACAGCCCGTGAAGCTCACCCGCACCGAATTCGATCTGCTGCATTACTTTATGAAAAACGTGGGCAAAGTGCTCCCCCATCGTCTTATCCTGCAGCAGGTGTGGGGACCCGAGTATGGCAACGAGGTGGAGTATCTGCGCGTTTACGTGGCCCGCTTGCGGCGCAAGGTGGAAGAAGACCCGGCCCATCCCCGCCACATCCTGACGGAACACGGCGTCGGATACCGCATCGCGCCTTAAAATGGGATCAGGATTGAGGAGCGTCAGGGCGACGTTGGGCGAGGCGGCGACGGGTGTGATGCGTGAGAACGTGAAACGTAAAATCCTTACGCATCACGCATTACGCATTACGCAGTTGGCTTCCCGCGCCAATCTGGCCGGCAAACATGTTCATGCGCATGGGCGGGCCGCCGCCCACGTTTTGTTTGTAACTACTAAGGTCGCGCCGCCGCTTTTTGCCACGAAGACACGAAGAAAACGAAGGCACGACGTATTTTTCTTTATTTTTCCCTTCGTGTCTTCGAAAAACTTCGAGCCTTCGTGGCTTTTGGCGGCCTAAAGTCCAGTACGTTAGCAGTTACTTTTGTTTACGATTTTTTTATATTCGGGGTCGTAATTTTTATCTCATGTTTTTTGGCGAGGGATAAAATAGAAGGGTAATGTGTAGGCTTCTTTCCATTTCCGTTCTCAAAAGGAGGAAAATTCTCATGTCTCGCAAGTGGATTCTGCCGCTGATTCTCGTGCTGGCGCTGACGTTGGTCCTGGCAGCGTGCAGCGGCCAGAAAGCCACCGAAGCGCCCAAGGCTGAACAGCCCGCGGCGGCTACCGAAGCGCCCAAGGAAGAAGCGCCCGCCGCCAAGGAGAAGACCGTGGTCATCGGGTTCACGGCTTCGCAGACGGGCAAATACAACGTTTCCTCCACCCGCCAGACCACGGGCCTGCAAATGTGGATGGATGACGTGAACAAGGCTGGGGGCGTCAAACTGTCGGACGGGACGGTAATCAAATTCAAGGCGGTGTCCTACGACGATGAATCGAACAAAGACCGGGTGCAAGAGCTGTATACGAAGCTGGCCACGGACGACAAGGCCGACTTCCTCATCAGCCCCTACTCCAGCGGCCTGACCGCGGCCGCGGCCGTCATCGCCGAGCAGTATGGCATCCCCATGATCACCACGGGCGCGGCTTCCGACGCCACCTATCAGCAGGGCTACACGGTCGTTTATCAGGCCTACACCCCGGCCAGCCGCTACCTCACCGGCGCTATCGACCTGCTGATGAACCTGGACCCCAACGCCAAGAAGATCGCGTTCGTTTACGAGAACTCCAAGTTCGCCACAGGCGTGAACGAGGCGGCCAAGGCCTACGCCGAGAAGAACGGCTTCGACGTGGTCCTGTTCGAGGGCTACGACCCCGACACCAAGGACTTCAACGCCATCATCAACAAGATCGAAGCAGCTGAGCCCGACGCCATTCTCGGTGGCGGTCACTTCCAGGATGGCAGCACCTTCGCCCGCCAGCTCTATGAGAAGGGCGCCAAGGTCAAGTTCATCTCCCTGCTGGTGGCTCCTCCCGAACCCACCTTCGCCGAGTTGGGCGACGCCGCCGTGGGCGTGACCGGCCCCAGCCAGTGGGAGCCTGCGGCCAAGTACTCCCCCGAAGCCGCCAAGGCCGCGGGGCTGGAATGGTTCGGTCCCACGGGCGAGGAATTCACCAAGGCCTACAAGGCTGCGCATGACGGTGAAGATCCCTCCTATCATGTGGCGGGCGGCTACGCGGCCGGCCTGATCCTGCAGAAAGCCATCGAAACGGCGGATTCTGTGGACAAGGAAGCTGTGCTGAAAGCGCTGGACGCCACCGACATGATGATCTTCTTCGGTCATATCAAGTTCGACACCTCCGCGGAGAATCACGGCCTCCAGATCGGCCATGACATGATCTTGATCCAGTGGCAGGAGAAGGGCGGCCAACTGGTGAAAGAAGTTGTCTGGCCCGAGGCGGGCGCGACGGCTGAGCCCATCTATCCCATCCGTTAAATCCTCCACTGACGTCTTCGAGTCGCATGTGGCCGGGGTGATGCAATGTCGCTCCGGCCACTGTTCACCAATCGTACGCACCGATTCGCTCATCAGGAGGATTTTATGGGTAATGTCCTGTTTACATCCGCTATCGACGGACTGCTGATCGGCGTGATCTACGGGCTTGCGGCGATGGGCCTGACGCTGATCTTCGGCGTCATGGACGTGATCAACCTGGCCCACGGCCCGCTCATCGCTTTGGGCATGTTTGGGGTGTATCTGCTATTCACCTTTCTGGGATTGAATCCTTTCCTCGCCGTCGCCATCGTCGCGGGGCTGGGCCTGATTTTGGGCGTGATCATCTACTTCATCGCCGTCAATCGGGTCATCGACGCGCCGCCCCTTTCCAGCCTGCTTTCCACCTTCTCGGTGAACATGATCATCATCGGCGTTGGCACGGCCATGCTGTCCACCTCCTCCTACAACGTGGATTACAGTCTCGGCACCATGAATCTGGGCTTCTTCAAAGCGCCCGGGGCCCGCATCGCCGCGTCGCTGGTCGCCTTGCTGACCACCGCGCTCCTCTATCTCTTCCTCTATCGCACCCGGCCGGGGAAATACATCCGGGCGGTGGCCAACAACCGCATCTCGGCCGAGCTCATGGGCATTCCCTCCACTCGCATCCTGGCCCTGGCCTTTGGCATCGGCGTCATGCTGGCCACGGTGGCGGGCGGACTCATCGCCACCATCCTGCCCATCAACATCCTGGCGGGCGGCTCTTATGAGCTCAAGAGCTTCGTCATCGTCGTGTTGGGCGGGCTGGGCAACCCGCTGGGAGCGTTGCTTGGCGGCCTGATCTTAGGCTTGATTGAAGGCATCGTGCCGGTTTTCATGAAAACCACCTGGGTGCCCGTGATCGAGTACGTCCTCTTCGTCTTGATCCTGCTGGTGCGCCCGCAAGGCATTTTGGGGGCGAAAGAATGAAAAGGATATTCAAACCCGGATTGCTTATCCCTGTCGCCATTATCGTGGTTCTGGCCATCTGGCCGCTGCTCAGCGGCAATAGCGCCAGTTCGCGCGAGGCCATGTTCACCCTGATTATGTCCATGGCCCTGGCTTCCAGCCTGAACATCATTCTCGGCTACACCGGCTATGTCAGTTTCGGTCACATCGTCTTCTTTGGCATCGGCGGCTACGCCGGATTCTGGGCCATCACCGAGCTGGGATGGCATATCCTGCCGGCGGCGCTGCTGGGCGGATTCATGGCTGCGCTTATCGCCTGGCTGCTGGGTCTGGCCGTGCTGCGACTGCGGGGCGCCTACTTCGCCCTGGCCACCATTGGCATCCTGGAGGCCATGAAGGCGCTGGTCATCAATCTCGACTTTCTGGGCGGCCCCGTGGGCCTGGAGATGCACTTCTCCGAGTACAAGCGCTACGGCGGGCCCATGGAATCGCTGTGGATGGTGTACTGGAGCATGGTGTTCCTGGCTATCCTGGTCACCGTGGTCAGTTATTACATCAAGACGTCGAAGTTCGGCCTGGGGCTGATGGCCATCCGCGAGGATGAGGACGCGGCCGAAGTCATGGGCGTGATTACGCCTCGGGCCAAGACCTGGGCCTATGTGCTCTCCGCCGTGTTCCCTGGCATCATCGGCGTGCTGTTCTTCTTCAAGAACGGCAACATCGAGCCGGGCGACGCTTTCCGCCTGCATTTCTCCATCGAATGGATTGTGATGATCATGCTGGGCGGCGCGGGCACGGTGTTGGGCCCGGTGCTGGGCGGCGGCATCTACCAATGGCTGCGCAAGACGCTGCTGACCTCGCCCATCTTCAAGGATTATCAGTTGGTGGTGGCGGGCGTGATGCTGCTGGTCATCGTCCTCTTCGTCCCCACCGGCATCATCGGTTGGCTCCGCGCCCGATCGGCCAAGCTACGGAGGGTGTTCGAATGAAGATTCTGGAAGTCAAAAACGTCACCAAACGCTTTGGCGGCCTCACCGCGGTCAACAACGTCACCTTCGATCTGGAAGAGGGCGAGATCCTGGGCCTCATCGGCCCCAACGGCGCGGGCAAGACCACGCTGTTCAACTGCATCAACGGCGTCTACAAGCCCACCGAAGGCCAGATCATCTTCAAAGGCAAAGACATTACTGGCCTGCCGACCTACCGCTCCGCGCATCTGGGCCTTTCCCGCACCCATCAGATCGTGCGCCCGCTGAACGAACTCACCGTGCTGGAGAATGCCATGGTGGGGGCCTGCTACGGTCGAGAGAATATGAATCTGGGCGACGCCCGCAAGACGGCCATGGAGATGCTGGAATTCGTGGGGCTGGCCGAGAAATCCGACGTGTTGGCGGGCGCGTTGAATGTGGCCCAAAAGAAACGCCTGGAAATGGCCCGGGCGCTTTCGGCCAAGCCCTATCTGCTGCTGCTGGATGAGGTGCTCGCGGGCCTGAACACCGCCGAAGTCACCCACATGCTGGACACCATCCGCAAAATCCGAGAGCAGGGCGTCACCATCATCATGATCGAGCATATCATGCACGCGGTGATGAGCCTCTCCGACCGACTCATCGTGCTGAACTACGGCTCGCTCATCGCCGAAGGCTCGCCCGAGGAGGTCTCGCAGAATCCCGAAGTCATCGAAGCCTATCTCGGAGACCCCGATCTCGCCGCACGCTTACTTGAGGAGGAGAAAGCATAATGGCTCTACTGGAAGTGCGCAACGTCACCTCAGGGTACGGCGATCTGCAGATTCTGTGGGGAGCCAGTCTCGACCTGGAGGAAGGCCAGCTCACCACCCTGGTGGGAGCCAATGGCGCGGGCAAGACCACCCTCCTGCGCACCATCGTGGGGCAAATCAAGCCCTGGGATGGTCAGATCGTCTTCCAGGGGAAGGACGTGAGCAAGCTGCCGCCCTACACCAAGGCCGACATGGGGCTGATCATGGTGCCCGAAGGCCGCCAGCTCTTCACCGAGATGACCGTGCGGGAGAATCTGGAGATGGGGGCCACGCCCAGGCGGGCCCGCGCCCACATGAAGGAGAATCTGGAGAAGGTCTTCGATATCTTCCCCCGGCTCAAGGAGCGCGAGAATCAGAAGGCGGGCACCATGAGCGGCGGCGAGCAGCAGATGCTGGCCGTGGCCCGCGGCATCATGTCCGAGCCCATCGTGCTCATGATCGACGAGCTCTCCCTGGGCCTGGCGCCCGTCCTCACCCTCGACCTCTTCATGTCCCTGCGCCGCCTGCGGGATGAGGGCATCACCATCCTCCTGGTGGAACAGAACGTGCGCATGGCCCTCAAGGTCAGCGACTACGCCTACGTGTTCAGCGAGGGCAAAGTCGAGCTGCACGGCCCCTCCCATGAGGTGGAGAACAACGAAGAAGTGCGTCGGGCCTACCTGGGCATCTGATCCCATCCATCCCACTTGACGAGAGACGGGCTTGGGTTCATACTTGTATGGACCTGAGCCCGTTTTTGCATGGAGAGCGTCTGTCCCTTCTTCGTGAAACGTGATGCGTGAAACGTGAGAACCTTACGCATTACGCATCACGTTTCACGGCATTCGGCTTCCCGCACCTTTCTCCCCCTACGCACTTCCCTTTTCGGAGCACAACCATGACCCATCCCACCCAACTCTCCGCCTGGCAGGCCCTGCAAGCGCATTACGAAGCCATCAAGGACGTGCACATGCGCGACCTTTTCGCGGCCGATCCCCATCGCTTCGACCGCTTCTCCCTGCGCTTCGATGACATCCTCTTCGATTATTCCAAGAACCGCATCACCGAGGAGACCATGGCCCTGCTGTTCGATCTGGCCCGGCAGGCCGGATTGAAGGCGGCCATCGAGGCCATGTTCACGGGCCAGAAGATCAACGTCACCGAGAAGCGGGCCGTGCTGCACGTGGCCCTGCGCAACCGATCGAACCGCCCCATCATCGTGGATGGCGAGGACGTGATGCCCGAGGTGAATCGGGTGTTGGGGAAGATGCGCGTGTTCAGCGAAAAAGTGCGGTCGGGCGAATGGCGCGGGTTCACGGGCAAGCGCATCACCGACGTGGTGAATATCGGCATTGGCGGCTCCGATCTGGGCCCGAAGATGGTCGTGCGGGCGCTGACGCCCTATCACCACCCCGAACTGCGCGTCCACTTCGTCTCCAACGTGGATGGAACCGACATCGCCGAGACCCTGGCCCGCCTCGATCCCGAAACGACCCTCTTTCTCATCGCGTCCAAGACCTTCACCACGCAGGAGACCATGACCAATGCGCACACGGCCCGTGATTGGTTCCTGCTGGCCGCGAACGATGACGCGGCCATCGAAAAGCACTTCGTGGCCATGTCCACCAATCGGGAGAAGGTCACCGCGTTCGGGATCAACCCGGACAATATGTTCGAGTTCTGGAATTGGGTGGGCGGTCGCTATTCCCTGTGGTCGGCTATCGGGCTGTCCATCGCTCTGGCCGTGGGCTTCGACCGCTTCGAAGAGCTGCTCACGGGCGCCTACCGCCTGGATGAGTATTTCCGCACGACCCGGTTCGAAGAAAATATCCCCGTGATCATGGGCCTGTTGGGCGTGTGGTACAATAATTTCTTTGGCGCGGAGACCTACGCGGTGTTGCCCTATGACCAGACGCTGGAGCTGTTCGCCAATCATCTGCAACAGCTCGACATGGAGAGCAACGGCAAGAGCGTGACCGTGGACGGCGTGTGGGTGGACTACCAGACCGGGCCCATCATCTGGGGCCAGCCCGGCACCAACGGCCAGCATGCGTTCTACCAGCTCATCCACCAGGGCACGAAGCTCATCCCCGCCGATTTCCTGGCTCCGGCCCGCAGCCACCATCCCGTGGGCCAGCACCACGCCATCCTCATCGCCAACTTCCTGGCCCAAACCGAGGCCCTGATGAAGGGCAAGACCGAGGAAGAAGTGCGGGCGGAGCTGGTCGCCCAGGGCGTGGCCGAAGCCGATCTGCCTTTGCTGGTCCCTGCCAAGACCTTCCCCGGCAACCGCCCCACCAACTCCTTCCTCTTCAAAAAGCTCACGCCGCAGACCCTGGGCTCCCTGATCGCCATGTATGAGCACAAGGTCTTCGTGCAGGGCGTCATCTGGCGCATCAATTCCTTTGATCAGATGGGCGTCGAACTGGGCAAGGTGCTGGCCAAGGCCATCCTGCCCGAGCTAGAGGCGGACGGGCCTGTCACCGGCCACGACAGCTCCACCAACGGGCTGGCCAATGCGTTCAAGGCGTTACGATAACATAGCGCCTGCTTTTCTCACGCAAAGACGCAGAGCCGCAAAGGAAAAAAGAAGCCATGGATTCGGTAAACCGGGAAACCGGTAGACCGGGTGGGTAAGCGAATCGGCCTGGTTTTTCTGGTTTACCGGGCTACTAATAAACTGGAAGCAAAATGAAAGGCGATTCTCTGGCCGCGCTGCCGCCCGCAGGTTCACCTGCGGGCTAAAAACGACGCCCCATAAATGGGGCTACGGCGCAGGTCGCGCGCCGCAGGAAGCCGGGTTCACCCGGCGTCGTTTCGTAGCCCGGAGCTTCAGCTCCGGGTGACCGTGGCCGAAAACACCTGATTTCAAAATGCGTTTAGTTTAACTTCTTGTCTCTGCATGAAAACCTTTTTCATCCACCCCATTTCTTATGACTTCAACATCCTCCTCGCCATCTCGCATTCCCGCCTCGCTGCGCGTGCTGGGGCGGGCGGCCCGGGACTGGTACGATGACTGGTTCAACCAGTTCATCCTGAATTTCCTGGCCGTGCTCTCGTGGATCACCATCGTGCTGGGCCCGCCCATCCTGTTCGGATTCTACGAGATCGCGCATGAGATGACCTATGGCCGCTCGGGCGGGCCGGGCGACTTGTTCCGGGCCGCGAAGCGCTATTTCGGGGTGAGCTGGCTATGGATGACGATTCAGGTCGGCGTCGCCATCATCGCGCTGGTGAACATGCGATTTTATTGGGGGCTGGAACGCGCCTGGTCGACCATCCTGGCATCCCTTTTCTTCTTCCTGGGCCTGTTCTGGGCCATGATGCAGATCTACGTCATCCCTTACTACATGGCGCAGAAGACGAAATCGCTGAAACTGGCCTTCAAAAACGCGGCTCTCACTTTTCTGGCCTCGCCCGGATTCACTTTTGTGCTGTTTCTGGTCTCGGTCTTTCTCCTCCTCGCCAGCATCCTCTTCATCCTGCCGTTGATCCTGGGAGGCCCGGCCCTGGTCGTCCTCATCGGCGCGCGGGCTGTGCAGGATCGGCTGCGGGCGTTTGGGATCATCGAGTAAGTCGCAAGCGACAGGCGGCCGGAAAATGATGTGTGCACAACGCAAACCCACCCGCTACTGGCTGGCGCTGGCCCTGACTGTGGTCGGCCTGTTGGGCGCGCTGGCGGGGTGGTGGCGGCGGCGCTGGAAGCGCCGGCAACGAGGAAAGATGGCGGAAGCGCCGCCTGCCCGCATCACGTTCGATGTGCAGGGGTTGACCCAGGCCGAGGCCAGGGCCCGCTATCAGGAGGGGCAAAGCAACGCCATCCATCTCCACCCGGTGGAGACCCGGACGACGATGATCCGGAAGAACGCGTTGACCGTGTTCAACACGGGCCTGGTGGCCATCATCTTCGTGCAGATTTTGCTGGGAAAGTTTCTGGATGCGCTGGTGTCGTTCGGGGTGCTGTTGTTCACCATTGGCGTGAACGTGTTTCAGGAGGAGTTCGCCCGCATCCGCATGCGCAAGGTGCAGGAGGCGGCTCAGCCAAGGGCGGTGGTCATTCGCGATGGGCAGGTGCGCAGCATTGTTCCGGATGAGATCGTGGCGGGGGATGTGGTCGAATTTCGGCCAGGGGATCAGATCATGGTGGATGGCAGGCTGCTGCAAGGGACGCACGTGGCCATGGATGAGACCCTGGTGTTTGGAAAGAGTCGCAAATCGGAGAAGAAGCCTGGGGACGAGGTGTATGCCGGGAGTTTGTGCCTGAGCGGGCGCGGGGTGATGGAGACCACGCGTATCGGGGAGGAGCGGTTCATCGTCCGCCGTCTGCAAGCGCAGCCGCCCGTTCAGGAGAGCATGACGCCCATCGAACGCCTCATCGACCGGGTGTTGAAATGGCTGCTGGCCTTCGTGCTAGCCATTGCCGCCTTCCTTCTGACCAAATACTTCCGGCTGCAAGTTCCGTTGCCGCAAGCATCGGTGGACAAGTTCATCGACGCCATCGGCGTCATCTTCAGCATTGCGCCCGCGGGCTTGTTTTTCATGATCTCCCTGACCTACGCCGCGTCCACAGTGGATCTGGCGAAGTTGCGTGTGCTGGTGCATCGCGCCCGTTCCATCGAAACTCTGGCCCAAATCGATATGATCTTCCTCAACAAGGCGGGCTTCATCCTGGCCCGATGGATCGAAATGAAGCCGGTGGAGCAGTCAGCGCCAGAGGGAGAAAAGCCGCTTTCGGAGATGGCGATTCGCAAGATGCTGGGCACCTTCGCTCGCAGCATCTCATACCAGAACCAGTTCACCCGATCCATGCAGATGGCATTCGAGGGGCTGCAACTGCCTCCTGCCGAGGAGATGCCTTTTTACGCCCATTACGGATGGAGCGGCATCCGCGTGGAGAGTGAGGAATTGAGCGGCGTGCTGGTGATAGGCGATCCTGATCTGATCACGCCCTCTGTCGAGAATGAACAGCCCGAATCGCAAGAGAAGCCCAAAAATGTGCTGACGCGGACGACCGGGCGCCTGGGCCGTCTGTTCCGACGCGCCGGCCCAGAGGAATGGGATTCGGCGCCCGGGCCGGATAATCCCGCCCAACCGACCCACTCCCCGACGCCATCACCACCCCAAACCAAGACGGAGACGGAACCCGAGCCCGAGCAGCCGCAGAAACGCGGGCTTTTCGGGCGGGTGCGCCAGCGCGTGACGGGCGTCTTCCGTCACCAACCCGAAGTGGAGCCTGCCGCTCACTCGCAGGAAACCGATACGAGGGGCGAAACCCTGCTGTTCGCCTGGAGTCCCGATCCTCAGCCGCTTTACGATGAAGCTGGACAGCCCCGTCTCCCTGACGATCTCATCCCCCTCTGCCGTCTGTTCTACCAGGAGCGGGCCAATCCCCAGGCGGTGCAGGCATTGCGGGCGTTCGCGGCCAATGGCGTCGCATCGACGCTGTTCGACGAGGGGCCGGTGGATGGCATCCGTGAGGCGCTGCAACAAGCGGGCGCGGATGAGGCGTTGGTCGCCGCGTTTCGGGGCGTTTCGGCCGCCGAGCTGCGGGGGCTTTCCGACGAAGTGCTGGCCGAGGCCATCACCCGGCATCATCTCATCGGTGACGCCGACGCGGGGTTCATGGCCCGGGCGGTCAAGGCGCTGCGGCGGACCGGGCATCTGGTGGGCGTGCTGGGCAGCGGAGCCGGGGAGCTGGACGCGATGATGGCCGCCGATCTGGGCGTCACCCTGATCAGCGCCCCTTCGGGCGCGCTCAGTGTGGCGGACATCGTGCTGATGGATACGTCGCCCAGGGTGATTACGGCCATGATCGACAAGGGGCAGCGCATCGTCAACGGCCTGCTTGACGTGCTCAAACTGTATCTCACCCAGGCCTTTTATCTGCTGTTTCTGGTGGGCGCGCTGCTTTTCTTCCAGCGCAGTTTCCCCTATCGAGGTGCCCAAGGGGGGCTCATCGCCGCGTTTGCCCTCTCGATCCCGGCCCTGGCCCTCACCCTGACCGCGCAACCGGGCCGTTTACAGGTGAAGAACGTCAGCGGCTCCCTGTTCGCCTTCGTCATCCCCGCCAGCATCGCCATCGCCGTCGCGGGCTACTGGATTTTTGCCCGTTTCCTGCAAGCGTACGACGACCAGGCCTACGCCCAAATCGCGCTGGTGCATGGGCTCATCGCCATGGGCTTGCTGCTGGCGATCCTGTTGCGCCCGCCCCTCAAGCTGCGTCGAAGCGTCATCCCCATCTCATTCCAATACTTCCTGCCCACGCTGGTGGCGCTGATCTCGGGCGCGATTTTTCTGATCACGACCTTCATCCCTCTGGCGCAGAAGTTCCTTTACGTCACGCCCCTCAAGTCGGCGGCGGATTACACATTGGTGGGAAGCGCGTCCCTGGCCTGGGCTGTGGCGTTTGGCGCGTATTGGTTCATCGCCACCGAACTGGCTCACTGGCTGCGGGCGACACGCGTGGTGGCGAGCCGATACCAATGAAAACGCCTCGCGGCCAGGCTAGCGCGGGAAGCCGATTCCGTAATGCGTAATGCGTGATGCGTAAGGTCGTTACGGATTACGCATCACGCACGTTGCCGCCTCGCCCAACGTGGGCTTCGAGTTGTTTTTGCAGGCGAACGCAACGCTATTTTCAAGCCAGTTACCGACGTCGCCCGGAGAGCAGGATGACGTAGTAGAGCACCTGGCCGATGGCAGCGATGGCTGCGGCCACGTAGGTGAGGGCGGCTGCGTTCAGGGTCTCGTTGACGCCCTTCATCTCCTCCTGGGAGAGCACGCCCAGGGCGACCAGCTCTTTCTTGGCCCGAGCGCTGGCGTTGAATTCCACCGGCAGGGTGATGATGGAGAAAAGCGCGGTGAGAGAGAAGAGAATCACCCCGAACCAGGCCAGAGTGTACCCCAGGTCGGTGGCTCCGGTCAGGGCCATGAGGAAGAAGCCGCCCATGATGATCATCGGCCCGAGCCAGGAGCCGAACTGCACCGCGGGCACGATGGCGCTGCGCAGCTTCAGGGGCGCGTAGCCGTCCGCGTCTTGCAGCGCATGGCCGGCCTCGTGCGCGGCCACGCCCACCGCGGCGATGGTGGGCGCGCGGCCTACGTCGGGCGAGAGTCGCAACACCTTGGCCCGGGGATCGTAGTGGTCGGTGAGCATGCCCTGGGTTTCCTCAATGCTGACATGGCGCAGACCGTAGTGATCCAGCATGAGCCGGGCGACCTGCGCGCCGGTAAGCCCGCGGGCGTTGCGGACTTTGCTATATTTGCCAAAGGCCCGTTTGACTTTCATCTGCGCCCACAGGCCCAGAAGCAATCCGGGCAGGGCGAGCAAAAGCCAGAGCGTGAAAGAACCGTAGAACATGGAAAACGCCTCCGTGGGGTGAATTCGATAGCGAAATTATTTTACCATGAAAGTATTAGGGAAGTATTTGCGAATGGAGGAAATGGGCGTGTCCTAAAATTTTGGCAAATCGCGTTGTCATCAGGAATTCGGTCATGCGGGCTTCACCCGGCGCTGAAGCGCCGGGCTACAAAACCACGCCGGGTGAACCCGGCTTTGGG
>JALXCB010000058.1 GCA_026991225.1 Anaerolineae bacterium | reverse complement strand
GCGAATGGGCGAGTGGGCGAGGGAGAGAGGGGGCGAGGGAGGAGAGATTCGGATTTGGATTGGGAGTGTTCAGTGTTCAGTGTCCAGTGTTCAGTGAGTTTGCGGGCGAGGGCGGCGATGGTGGGGTTGTCGAAGAAGGTTTGGACGGGAATGCGGACGTGGAAGCGGTCTTCGATGCGGGCCAGCAGGCGGATGACCAGCAGGGAGTGCCCGCCCAGGGCGAAGAAATCATCCTCGACGCCCACGCCCGTGACGCCCAGCAAGTCTTCCCACAAGGCCGCGAGCTCCCTCTCCAGCGGCGTGGATGGCGTCCTGGACTGTCCCGCGCGCGCCGCCCGGCTCCAGTCGGGCTCGGGCAGGGCGCGGTGGTCGATCTTGCCCTGGGGGGTGAGGGGCAATTGGGGCAGGATGACGAAGGCGGCGGGGATCATGTAGGCGGGCAGGCGCTCGGCCAGCCAGGCGCGCAGGGTTTCGGGGTCGGGCGGGGTCGGGCCCGCGGGCGCGAGGTAAGCGGCCAGGCGCATGTTCTCGGTGCGGGCGGGGTCGCCCCAGGCCAGGACCACCGCGGCCGCGACGTCGTCCCGCTGTTCCAGGACGGCCGCGATCTCGCCCGATTCGACGCGGAAGCCGCGGATTTTGACCTGATGGTCGGCGCGGCCCAGGTATTGGAGATCGCCGTCGGGGGTCCAGCGGGCCAGGTCGCCGGAGCGGTACAATCGTTGGCCGGTCACGGGCGTTTCAATTCGCCGCGGATGACGCGGGTGCAACGGATTTTCACGGATTTTTTCTGATTTTTCTTCTTCGTGCCTTCGTGCCTTCGTGCCTTCGTGGTTTTCAAGGGTCAGGAAGGGATCGGGCACAAAGCGCTCGGCAGTGAGGGCGGGGCGATGGAGGTAGCCGCGAGCCAGGCCCGCGCCGCCGACGTGAATCTCGCCCACCGCGCCGATAGGGACGGGCAGGCCGTTGGGATCGAGAAGATGGAGGCTGAGATGAGGCAGGGGCGGGCCAATGAGGCTGGCCGGGCGTTGGGCGTCGGCCTGGGAGATGGGCCGCCAGGTGACGTGTACGGTGGTTTCGGTGATGCCGTACATGTTCACCAGCCGCGGGCGCTGGTCGCCGTGGCGTTGGAACCAGGCTCCGAGCGCGGTCATGTCCAGGGCTTCGCCGCCGAAGATGACCCAGCGCAGGGCCAGGTTGGCGGGCGCATCTCGGCGGGCCTCGACGGCCATGAGCTGGCGGAAGGCGGAGGGCGTCTGGTTGAGGACGGTGACGCCGCGTCGGGCCAGCAGATCGTAGAAGGCTTCGGGGTCGCGGGCGATCTCGCGTGGGATAATCTCCAATCGCCCACCAAAGAACAGCGCGCCCCACATTTCCCACACGGAGAAATCGAACGCGTAGGAGTGGAAGAGGGTCCAGACCTCCTCCGGGCCGAAATGGAACAGGGGTTGGGCCGCGGCCATGAGCCGGGTGACGTTGGCATGGGTGACGACGACGCCCTTGGGCCGGCCCGTGGTGCCGGAGGTGTAGATGACGTAGGCGGCGTTGGCGGGGTGGAGAGGAACGTTGGGAGCGCTGGCAGGCCAGCGTTCAGTGTTCAGTTCATCAAGATACAAGACTTCGGCATCCAAGATGAGTTCGGAGGCAGTGTTGGCCGGGGCCGCGTCAGACAAGTGTTCAGTGTTCAGTTCCTCATCGGCGTTTTCATATCCCCTATCTGAATACTGAACACTGAACACTGAATACAGATGACTGATGACTAGCCGCGCGGCGCTGTCCTCGATCATGTACCGCAACCGCTCAGGCGGATAGCTCGGATCCAGCGGCACATACGCCGCGCCGGCTTTGAGCACGCCGAGGATGGCGGCGATCATGTCGAAGGAGGGCGCGAGGAGGAGGGCGACGCGGTCTTCAGGCCCGACGCCGCGGGCGATGAGGGCGTGGGCGAGCTGGTTGGCGCGGGCGTCCAGGGCCGCGTAGGTCAGGGTCTCGTCACCCAGGGCCAGAGCGATGGCGTCGGGCGCGGCCGCGGCCTGGCGTTGGAACCAGGCGTGGATGAGGTCGTCGCGGGGCAGGGGCGCATCCTCGCGACCGACGTTACCCCAGGCATCCAACTGCGCCCGCATGGCGTCATCCACCAGATTGAGGGAGCCGATGGGTGCGTCGGGGCGGGCGACGATATCTTCGAGGAGGGCGCGATAGGCCCGCAACATGGCCTGCACCGTGCCCTCACGGAGAATGTCGGCGTTGTATTCCAGCGTGAGCGTGAGGTCGTCCTCCCCCTCGCCCACCATGAGGGAGAAATCGAATTGGGTGACCCAGCGCTTGAGGGTGATGGATTGCAAGGGCACGCCCGCGACCTCCATGTCGCCATCCGCTTCGTGCAAGACAAAAGCGCGCACGGCCCGACGGTCGAGGAGGGCGGAGGTCTTTTGCCAGGAGAAAAGGGCCTGGAAGATGGGATTGCGGGCGGGGTCGCGGGGCGGTTGCAGGGCTTCCACCAGGACGGGGAAGGGAAGTTCGTGGGCCACGGCCTCTTCCAGCGCCCGACTCATCCCTGCCAGATGCTGGAGAAAGGCGTCGTCGGGATGGAGATGGGCGCGCAGGGGCAGGGGATTGACGAAGTAGCCGACGACGCGGGCGAAGGAGGGGGTGCGTCCCGCGCGCAACACGCCCGTGGTCAGGTCGGGCTGGCCGGTGTAGCGATAAAGCAGGGTTTGGTATGCGGCCAGCAGCAGATCATGGAGGGGGACGCCCTGGTCACGGGCCAGGGCCCGCAGGCGCGCGGTGAGCGCGGCGTCCAAACGCTGGATGACGACCTCGGCCTCGTGGCTCTGCTGAGGGGGTCGAGGAAAGTCGGCCGGCAGGTCGAGGGCGGGGGGCAGGGGCGTGAGCTGGTCGCGCCAGAAATCGAAATGAGCCTGGACCTCGGGCGAGGCCAGCCTGTCCACCTCCGCCTGGACGAAATCGCGATAGGTGCGACGCAGTTTGGGCAGGCGAGGGCGGCTCCCCGTGCGCCCGGCGGCATAGAGTTGTCCCCATTCGTAAGTGATGAGGGCCAGCGACCACAGGTCGGTGATGAGGTGGTGCATGGCCAGCAGCAACGCGTAGCGTTGCGGCCCTAGCGTCCAGACATGAGCCCGCAACAACGGCCCGCGTTCCAGGTCGAAAGGCCGCAGCGCCTCCGCCAGGATGGCCTCTTGCAGCGTATCGTCATCCCAGCCCGCGGCGTCGGTCACGCCCAGGCGCACGGGCATGTGCGCGTGAATGCGCTGCACAGGCTCGCCATCGGGCCTGCGGACGAAGGTCGCGCGCAGGGCCTCGTGCCGGGCGACGACCTGATTCAAGGCCGCTTCTAGCACCCGCACGTCCGGCTCATCCCGGATGATGACGGCCTGGTAGACGTGGTTGGCCGGGCTTTCGGGCCGAAGCTGTTGCAGGAACCAGAGCGCGCGCTGTCCCGCCGAAAGCGCGTATTCGGCTTGAAGCGTGGCGGGGAATGCGGTGTGTGTCATGGTATGGAGAAAAAGATCAGCCAGTAGTTGGACGCTATCACATTTCCTGGCTCGCCCGGAGCTGAAGCCTCCGGGCTACGAAACGACGCCGGGTGAACCCGGCTTTCGGGCCAGCGGGCGCGTCAAAGCCCCGTTCACGGGGCGCCGTTCCCAGCCCGCAGGTTCACCTGCGGGTGTTGGGGAGATAAAACTGCCGTCATGCAGAAAACCTTGCACATTGGGTTTCAAAGCGTAACTGCTAAGGTAGCCTGGTTCGGCATCGAAAATGCCTTGCCACGAAGGCTCGAAGGGACGAAGACGATGCAGGTTTGCAGGTCGCAAGTGGCAAGTGCCTTCGTGTCGTCGTGATTTTCGACCTTGCTACGTTAAACTAAACGCATTTTGAAATCAGGTGTTTTCGGCCTCGGCCACCCGGAGCTGAAGCTCCGGGCTACGAAACGACGCCGGGTGAACCCGGCTTCCTGCGGCGCGCGACACGCACCGTAGCCCCATTCATGGGGCGTCGTTTTTAGCCCGCAGGTTCACCTGCGGGCGGCAGCGCGGCCAGAGAATCGCCTTTCATGGATGATCCAATGCAAATCAAAAGCCTTGGTTTCAATTTGCTTTCAGTTTAGTTACTTCAAAGCTCAATTTCGTCCAGAATCTCATCCAACAAATCGTCTTCCAACGATTCATCGGCAGGGAGTTCGAGCAACGCCTGGAAGTGCTGGCGGAAGGCGTCGGCCAGGCGCTGGATGGTTTCGGGGCGATGGCAGGCGGCATTATAGGCCCAGGTGATGCGCAGTTCGTCATCGATCAGCGAGGCGCTGAAATCAATGAGGAAAGGACGGTGGTTGTCGGGATGGCGTTCAGGGCCGTTGCTTTCGGCCGCGGGCGAAAAACCGCCACGACCGCCCTCGAAGCGCCCGAGATAGTTGAAGCTGACCTGGGCGTCCATCGCCAGCCCGGTTTCCCCGCGCAGATGGCGAAGGATGCCATAGCTGGCCGCGCGTTGGGCCGCGGCCTCGGCCCGCTCCCGCACCCGGGCCACGGCGTCCCGCCCGCCATCGGCGGATGCCAGGTCCAGCGTCAGGGGGTAGAGGGTGGTGAACCAGCCCACGGTGCGGCTGACGTCCACGCCCGGCAGGTCGAGGTCGCGGCCGTGGCCTTCCATGGCGATGCGCACCTGGTCGGAGCCGGTCCATGCCGCCAGGGTCTGGGCGAACGCGGTGAGCAGCAGGCTGCGAATATCTTCTTCGGGATGGGCATCCGTGGGGATGCGGATTTCGAAGAGCGCCAAGTCGCGCTCCAGATTGGGCGCGTTCCGGTCCACGGGCAGGGGTGCGACGGGCCGGGCCAGCATCTCCCGCCAGAAGGCGAGGTCGTCAGCGCGATCGGCCTCGCGGGCGTAGTCGGCCAACGCCCGCGCCCAGTGGATGAACGCGGTGGTCTTGCGGGGCAGACTCACCGGTTGGCCCGCGGCCAGTTGCATGTACGCCCGCTGCAAGTCCTCGGTGAGGATGCGCCAGCTCACGCCGTCGATGATCAGATGATGGGCGACCAGGAACAGCCGCCAGCCCCGGTTCCCGCCCAGGTCGAAGTACGCGGCCCGGAACAGCGGCCCCTCGGCCAGGTTCAGGCTTCCCTGGATGCGGGCGCAGTGGTCGGTGATGGCCCCGGCCAGGGCCTCGTCGGGGGTCTCAGCCAATTCGATCGTCTCGAAAATCCGCGTCCATCCGTGTTCATCCGTGTCCGCATCCCCATTCACCTGCACCCAACCGCCATCCTCATCCCGACGGAAGCGCAGGCGCAGGGCGTCGTGATGCCGCACCAGCGCGGCCACGGCCTCGGCCAACAGATCGGGATCCAGGGGCTGGCCCACGTCCAGCAGGATGGCCTGATTCCAGTGCTCGGGATGGGGGAAGTTCTGTTCGAAGAACCAGCGCTGGATGGGCGTCAGGGGCGCTTCGCCCGTAACCTCGCCCTGCTCGGCGTGGACGGCCTCGCCCGTCTCCGCCACCGCGGCCAGCCCGGCGATGGTGGGATATTGGAAGAGCTGTTTGGCGGTGATGAGGATGCCCTCATCCGCGGCCCGGCTGATCATCTGGATGGCGAGGATGGAGTCGCCGCCCAGCTCGAAGAAGTTGTCATCCACGCCCACGGTCTCCAGGCCCAACACCTCCTGCCAGATGCGGGCCAGCGTGGCCTCGACCTGGGTGACGGGCGCGCGAAAGGCGACGCCCTCCTCGGGGCGATGATAGACCGGCTTGGGCAGGGCCTTGCGGTCGATCTTGTCGTTGGGCGTGCGAGGGAAGGCGTCCAGGGGGACGAAGGCGCTGGGGATCATGTATTCGGGCAGGGTTTCGGCCAGGAAGGCGCGAAGCTCGCGGGCCTCGGGCGGCGCTGCGCCCGTCCAGGTGAAATAACCCACGATGCGCTTGACGCCGGGCGCGTCCTCCCGCACGATGGCCACAGCCTCATCGATGGCCTCGTGAGTCTCCATCACCCGCTCGATCTCGCCCAGCTCGATGCGGAAACCCCGCACCTTCACCTGGAAATCGACGCGGCCCAGGAACATGAGGTTGCCGTCGGGCAGCCAGCGGGCCAGGTCGCCGGTGCGATACAAACGTTGGCCGGTCGCGGGCGTTTCAATTCGCCGCGGATGACGCGGATGCATCGGATTTTCGCGGATTTCTTCTGATTTTCCCTCTTCGTGTCTTCGTGCCTTCGTGCCTTCGTGGTTTCCAAGGGCGACGAACGGATCGGGCACAAAGCGCTCGGCGGTGAGGGCGGGACGGTCGAGGTAGCCGCGGGCCAACCCATCCCCACCAATGTACACCTCCCCAGGCACGCCCACGGGCACAGGCTGCATGTGCTCATCCAGCAGGTAAATCTGCACGTTCTGATACGGCTTGCCGATGGGCGTGTTGCGATGATATTCCTGGCCTGGATCGATCTCGTACAGGGTGCAGCAGATGGTCGCCTCGGTGGGCCCGTAGCCGTTGATGATCTGCAACTCGGGCAGCAGCCGGTTGATGGCAATGAGCGCATCCTCGGGGATGGGCTCCACCCCCACCAGCAGCCGACGCAACGGCAGCCGACGCCCCTCCTGCAGGAACGCCAGCAGGGGCTGCACCATGAACGGCGGCAAATACGCGCTCTCGATGCCCTGCTCCTCCATCCAGGCCAGGAACCGGGGCGTGTCGATGCGCACCTCCTCGCGCGGCACCACCAGCGTCCCGCCGAACAGCAGCGGCAGGAAGATCTCCCACACCGACACGTCGAAGTTCAGGCTCGTCCACCAACTGCTGCGCTCGCCCGGCTGCACCGCCCGCCGCCGGTGGAATTCCGTGAGGATGTTGATCACCCCGCGATGGGGCACGACCACGCCTTTCGGGCGGCCCGTGGAGCCGGAGGTGTAGATGACGTAGGCGGCGTTGGCGGGGTAGATTGCAACGTTGGGGTTTGTTGTTGGTTGCGATTGGACTTGGTCGGACGTAATGCGTAATGCGTAATGCGTAAAATCGTCCAATGTCCAATGTCCAATGTCCAACGTCTGGCTTCCGTCTTCTGACTTCTGACCTCTGACCTCTGACCTCTGACTTCTGACCTCTGACCTCTGATCATTGATCACCACCTCCACGCCCGCATCTTCGATCATATACCGCAGCCGCTCAGGCGGATAGCTCGGGTCCAGCGGAACGTAGGCCGCGCCAGCTTTGAGGATGCCCATGACCGCCACGGCCACCTCGCCCGACCGCTCCATGAGCACGCCCACGCGGCTTTCGGGCCCGACCCCGCGGGCGATGAGGGCGTGGGCGAGCTGGTTGGCGCGGGCGTCCAGCTCGGCGTAGGTCAGGGTCTGGCCCTCGAAGACGACCGCGGGCGTGTCGGGCGTGGCCGCGGCCTGGCGGGCGAAAAGCTGGGGAATGGTGGCGTCGCGGGGGTAGTCCCGCTGCGTCGCGTTCCACTCGACCAGCAGCATCCGCCGCTCCTCGGGCGTGAGCATGGCGATGGCGCTGACCCGCTGGTCGGGTTGGGCGACGGCTTCCTCGATCAACCGGCGATAATGGCCGACGAACCGGCGGATGGTGGCCTCGTCGAACAAGTCCGTGTTGTATTCCAGCACCGCCCGCACGTCGCCTTTTCGGCGCACTGCGGACAGGGTGAGATCGAACTTGGCGATGCCCATATCGAGATGCACAGGCGCCAGGATGAAATCGGGCAGGCGGTAGCCGGCGGGCGGGTCCTCCTGATAGGCGAACATGACCTGGAAGAGGGGCGAGTAGCTGGGGTCGCGGTCGGGCTGCACCGCGTCCACCACCAGCTCGAAGGGCGCGTCCTGATGGGCGTAGGCTTCGACGGTGGCGGCCTGGATGCGGGCCAGCAGCTCGTCGAAGGTGGGGTCGTCGCTGAAATCGGCCCGGATCACCAGCGTATTGACGAAGAAACCGATGAGGTTTTCGATTTCGGCAAGGCTGCGATTGGCGTGAGGGACGCCCACGTTGATGCTGTCCTGGCCCGCGTAGCGATGGAGAAGGGCGTGGAATCCAGCCAACAGGGCCATGAACAGGGTGGCCCCATGCGATCGGGCCAGTGCATCCAGTTGGGCGATGAGGCCCGCGTTCAGATCGAAGCGGATTTGAGCGCCGTGGTAGGTCTGGACGGGCGGGCGAGGGCGATCGGTGGGGAGCTTGAGGAAGGTGGGATGCGGGGCCAGCGTCTTCTTCCAAAAAGCGATCTGAGCCTGGGCTTCCTCGCTTTCCAGCCATTGCCGCTGCCAGGCCGCGAAATCTGCGTATTGGATAGGCAAAGGCGGCAGATCGGGCGAGCGGCCCTCGATCCGGGCCTGGTAACAGTGAGCCAGCTCGCGATGCAGAATGCCAATGCTCCAGCCGTCGGAGATGATGTGGTGCATGACGATGACCGCGAGATGATCGTCATCGGCCAGGCGATAGAGGGTGACGCGCAGAAGCGGCCCGCGGCTCAAATCGAAGGGCTGCTGGGCAAAGCGCTGCGCCCGCCGTTGCGCCTCCGACCATCGGGCCTCCTCGGGCAGACCGCGCAGGTCTTCCAGGCGGATGCGAATGGGCATGGCGGGATGGATGATCTGCTGCGGGCGACCATCCACGGTGTGGAAGGTGGTGCGCAGGACTTCATGGCGCTGAACGATGTCGTTGAACGCGGCTTCCAGGGCCTCGATGTGCAGCGGGCCTTGCATCCGCACGGCGGAGGGAAGATTGTAGAGAGGCGCGCCCGGCTCCAGATGGTCGATGAACCAGAGGCGTTGTTGGGCGAAGGAAAGGGGCAGGTCGGGCGTGCGGGGGATTTGGGGGATGCGCGACCGCGCCAGGGGACGAGAGGACGCAGGGGCGAAATCGTCGTAGCCGAACTCGCGGGCCAGGTCGCGGGCGATGTCGCTGAGGAAGTCATGACGGTGGAATCGCTTCCAGCGCGTGGCGGCCGCGGGGTCGATCCGCTTCCGCAGATAGAATTTGTAATCGCCCACCATCTGCTTGCCAGGCTCCAGGCCCGTGGTCATCCGATCCTCGCTGTAAGGATCGAGCATGGCGGGAACGAAATCGACGCCCAGGAAGTCGCTGAGCGCGCGCATGTGGGCTTCGGGGTCGGCAAGCAGGTCCTCGTAGCGCAGCCGCATCTGGCGCTGAGGCGGAATCCGGTCGAGGAACTCGCGAATGTTCTCGTGGGCTGCGATCCAGATGAGCTCAGCCAGCTCGCGGCGGGTGAAGGGATGCTCCCAGCGGAAGAAGACCTCGTCCAGCTTCGCTTCGATGAAAGAGTAGATGGTGGCGTAGGGATGGCGGGTGAGGTGGATGAAGCGGGCGTTCTCGAAATCCCATTCCATGCGCTGCAGGATGGCGGGATCCAGGGCATAGACCGGCGTCTTGTCCACCAGGATACGGTCTCCCAGCCAGGATTGCAGCAGGCCGTAGAAGGCTTTCACCGACATATCCTGGCGCTCGTATTCCGCCAGCATCGCCCGCGCCTCGTCGGCATCGACGCCGCGCAATTCCATCACGGCCCGAATCAGCCCCTCCAGCCAGAATTCGAAGCGGCCCCGGAACGCGGCCCGGCGCTGGCCCAGGGTGTTGAAGGAGAGCAGATCGAGCTCGGGCGGGGCGAAGAGCCGGGGATGGCCCGCCAGCATCACCCGCAGCAGGGTGGAGCCGGAGCGGGGCGGGCTGAGGATGAACACGGCCGGGGGGTTCTTGGGAAGCCGCTCATCCTCCAGCCGGCGGGGCAGGTGGGGGATGATGGCCCGGAATTGCCGCAATTTCGCCGCATCCACGCCCTGGCCCGGCCGCGCGATCTCATCCTCGAACTCGTAACGCGCCTCGACCTGAATGTCGGCGGTGAAGAAGCGCCGCACGGCGTCGGGGAAGTATTCCTGCAGGTAGGTCGCCATCTTGGCCACGGTGGGGGCCAGGAAGATGGCCCGCACGGGCGCTTTGTTCTGGAAATCGTCCTGCAGGCGGTTGATGAGCACGGCCCCGCGCAAGGAATCACCGCCCAGCTCGAAGAAATCGTCGTGGATGCCCACCTTCTCCACGCCCAACGCCTCGGCAAACCGCCGGGCCAGGTGCTCCTCCAGGGGCGTGCGGGGAGCCACATAGGGCTGTTCGGACTTCAGTGCGGTGAAGTCGGGGGGCGGGAGCGCGCGGCGGTTGATCTTGCCGCTGGGGGTGAGGGGGAACGCGTCCAGGAAGATGAACGCGGCGGGGATCATATAATCGGGCAGGCGGTCGGCCAGAAAACGGCGCAGTTCGGCGATGGTGGGTCGGGCGTCGTCGCGAGGGATGAGGTACGCGGTCAGGCGCTTCTCCCCCATCTCGGGGTCGTCCCACACCCAGACCAGCACGTCCTGCACGCCCGGATGCTCCCGCAACTGGCTCTCGATCTCGCCCAGCTCGATGCGGAAGCCCCGCACCTTCACCTGGAAATCCACCCGTCCCAGGAACATGAGGTTGCCGTCGGGCAGCCAGCGGGCCAGGTCGCCGGTGCGATACAAACGTTGGCCGGTCGCGGGCGTTTCAATTCGCCGCGGATGACGCGGATGCATCGGATTTTCGCGGATTTCTTCTGATTTTCCCTCTTCGTGTCTTCGTGCCTTCGTGCCTTCGTGGTTTCCAAGGGCGACGAACGGATCGGGCACAAAGCGCTCGGCGGTGAGGGCGGGACGGTCGAGGTAGCCGCGGGCCAACCCATCCCCACCAATGTACACCTCCCCAGGCACGCCCACGGGCACAGGCTGCATGTGCTCATCCAGCAGGTAAATCTGCACGTTCTGATACGGCTTGCCGATGGGCGTGTTGCGATGATATTCCTGGCCTGGATCGATCTCGTACAGGGTGCAGCAGATGGTCGCCTCGGTGGGCCCGTAGCCGTTGATGATCTGCAACTCGGGCAGCAGCCGGTTGATGGCAATGAGCGCATCCTCGGGGATGGGCTCCACCCCCACCAGCAGCCGACGCAACGGCAGCCGACGCCCCTCCTGCAGGAACGCCAGCAGGGGCTGCACCATGAACGGCGGCAAATACGCGCTCTCGATGCCCTGCTCCTCCATCCAGGCCAGGAACCGGGGCGTGTCGATGCGCACCTCCTCGCGCGGCACCACCAGCGTCCCGCCGAACAGCAGCGGCAGGAAGATCTCCCACACCGACACGTCGAAGTTCAGGCTCGTCCACCAACTGCTGCGCTCGCCCGGCTGCACCGCCCGCCGCCGGTGGAATTCCGTGAGGATGTTGATCACCCCGCGATGGGGCACGACCACGCCTTTCGGGCGGCCCGTGGAGCCGGAGGTGTAGATGACGTAGGCGGCGTTGGCGGGGTAGATTGCAACGTTGGGGTTTGTTGTTGGTTGCGATTGGACTTGGTCGGACGTAATGCGTAATGCGTAATGCGTAAAATCGTCCAATGTCCAATGTCCAATGTCCAACGTCTGGCTTCCGTCTTCTGACTTCTGACCTCTGACCTCTGACCTCTGATCACGGATCACAACCTCCACGCCCGCATCCTCAATCATATACCGCAGCCGCTCCGCCGGATAGCTCGGGTCCAGGGGCACGTAGGCCGCGCCGGCTTTGAGAATGCCCATGACCGCGATTGCCACGTCCCCCGACCGCTCCATGAGCACGCCCACGCGGCTTTCAGGCCCGACGCCGCGGGCGATGAGCGCGTGGGCAAGCTGGTTGGCGCGGGCGTCCAGCTCGGCGTAGGTCAGGGTCTCGCCCTCGAAGACAACCGCGGGCGTGTCGGGTGTGGCCGCGGCCTGGTGGGCGAAAAGCTGGGGAATGGTGGCGTCGCGGGGGTAGTCCCGCTGCGTCGCGTTCCAGTCGACCAACAGCATCCGCCGCTCCTCGGGCGTGAGCATGGAGATCTGGGACAGGGGCAGGTCGGGGTTCGCCACCAGTTGGTCGAGCAGGACGAGGAAGTGGCGGGCCATGCGGGCGATGGTCTCGCCCTCGAACAGGTCGGTGTTGTACTCCATCACGCCGTGGATCTCGTCCTCGCCCTCGAGCACGATGACGGAGAGATCGAACTTGGCGGAGACGTCGCCCGTGTGCAGCAGGCTCAGGGTGAGATCGCGCAGGCGGAAGTGTTGCAAATCCGCCTTCTGCAGGGTCAACACCGTCTGGAAGAAGGGCGTGTAGCTGAGATTGCGGTGGGGCTGGAGTTCATCCACCAGCATCTCGAAGGGGACGTCTTGATGGGCGTAGGCGTCCAGCGCGGTCTGCCGAATCTGCCGCAGGAATTCGCGGAAAGTCATGCGCCCGTCCAGCTCCCCGCGGATGACCAGGGTGTTGGTGAAGAACCCGATCAGGTCCTCCAGCTCCTTGCGATTGCGGTTGAGGATGGGCGTTCCCACCAGGATGTCATCCTGATGGGCGTAGGCCCGCAGCAGCACCTGGTAGGCAGCCATGAGGGCCATGAACAGGGATGCGCCCTCCTCATCCGCCAGCCGATGCAGCCGCTCCCACAACTCCCGGGGCAGGGTGAAGTGGTGGGCGTCGCCGTGATAGGTCTGGATGGGCGGGCGGGGATGGTCGGTGGGCAGGGTGATGAGGGAGGGCGCGCCCGCAAGCTGGCGCCGCCAGTAATCGATCTGGGTTTCCAGCTTCTCGCCCGAAAGCTCCTGCCGCTGCCACCAGGCGTAGTCCGCGTACTGGATGGGCAGTGGGGGCAGATTGGGCTCCCGGCCCGCGACCAGCGCCTCGTAGATGGCCCCGAATTCCCGCATGAACACCTGGGTGGACCACTCGTCGAAGGCGATGTGGTGGATGACCAGCACGAGGATGTGGTCGTCGGGCGCGAGGCGCAGCAGCCGGGCCCGGATCACGGGCTCGCGCTCGATATCGAAAGGTTTGTCCACCTCGGCCCGGATCCGCTCCCGCACGGCCTGCTGCTGTGGCTCCCCCTCCAGATCGCTCAAATCCTCCAGGGGGATGGACAACCGCAGTTGGGGCAGGATCTCCTGTTCGGGGCCCTCGGGACCGGTACGATAGCGGGCCCGCAGCACCTCGTGCCGGGCGATGATGCTGTTGAGCGCGCCTTCCAGCGCCCCGACGTCCAACGGCCCCTGCAAGCGCACCGCGGCGGGGATGTTGTACGCGGGCGAATCGGGTTCCAACGTAAAAAGGAACCACATGCGCTGCTGGGCGTAGGACAGGGGGTATTCCTCCTGATTGGGCCGGGGGCGGATGCGCGCGGCCTCGCGCTTTGCCTGGGACTTCTTCTTGAGCAGTTTCTCCAGCAAAGCCCTTTTCTCAGGGGAAAGGTCTTTCAATCGTCTGGATTTCTTGTCCATACGCCGTTTCATAAATCCAGTTCCGCCAGCAGATCATCGATGCCCTCCTCATCCAGGCCCGATGCCGGCCCCTCCGCCGGGCCCGCCTCGTGCAGATGCTGGACGAGGGAACGCAGTGCCTCCTGCCAGGTCGAAAGCAGAGATTGCGCCTGTTCGGGAGAGAGCCATCGGGTGGGATATCCCACGCGCAGGATGAGGGCGTCGTCCACGATGCTGGCGGTGAAATCGAGCAGGTGGGGACGATGATTCTGGGGATGGCGTTCCGGGCCTTTGTCCTCGGCCGCGGGCCGGAAGCCGCCCCCATCCTCACCCTGAAACTGGCCCAGGTAGTTGAAGCTGATGAGGGGCGTCTCGCCCGCCAGGCCCGCTTCGCCGCGCAGATAGCGCAACAGGCCGTAGCTCACGGCCCGGGCGGACGCCTGCCCAAGCTGTTCCTGCACCCGGGGCAGGACCGCGGGCAGCTCGGGCGCATCGCTTATGTCGAGCGCCACCGGGAAGAGGGTGGTGAACCAGCCCACCGTGCGGGTGATGTCCATCCCCGGCAGGGCCAGATCCCGTCCATGGCCCTCCATGGCCAGCTTGAGCCGGGCCTCGCCCGTCCAGGCGCGCAGCGTCCAGGCCAGCGCCGCCAACAGGCCCCCCTGCATGTCCGCCCCGAACGCCGCGGGCAGGCCCTGCAGCAGCGTCTGGGTGGCGTCAGCATCCAGGGACAGGGACGCGGTGGCGGCCAGGGCCTCGATGTTGTCCTGGTCGCCGTTCTCGGAACGCAGCGGCAGGCGGGGATTGGACAGGCGGTCGATCTCCCGCCAGAAGGCCAGGTCCTCGGCAAGATCGGCCTCCCGGGCATAATCGGCCAATGCTCGCGCCCAATGGATGAACGCGGTCGTCTTGCGGAGAAGACTCACCGGCTGGCCCGCGGCCAGTTGCATGTACGCCCGCTGCAAGTCCTCGGTGAGGATGCGCCAGCTCACGCCGTCGATGACCAGGTGATGGGCGACCAGGAACAGCCGCCAGCCCCGGTTCCCGCCCAGGTCGAAATACGCCGCCCGGAACAGCGGCCCCTCGGCCAGATTCAGACTTCCCTGGATGCGGGCGCAGTGGTCGGTGATGGCCTCGGCCAAACCCTCATCGGGCGTGTCTGCCAACTCAACCCTCTCGAAAATCCGTGTCCATCCGTGTTCATCCGTGTCCGCATTCCTATTTTCCTGGACCCAGCCGCCATCCTCATCCCGACGGAAGCGCAGGCGCAGGGCGTCGTGATGCCGCACCAGCGCGGCCACGGCCTCGGCCAACAGATCGGGATCCAGGGGCTGGCCCACGTCCAGCAGGATGGCCTGGTTCCAGTACTCGGGATGAGGGAAGTTCTGCTCGAAGAACCAGCGCTGGATGGGCGTCAGGGGGGCTTCGCCTGTGACCTCGCCCTGCTCGGCGTGGACGGCCTCGCCCCCCTCGGCCACCGCGGCCAGCCCGGCGATGGTGGGATGCTGGAAGAGCTGTTTGGCGGTGATGAGGATGCCCTCATCCGCGGCCCGGCTGATCATCTGGATGGCGAGGATGGAGTCGCCGCCCAGCTCGAAGAAGTTGTCCTCGACGCTCACCGTCTCCAGTCCCAACAGCTCGCTCCAGATGCGGGCGAGGATGGCCTCCCGCTCGTCGCGGGGGAGCACGGACCCGGCCGGAACCTGGGCCAGGGCCACGGGCCGCCGGGCCAGATCGAGGCGGTCGATCTTGCCGCTGGGGGTGTGAGGCAGGACGTCCAGGGGGACGAAGTGGGCAGGGATCATGTAGTCGGGCAGGAAGCGGGCGAGGAAGTCGCGCAGGGCCTGGGCGTCGGGCGGGGGATCGCTTTCGCTCACGAAGTAGGCAATGAGACGTTTGCCCGCGCCAGCCTGCTGCAACACCACCGCGGATTTCTGCACGTCCGGATGGGCGTCGAGCTGGCGTTCGATCTCGCCCAGCTCGATGCGGTAACCCCGCACCTTGACCTGATGGTCCACCCGGCCCAGGAAGACGAGGTCGCCGTTGGGCAGGCGTTTGACCAGATCGCCGGTGCGATATAAACGTTGGCCGTTCGAGAGCGTTTCAATTCGCCGCGGATGACGCGGATGCAACGGATTTTCGCGGATTTCTTTTGATTTTTCCTCTTCGTGCCTTCGTGCCTTCGTGCCTTCGTGGTTTTCAAGGGACAGGAAGGAGTCGGGCAAGAAGCGCTCGGCGGTGAGGGCGGGGCGGCCCAGATAGCCACGGGTGACGCCGACGCCGCCGATGTAGAGCTCGCCCGGCACGCCCACGGGCACAGGCTGTTGATGCGCGTCCAGCACGTGGAAGGTGAGGTTGGGGATGGGCTTGCCGATGGGCACGGGCTGGTCGTTGGCTTCCTCCGCGCGTACCCGACGCAAGCTGGCGCCTACACTGGTCTCGGTGGGACCGTAGCCGTTGAAGAACGTGCGTCCGGGCGCCCACCGCTTCACCACCTCCCAGGTGCAGGCCTCGCCAGCGGAAACGACAATCCGCAGGTCAGGAAGTTCGGCATCCGGCAGGGCCGCGAGCAGGGAGGGGGGGAGTACGGCGCTGGTGATGCGCTCCCGCTGCAGGAAATCCAGCAACGCCTCCGCCGAAGAGGTGATGTCGGGCGGCCCGAACACCACGGCGGCTCCCCCCGAAAAAGCGACGAAGATGTCGGCGATGGACGCGTCGAAGTTCAGCGATGAGAATTGCAGCGCCCGCTCGCCGGGTGCGAGCTGATACTTTTCCTGGAACGCCAGGGCGAAGTTGACCACGCCCCGATGGTGGGCCATCACGCCCTTGGGACGACCGGTGGAGCCGGAGGTGTAGATGATGTAGGCCAGGTTGTCGGGGTGGAGGGTGATGTTGGGGTTTGTTGTTGGTTGCGATAGGGCTTCGTCGGACGTAATGCGTAATGCGTAATTCGTAAAACGTAAAACGTCAAACGTCATGTCGCCGTCCGACATTGGACGTTGGACATTGGACGTTGGACTGATCACTGATAACTGATCACTGATTACTATCTGCACCCCCGCGTCTTCGATCATGAACCGCAGCCGGTCTTCGGGATAGGCCGGATCCAGGGGCAGATAGACCAGGCCCGCTTTCATGACGCCCAGGATGGCGACGAGGACGTCCGCGGATTTGGGCAGCATGACGCCCACGGGGCTTTCGGGCGGCAGGCCCAGGTTCAGCAGGTAGTGAGCAAGCTGGTTGGAACGGGCGTCCAGTTCGGCGTAGGTGAGCTCGACCGCACGGCCCGCGTCGTCCACCGCGCGCACGGCCAGCGCGTTGGGATTCGCCGCCACCTGTCGGCGGAAGAGGTCCACCAGGGTGGGAGGCGCATCCATGTCGCGGGCGGCCTCGTTCCACGCCCGCAGCTGGGCCTGTTCCTCGGGCGTGAGGATGGGCAGGGCATAGACAGGGCGGTCGGGTTCGGCGACCGCGGCTTCCAGCAGGGCGCGGAAATGCCCGATGAACCGCCGGACGGTGGCTTCCTCGAACAGGTCGGTGTTGTACTCGACCACGGCCTCCACCCGGCCATCCCGCTTCACCGCGGACAGGGTGAGGTCGAACTTGGCGATGCCCATGTCGAGATGCAGGGGTTCCAGCCGGAAGCCGGGTAGCTGCACGCCCTCGGGCGGAGCGTCCTGATAGGCGAACATGACCTGGAACAGGGGCGCGTAGCTGGGATCGCGCTCAGGCTGCACCGCGTCCACCACAAGCTCGAAGGGCGCGTCCTGGTGGGCGTACGCGGCCAGCGCGGTCTCCCGCACCTGCTCCAGCAACCGGCGGAAGGTGGGATCGGCGCTGAAGTCGGCCCGCAGCACCAGGGTGTTCACAAAGAAGCCGATGAGGGGCTCGATCTCGGGCCGGGTGCGGTTGGCGATGGGCACGCCCACGTTGACGCTGTCCTGGCCCGCGTAGCGATGGAGCAGGGTCTGGAATCCGGCCAGCAGGGCCATGAACAGGGTGGCGTCCTGCTCCCGGGCCAGGGCATCGAGGCGGGCGACCAGGTCCGCGTCCAGGTCGAAGCGAAGTTGATGGCCGTGATAGGTCTGGACGGGCGGGCGGGGATGGTCGGTGGGCAGGTCGAGGAAGGTGGCATGACCGCTGAGCTGCTCCTTCCAGTAGGCGATCTGCCAGGCCGCGTCCTTGCTCTCCAGCCAGGCCCGCTGCCAGGCCGCGAAATCCGCATACTGGATGGGCAGCGGCGGCAGCGACGGGGTCTCGCCCGACTGCTGCGCGTGGTAGAACGCGGCCAGTTCCCGCAGCAGAATGGGGAAGGACCAGCCGTCGGCCACGATGTGATGGATGACCAGCGCCGCCAGGTGGGTTTCCTCGTCCAGCCGGTAGAGGGCGACGCGCATCAGCGGGCCCTGGGCCAGGTCGAAGGGTTGTTGCGCCAGGCGCCGCGCCCGGGCGTGGGCCTCGGCCAGGCGTTGGTCCTCGGGCAGATGCCGCAAATCCCCGACCGCCACCCGCACCCGCAGGTCGGGATGGATGATCTGCTGCGGGCGGCCATCCACCGTATGGAAGGTGGTGCGCAGCACCTCATGGCGCTGGAGGATGGCGTTGAGCGCATCCTCGAACGCAGCCACGTCGAGATGGCCGGTGAGCTTCACGGCGGAGGCGATGTTGTAGAGGGGCGAGCCCGGCTCCAGATGGTCGAGGAACCAGAGCCGCTGCTGGGCGAAGGAGAGGGGACGCTCCGCATCCTCGGGCAGGGGACGGATGGGCGCCAGGGCCACGGTGCGGCGGGGCGAGGGCATGGGCAGGTCATAGCCCAACCGCCGTCCCAGCTCCCAGGTGATGGGACTGAGCAGATCGGCCTCGGGGTCCTGCCACTTGGCGGCCATGTCCGCCTCGATGGTGCGGTGCTTGTGGAAGCGGGGGTCGCCCACCATGCGGCTTTCGGGATGCACAGGCGTGGTCATCTTGTCCCCGCGATAGGGGAAGAGCATCTCCTCGTCGAAAGGCACGCCCAGGAATTCACACAGTTCCGCCATGACCGCGCGTGGCCGCTGCACCAAATCCTCGAAATGGAGGAAGTACTGGCGCTCGCGGGGGATGCCTTTCAGGAATTCGAGGATGTTGCGGTTGGTGAGAAGCCAGAAAAGCTCCGCGTTCTCCCGCTCCGACAGGGGCAGGTCATGCCCGAACACCTGGTTGATGTTGCTGTCGATGTAGGACTGGATGGCGGCGTTGGGGTTGCGCACCAGATGGATGAAGCGGGCGTCCTCGAACCAGGCCTCGGCCCGGCGCAGCACCCGCAGATCGGTGGCGTAGGTTGTGGTCTTGTCCACCAGCATGCGCCCGGCCATGGCCTCCTGCAGATGGCGGTAGAACGCCTGGGTGGGCGCGTCCGCGGCTTCGAACTGGGCCAGACGGGCCTTGGCTTCCTCCAGGCTCCATCCGAACAGCTCCATCAGCGCCCGCAACAGACCCTCGTTCCAGCCCACGTCCCGGCCCGAGAGGGCCTGCGCCCGCTCGCCCATGCTGCGATAGGAGAGCAGCGCCAGTTCGGGTGGTGAGAAAAGCGCGGGATTCCCCGCCAGCATGACCCGCAGCAGGGTGGAGCCGGAGCGGGGCGAGGTAAGGATGAAGGCCGCTGGCGGGTTCTTGGGCAGGGGCTCGGGCTCGGGCGCGTCGGGCGGGGTGACGAAGTGGGTGTGGGTGTAGACGAGCTGTTGGAAGCGGTCGAGATCGGCTTCGGTGATGGTGGGCGCAGGAGGCGGCGGGGCTTCCCCGGCCTCGGCCAGACTCGCATCCCCCACCCAGGCCGCGACCTGTCGGGGGAATCGCCCACGCAGGTAATCGGCCAGTTGGGCGATGGTGGGTGCATCGAACAGGGCCACCGCGTAGATGACCACGTCCAGCGCGGCCTGCAAGCGGTTGATGACGATGGCCGCGCGCAGGGAATCGCCGCCCAGTTCGAAGAAGTTGTCGTGCACGCCCACCTGATCCACGCCCAAGACTTCGGCCCACAGCCCGGCCAGCTTCGTTTCCAGCGCGTCGCGCGGGGCCACGAACTCGACGCTCAGGTCGGGACGATGGCCGTCGGGCGAGGGCAGGGCCTTCAGGTCCACCTTGCCCGTGGCCGCCAGCGGGAACGCATCCAGCACGAAGACATGGGCGGGGATCATGTAGTCGGGCAGGGTTTGTTTGAGGAAGGCGTGGAGCTCGGCCGTGGTGGGCGGCTCGCCCTCGGGCGTGACGTAGGCCACCAGGCGGTTGTCGCCGTTGGTCCGCTCGAAGACCCGCACCAGGGTTTTCTGCACCCGGGGGTGGGCCAGCAGCCGGGCCTCGATCTCGCCCAGCTCGATGCGGTAGCCCCGCACCTTGACCTGATTGTCCGCGCGTCCGTGGAATTCCAGCTCGCCGTGGATGTTCCAGCGGACGAGATCGCCGGTGCGATACAAACGCGCTCCCACCTCCGGGAGGCGACCTACCCCATCCGGTGCTAATGATAGGTTCCTGGTCGCCTCCCGGAGGTGAGGATAAGGATCAGGAAGGAAGCGCTCGGCGGTGAGGTCGGGGCGGTTGAGGTAGCCGCGGGCCACGCCTTCGCCGCCGATGAGCAGCTCGCCCACGACCCCGCGGGGGACGAATTGACCGTGCGCATCCACCACCCACGCCCGGGTGTGGCTCACCGGCCGGCCGATGGGCGCGGGCAGGGCGTCATCCAGCTTCTCGGGCGTGATCTCGCTTTCCGTGGCGACGATGGTCGTCTCGGTGGGGCCGTAGGTGTTGAGCAGCCGCACCCCTTCGCCCACCTGCCGGAACCATTGCCGCAGGATGGCGGGCTGGGCCTTTTCGCCGCCGAAGACGACCAGCCGCAGGGCCTCGGGCGCATCCAGGCCCGTCTCGGCCATCTCGCCGATGAGTTGGTGGAAGAAGGCGGTGGCGAAGTCCCACACGGTGACGCCCAGCCGCTCCGACGCCTCGATGAACGCGCGGGCGGAGCCGATCATGGCGTCGGTGCGGAGGACCAGGGTCGCGCCCGAGATCAGGGTGGGGTAGATCTCCTCGGCGGCGGCGTCGAAGCTGATGGAGGAGAATTGCAGCACGCGGTCGTCGGGCGTGAGGCCGAAGGAACGGGCCGCGTGCCGGATGTAATTGCTCAACCCGCGATGGGTGGCGACCACGCCCTTGGGCTGGCCGGTGGTGCCGGAGGTGTAGATGATGTAGGCGGCGTTGTCGGGGTGGAGGGGGATGTCAGGAGATGTGTCGGGATAGTGTTCAGTATTCAGTTCATCGAGGAAGAAGACTTTGCCATCTGAGATGAGCTTCGAATCAGCGTTGGCCGGGGCCACGTCAGGCAAGTGTTCAGTGTTCAGTTCATCGAGATGAAGTATCTGGAATGCGGGCGCTGACGCGGAGGCAACGTCGGTGTGGGAAGCGTCAGACAAGTGTTCAGTGTTCAGTTCTTCCGCAGACCATCCATCTTCTTCTGAATACTGAACACTGAACACTGAATACTGATTACTCACCACGAACTCCAGCTCGCTGTCTTCCACCATAAACCGCAGCCGCTCCGCAGGATAACTTGGATCCAGGGGCACGTAGGCCGCGCCGGTTTTGAGGATGCCCAGCAGAGCGATGATCTGCTCGGGGGAGCGGGGAAGCATGACGCCCACGCGGGTTTCGGGCCCGACCCCGCGGGCGATGAGGGCGTGGGCGAGCTGGTTGGCGCGGGCGTCCAGCTCGGCGTAGGTGAGCGCCCGCGGTTCTTCCCGCATCAACTCATCGGGCGCGAGGATGGCGGTCGCATCGGGCCGAGCCGCCACCTGCCGCTCGAAAAGCTCGACCACTGAATACTGAACACTGAACACTGAATACTTTTCCCCAACTCCCAGCGCGGCCAATTCCCCCACCTGCGCCTCATCCAGCATCCGCAAGCGGGAAATCCGCTCCTCCGGCCGCGCCATCGCATCTTCCAGCAATGTGACGAAATTCCGGGCCATGCGGACGACCGTCTCCGGGTGGAAGAGGTCGGTGCGGTAACCCAGCCAGCAGCGCAGGCCCCCGGCATCCTCCTCCACCGTCAGGGTGAGGTCGAATTTGACCGTGCCCGACTCCAGGGTGAGAGGCTCGAAACGCACGTTCTGGGCCTCCAGCCGCCGGGGCGTGTTCTGGAGTGTGAACAGGATCTGGAACAGGGGCGAATGGGCCAGGGAACGCTGGGGCTGCACGGCCTGCACGATGTTCTCGAAGGGCGCGGCCTGATGCTCGAACGCGGCCTGGTTCCCCTCCCGCTCCCGGGCCAGCAGCTCCAGGAAGGTGGGATCGTCGCCCAGGTCGGTGCGCATGGGCAGGGGGTTGACGAAGTAACCCAGCAGGGACTCCAGCTCGGGGAAGGGGCGGTTGGCCACGGGCGCGCCCACGACGATGTCATCCTGGTGGGTGTAGCGGGCCAGCAGGGTCTTGAACCCGGCCATGAGCACGCTGAACAGGGTGGTGTTCTGTTCCCGGGCCAGGGTCTGCATCCGCCCGACCAGGGCTTTGGGGATGAGGAACTCGTGGTGCAGGCCTTCGTAGCGGGGAGCGGGCGGACGGGGATAGTCGGTGGGGAG
>JALXCB010000057.1 GCA_026991225.1 Anaerolineae bacterium | reverse complement strand
CCCTTCTCTTCTGAGGGCGTAGACCAATGCTTTGGCTTCGCGATGAAATGGTTCATTCTGGATAAAGAAGTGTCCCCAGCCAGACGTGTCTACAAAGATCGTCGGACGAATCATGGCTTCAATCCATCCTCATAAATCGCCAGGCCGATAAATTCGTCATGCCGGTCGCTTACCTCAGGGATATCGGATTTAATGATTCCGGCCAGTTGCAAAAGTTTGTCATTCTCGTCTGGGTTGGGGATCGTCTCGCCGCGTTTGGCCGACTGAGTGATTTCTTTTATCCAGACCAGGAAAGCGTCTCGCTCCTTTGCCTCCTCTATCGCGCCCGGTGGCAATCGATCATCCGATTCATCTCCAACCCGATACACAGGAGGGGCTTCGCGTAACGCCGTATGTTGCTCTTGCAGCAACGCGTCGACGGCGCGACGGGGCACGCGCACATTCCGGCCGATGCGCACGGCTTCCAGCCGGCCGCTTTTGATGTAGCGGCGAATGGTGATTTCGTGCAATTGCAGAAGTTGGGCGACCTGTTTGACGGTCAATAGTTCGTCCATGATACTCTCATCGCATGGCGTGCGCCGGGCGTTCTTCTATGCATCAGTATGCATGAGTTATCATGTGTTGTCAAATAAGGCTTGCAATGGCCATTCGTATGGGGCTGGAGGTCGCCCGGCCTTCTCTTTGACAAATCCTCTCTGGTTGGGGTAAGCTTGGCCCCGTCAGGTTGAAAGACTTGACAACGTTGCTGCGACCGACACAATGGCGTGTCCGGCCGCAGCACTTCCCCCAGAGACGCATGAAAAAGCCCGGAAGCTGTCACAGGCTCCGGGCTTTGTGATGGTTGGGGTTGAGTTGCGTCGCCTACACTTCGACGATGGGCGGGCTGGTCTCGTCCACCGGGCCCTCCACCCAGAAATCGCCGTCGGGCGTGACTTCTTTCTTCCAGATGGGCGCGATGTGCTTCAGCCGGTCGATGGCGTAGGCGCAGGCGTCGAAAATGCCCTCGCGATGGGCCGCGGCCACCGCGATCATCACGGACGATTCTGTCACGTCCACGCGCCCGATGCGGTGTACGATGGCGATATCCAGCACCTGCGGCCACTTTTGCCGCACTTCATCGCCGATTTCGGCCAGCTTGGCCTCGGCCATCTCGATATAAGCCTCGTATTCCAGATAGTCGGTGTGGATGTCGCCCGTCACGCCCCGCACCGTGCCGGAAAAGAGGGCGATGCCGCCCACCTCGGGCGTGGTCACCAGCGCCGCCACCTCGTCCAGAGAGAGGGGCTCGGTGGTAAGCCGGAATTTCTTGCGCTCCTGGCCGCCGCCCACGGGCGGGAAGATGGCCACTTCGTCCCCATCGTGCAGCTTCGCGTCCATGTCCACGAAGTCCTTGTTGATGGTGACATGGAACCGCCCCCCACGACCCAGGTGGGGCGCTTCCTCGCGGATGACTTCCACCAGGTCGGCGACGGTGGCGTCATCGGGCAGTTCGACTTCGAGATAAGGGCTTTTGAAGATTTCCCGCAGGGATGCAAAAAGGCGTACGCGAACGTTCATGAATCGGTCTCCTGTGTGGTGTGGGGTAGTTGAGCGTCAGGGGAATGAAACTCGCCACTTTTGCCGCCGCTTTTGTAGAGCAGATGCACATTTTCGATGTGCATGGTTTTCTCCAGTGCTTTGGCCATGTCGTAGATGGTGAGCGCGGCTACGGACGCCGCCGTGAGGGCTTCCATCTCCACGCCCGTCTGCCCCTGGCATTTGACCGTCGCCCGGATGGCGATGCCGTTGTCCAGATAGTCGAAATCGACCGCGACTTTTGTGATGAGCAGGGGATGGCACATGGGGATGAGTTCGTGGGTGCGTTTGGCGGCCATGATGCCAGCCACCCGCGCCGTGCCCAGCACGTCCCCCTTCTTCACATTCCCGGCCTTGATGGCCGCCAGGGTGTCGGGCCGCATGATGACTTTGGCCGCGGCAATCGCCGTGCGATGGGTGACAGGTTTGTGGCTGACGTCCACCATTTTGGCGGCGCCGGTTTCATCGAGATGCGTGAGTTCAGTCATAGTCACATTGGGAATTGGGGGATATGTACCATGTGTGGTACAATTTTCTAATGAAAGATGCGCCCGTGCTTCGTGTTGTCTTCTTCCGGACCGCTTTGGGTCGGGAGCCTGTTCGAGAATGGCTCAAGAGTCTCGAAAAACAACACAGGAAGATCATAGGCGAAGATATCAAACTCGTCCAGTTTCGTTGGCCTCTTGGCATGCCAACCGTGCGGAAAATCGAGACCGATCTATGGGAAGTTCGCACCCGACTGCCGAAAGGCCAAATCGCCCGTGTATTTTTCACCGTCAAAGAGGGTGAAATGGTCCTCTTGCATGGCTTCATCAAGAAATCTCAAAAGACGCCCGGGCATGACTTGAAACTCGCCCGGGAACGAAAGAATCTCTGGCTTTCAGGATAACACCATGAATCGATATACTGGCAGTGATTTCGATGATTTCCTCAAAGAAGAGGGCATTCTCGAAGAAATCTCCGCTCGTGCTCACAAACGGCTGCTGGCCCTGCAATTGCAGGATGCCATGCGAGAACAACATATTACGAAAACCGAACTGGCGCGACGATTGCATACCAGTCGTTCGCAAGTGGATCGGCTGCTCGATCCCAATAACACCTCGGTGACCCTGGAAGTGTTGGAACGATTGGCGCGAGCGATTGACAGGAAGCTCGTCATTGAATTTTCGTAACGTTTGCTATGAAAATAGATTTGGAGGACGCAGATGACGCAGATTGAAACGGATGAACGCAGATGATAAAGAAAAATCTGCGAAAATCATCTGCGAAAATCTGCGTTGCGAAGCATCCGTGTCATCTGCGTTCTCATTTTCATCGGTATTGGCGCGCCACCGCGCGTGTTGCCCGTGGCGAGATTGTGCTAGGGATCAATAGATTAAATCGCCAGTGAGGAAGGCCTGGGTGCGGGGGTCTTGGGGATGCTGGAAGAAGTCATCCACGGCCGCGGTTTCGATGATCTCGCCGTCGAAGAGCAGGGCCACGCGGTGAGCCAGACGTCGCGCCTGCCAGATATTATGGGTGACCAGGACGACGGTTGCGCCTCGAACCTGGTTGGCCTGGCGGATGATGTCTTCGATGATGCGGACGTTGCCGGGATCGAGGTTGGCGGTGGGCTCGTCCAGAAAGAGGACTTCGGGGTTCAGCACCAGGGCCCGGGCCAGCGACACCCGCTGGGCTTCGCCGCCGCTGAGCCGGTGGGCCGGGTGCTTCGCCAGATGGGTCAGCCGCACCTCGTCCAGGGCCTGCTGGATGGCGTCGCGGCCATTGCGAGAGCCGCGCACCCGTAGTCCATAGCTCACGTTTCGCCAGACAGACGCGTTGAGCAGAAGAGGCTGCTGAAATACGGCAGCCATGCGGCGTCGCAGCTCAATGGGGAGATTGCTGGCGGTGTAAGCTTTTTCGTGGAGATACACCCGGCCCTGTTGGGGCTTTTCCAGAAAGTTGAGGAGGCGGAGGAGGGTGCTTTTTCCCGCGCCGCTGGGCCCCACCACCGCAAAAACTTCCCCAGGCCAGATAGCCAGGCTGGGGATGTCCAGGGTGAAATGCCCGCCGTAGCTGTGGCGGATGGCCTCAAGCCGTAAGATGGGGATCATATCAGGGGTGGCGCGGGTCGAGTCGACCTTGCAGATGCAGAAGCAGCCAGTTGGCGGAGAAGGTGATGGACAGCAGGATGATGCCCAGGGCGATGGCCAGAGAGAAGTTGCCCCGCCGGGTCTCCAGCACGATGGCCGTGGTCAGGACGCGGGTCTTGTGTTCGATATTGCCGCCCACGATGAGGACGGAGCCAACCTCGGAGATGATGGCCCCGAAGCCCGCGACCAGGGCGGCCAACACGCCCGCCCGGGCCTCGTAGAGCAGGGTGAGCACAACCTGGCGTCGTGTTGCGCCCAGGGAGCGCAATTGCATGATCAGGGCTGGAGGAATGGCCCCGACCGCGGTCATGGTGAAGCCGATAATCAGGGGCAAGGCCAGGATGGTCTGGGTGACGATCATGGCCCGCGGGGTGAAGAGCCAGCCCAGTTCGCCCAGGGGGCCCTGACGGGAGAGGAGAAGATAGATGGTGAGGCCCACGACTACGGGCGGCAGGCCCATGCCGGTGTAGACCAAAGCCACCACCAATCGCTTCCCGATGAAATCCTTCAAGCCCAGGAACAGGCCCGCGGGCAGGCCCAGGGCCGCGCTGATGACCAGCGCCAGCCCGCTGACCAGCAGCGACAATCGCACGATCTCCAGCAGGTCGGGGTCCAGGCTGAAGATCAGGGCGAGGGCCTGGCGCAGACCGTTGAGAAATATCTCCATAACGACCCCTATTTTACAACGATCTCCCTATTCCCAACAAACATAACGGCTGTGATCAAAAACAGGTCGACCGGGAGCCCGGTAGCCCGGTAGACCAGGAAACCAGAAAACCAGGAAAACCGGGCCGATTCGCTCACCCGCCCGGTCTACTGGTCTACCGATTTACCGGTTTCCCGGTCTACCAATGCTATTTTCAAAGCAGGCGACACGAGCGAAAGCTCGCCGATACCGATGAAAACGCCTCGCGGCCACGTGGGCGCGTGAAGCCAAGCACGTAATGCGTAATGCGTGATGCGTAATGACCTCACGGATTACGGATTACGCATCACGCCCGTTGCCGCCTCGCCCAACGTCGGCCTGGCGATCTTAATCCTAATCTTGATCCGAATCCTATTTTCAAAGCAACGCCCGCACCTTGTCCAGCAGAGTGACTTTGTACTTCGCGCCTTGCAGCCACTGCTTTCCGGGCGAAGCCACCGGGTCCACCTCGCTGCGCCCGATGACGTCCGTATCCACATTCAGGCCGTAGGTCTTGATGAGCTGAGCGATGATGGCTGCGGCTGCGTCCAGTTGGGGCTCGGGCGGCGGGTCGTTGGTGAAGTTGCCCGCCAGGGCCACGCCCACAGCTTTTTGGTTGATCTCGTCTTTCAAGGTCTGGCCCACCGCGGTCTCCAGCGGCTCAGCCCAGAAGCCGTCGCCATCCCCTTGCACCAGGAAGTGATAGGGCAGGCCGGGGAGGTCGCGGCGGGCGATAAGCGCCCGGGCCAGGGCGATGGGGTCGGTCTCGGGCGAGGTGACGGTGTGATGCACCACGATGAGCTTGATCTGAGAAGGCATGCGGGAGGGCCAGGTCTTGGTGGGGTGGTGGGGCATGTCCTCGCGGATGTCCTGCACGCCGGGCGGGGGCGTGAATTCGCCGCCGGGCAGGTCGGATTGCAGGCGCTGCGCCCGTTCCAGCAGGGATTCCACCTGCGTCAGGAGGCCGGGCGTCTGCTGTGCCGCCCGCTTCTGCGCGGGGAAAGCCTGGGCCACGGCTTGCACCTGCTGGCCCGCGGCCTCGGCTTTGGCCACGCGTGGGGAGAGCGCGTCCAATTGCTGGGCCGCCAGGTCGGCTTCCTCTTTCATGCGCTGGATGGCGTCCGGGTCGATGTCGGGGTTGGATTCGAGTTGCGTGAGGGTGGCGGAGACCTGGTTCACGCGGGTGCGGAGGTTATGAGCCAGCATCTCCGCCTCGATGGCCCCGGTTGCAGGCGCGTTCAAGGGCGTCAACGCCCGCTCGACGGCGTCAGTCTGGTCGGGAATGCCGGCAATGACCTCTCGTTCGTGCGTAAGGTCATCCACCAGCTTGCCCACCCGTTCGTAGATATCGCCCGAGGACGGCTCGGGCGGCTCCGGCGGCTCGGTTGGGCCGGGGATATCGTTCAGGGCCTCGATGCGGTTCATGAGCAGAATGGGGTTGCCCTGATTGTCTTCGCCCAGATGGCGGAAGGTCTGCCATTTCGAGGTGTGGCCCACCTCGAACAGGCACGCACCCATGACGTAGGGGTCTTTCAGCATCTCGTTGTTGTACCACAACAGGCTCTGCCAGTACTGGTCTTCGGTAAGGGGCTCGCGCGTGTTCAACCAGCCCTCATCCGGGTTTTCGGGATGCCCGTAGGCCATGGTCAGGCCCGCTTCGGTCATGATGACCTTGAACTTGTCGCCGTACTGCTGGCGGATGCCCTCCATGCACGTGCGGTAGTAGAGCGCAGCTGTGGCCACGTCTGGGCCCGGTTTCAGCGAGGGCCAGCCGTATTCATGAAACCCCAGATAGGTGTAGGCTTCCAGGGTGCGGGGGAACCAGTCGAGGTAGTGTTCGGGTTTGGTGAAGTTGCCCGCAGCGAAGTTGAAGGCCACGGCCACCAGTCCCTCTTGCTCCAGCCGCTCTTTGAACGCGACCTGGAAGCGGTCGTAGGCCTCGGCCCGACGGCGGAATTCGTCATCGACCTCGTCGTCGGGGAAGGACGCGGGCCCGCGGATGGCTTCGTTCAGGCTCATCCAGGCGTCGATGAGCAGCCGTCCATTTTCGCCCACCTCTTTCGCCAGTTGAAAATCGTAGTAGATGATCTCTTCGGCGAATTCGCGGCCGTAGCGCTCGGGCTCGCCGCTGTCCAGCCAGGCCTGTTGTTGCTGGGGCGTCTTGTAGAGCCGTCCGACGATGAAGGAGTCGGGCGAGAGCTCGCGGCGGATATCGCGCAGCAGGCCCCGGTCCTGGGCGTGGATGAGGATGACGGGGGGTTTGACCTGGCGCAGGGCCTCGCGCAGCCAGCGCACCGTCGTGTTTTCGATATAGAAGCCGAGTCTGTTCATGAGAAACTCCGGGGGAGGGAAGGACGCCGATAGGGATGAGAATGGAGCCCGGTTTACCAAATCTATTTCCCGAACAGCGCGTCGCCAACGTAGACGCGCTTGTAGACGCCCGTGGGCCGGGCGATGAAGGAGGCGTGCACGAACCGGTCGGGCACGGTCCAACGGTCGGGCTTGGGCGGTTCGCGGGGGATCAGCGTGGGCATGCCGGCCGCGCCCGCGCCGGGCTGGATGGGCTCCGCGCCGGGCCAGGGCGTGTCCTTGGCCACAAGTTCGTCCAGCATAGCCTTGGTCTCGGCCTCGTTGGCGCCGGCCAGGCGGTGCACGTCGCAGCCCGCGGCCCGCAATCGGGCTTCGTCCTCGCCGCTGACGCCCGCGGGCCCGCCCACAATGACCACATGCTGGGCCTGCATGGCGTCGGTTACGGAGAAGCCGGTGGTGGGGCGGAAGTGGGCGATGTAATCCTGGGCGTTGCGCCAGTCCGCCTCGGCCCAGGCGTTGCCGTGATCCCAGAACAGCAGGTAGTAGAGGATGGGCTTGCCCGTGCGATGGCTGAGGATCATCTCATGGAGCTGGTCCTTCCAGCGCACGCCCCGCAGCCACTGGTCGCCCGGACACATGGTCTGGCCTACTTCTTTGTGTCCGACCACGTTTTCGATATCGGGGACGTTGACCGCGTCCATCAGCCAGGCCACCAGGCGGGCGGCCGCGTCCATCTGCGCGGGCGTGGGAAGCTGGTCCTCGGGCGGCTGAATCGTGCCATCGTAATCTTTGATGAGGAAGCGTCCGATGAGGCTGACGCCCAGGCAGTAGTTGTTGGCCGCGCCCACGTGGTAGGATCGGGTTTCGTGGCGTTCGGTCCAGTAGATGGTCCCGTCGGGGGCAATGACGTAGTGGTAGCCGATGGCGGGCCAGGGGTCTTTGTAGGGGCTCGTGCCGTAGACGTGGTAGCGGGCGATCTGCTCCACCGTGAAGTTCTTGGGCGTGTCGGTGTGGTGGATGACGATCTTGCGGATGGGTTCGGTGCGCTTCTGGTAGGGGGGCAGGGTGGGATGGTGGGGCAGGCTGTCCACCACGTCGATGATGTTGGGGCGGACGGGCCCGGCGCTGGCGCACTGGTCCACCAGGGCCTGCAGGGTGGCGATTTCATGCTTCTGCTGGCTGACCGTTGCCTCCAGCTCGCTGATGCGCTGCTGAAGCGGGCCGATCTGGTCGGCCTGGGCCTGGAGGCGGGCGACTTCGGCCTGGAGTTCGGCCACCTGCTGGCGCAGACGGGCCGCTTCCTCCGCATCCTCGCAGGCCGCGGCCTGATCGAAGATGGTCTGGATGTCGGCCACCAGCTTATCCTTCCAGCGGATGCCCTCATCCCACTGGTCGCCGGGCGAGATCACATGCTCGCCCAACTCCTTGCGCCCGAACACGATCTGCGTAACGATGGAACCCAACCGCTGCTGGCTGATGAGCCAGGCGATGAGCGCGGCCGCGGCCTTGCGCTGGGCCTCCGAGGGCTCCACATCCCGATCGCGGCGAAAATCCCCGGCCAGGGCCACGGCGATGCTGTCCGCATTGATGGTTTCGTTGATGGACCTGCTCATGTTTTGCCGCACGATGCGGGAGAGGGGCTGGGTCTGGTAGATGGTTCCATCGCCCGAGACCAGAAAATGGTAGGGCATGCCCGGCTTGTTCTGGTCCACCGCCTGCTGGGCCAGGTCGTGCGGCGGGGTCATGGGATCGGACAGGGTGTGGTGGACGACGATGCGGCGAATGTCGGAGACTTCGCGGGTGGGCCAGCGCTGGCTTTCGTGCTGCGGCAGGTCGGCCATGATGTCGTGGATGGGGGGCGTGGGCACGGCCCCGGGCGGGATCACGGGGACGACCTGGGAGAGTTCGGTTTCCAGATCGACGATGTGGTTCTCCAGGGCCTCCAGCGCCCGCTGCAGCTCGTCCACATCCTCCAGCGCGGGCGCGGCCTCATCCAGCGTGATTTTTTCCTGATCCAGGGCGTCGCTCAGGGCCAGGGCCGCGTCGATATCCGCCTGCAAGGCCTGTTTCTCCGCCTCCAGGGCCTCCAGCCGCCGCCAGTATTCGGTGAGATCGGGCGGAGGCGGCTCTTCGCCTCCCTCCGTCCACTTCAGCCCCAAGGTCATGGCTTCGCCGAAATCGTCGATGACGCCTTGCTTGCCCTGGATGGTCCATTTGTCATCTGTCGACCAGCGGTAGAGGATCAGCGCCCGGATTTTCTGGGCGTGGGTCTTGTTCCAGTTGTCGATCTCCTGATAGGCCCGCTTCACCCAGCCTGTGTTCGCATTATGCCAGGGTTCATCCCCCTGGTCGGTTTCGGTGATGTAGACGGGCAGATGGCGCATCTCCTCGGGGATGGCGTTCATGAAGTCCTGATAGGCCCGGAAGTGCCAGTGATAGGCGTCGAAGGGCGGGTCCATGCGCGCGTCCGACTCGATGAAGTTGGGGTCGGAGCCGTGGGTGTAGGCGTGCAGGGTGAGGCCGTCGCACTGGCTGGGGCCAATGAGACGCAGGACGTCCGCGAAGTACTGCACCCAATCGCCGTTCTCATTGCCCGGATAGGTGGTCAGCGGATTCCAGGGCGCGACCGCGGCCACCAGCACCTGATCGTTCTCGTGGCCGGGTGTGGCGTGGATGGCGGCCCGCACCTTCTTGTAGGCCTTGGCGTAGCGCTCGGGCGTGATGGGTTCGCCGCGGGTGTCGGGGCGGATGGGATGGGGCGGGATTGCGCTCCAGTCCCACTGGGCGCCGGGCCATTCGATGGGATGGTTGGGCTCGTTGCCCACAATCCAGATGCGGGCGCCGCTGCTGGCCTGGACGAAGTTGGCGCAGCGTTGGGCGAAGGCGTCGTAATCCCGTTCATGAGGAAGCGTGCCCGCGGGCGAATAGCCGTTGTTCAGGCGCACGATGACGCCCAGCCCGCGGTTGGAAAGCGAACTGAAGTCATGGCCCGAATTGTCGTGTGGGTTGCTGCCGATGGCCGTGGTCACGACCACCCAGCCGGGGATGCCCCGCCCCAGCATGATATCCTCCCCGCCGGAATCATGAAATCCATACAGATATTCGCTATCGAAAAGAGGACGCGACATAGAAAAATCTCCTCGGAGAGGTGCGGAAGTCGTAGAAGGTAACTACTAAGGTCGCACCGCCACTTTTTGCCACGAAGACACGAAGAGAACGAAGGCACGAAGTATTTTTCTTTAATTTTCCTTCGTGTCTTCGAAAAACTTCGAGCCTTCGTGGCTTTTTGAGGCTTGAAGTCGAGTCGGTTAGCAGTTACGAGAAAAGGCTGATTGAAACTACCAGCGGTAGCTACATTGTAAGACGCTTTTCAGATTTCGTCCAGTCCCACCCTGGCTTTCCCATTTTTTCGAGTTCCAGTAGAATAGAATTCTACGTTCGTGTCATTCGGCTCGACAGCCACTCTCCCAACCCCTTCAGGAGGCGTTTTCATGTCCATCAACGATTTCACCCTGGAACTCTCCCAACTCGAATTCGTCCATAGCGGGCTTTCCCGGCCCGAAAGCATCATCGCCGAACCAGACGGCACGCTGTGGACATCGGATAACCGCGGGGGCGTCACCCGCATCGATCCCGACGGCTCCATGCGGACCCTCGGCCATATCGGCGGCGACACGAACGGTCTGGCTATGGATGCCGAGGGCAATCTCTATCTGGCCCACATCGAACATGGCAAGGTCTACAAGATGGACCGCGAGGGGAATCACGCGGTCGTGCTGGATGCCATCGATGGGCAGCCTCTCGGCGCGGTCAATTTCGTCTTCATCGACAGCAAGGACCGCCTGTGGGTCACCGTCTCCACCCGCTCGATTCCCTGGTTCATCGCCGCGGCCGCGCCCCGTCCCGATGGGTATATCATCCTCATCGACGAAAAGGGCCCGCGCATCGTGGCCGACGGCATCTACTTCACCAACGAGGCCCGCATGGACGCGGAGGAGCGGTTCCTCTATGTTTCCGAGACCATGGGCAACCGGGTGCTGCGCTATCCGGTCAAGGAAGACGGTTTGGGCGAAGCGGAGGTGTTCGGGCCCAGTGAGTTCGGCCTGGGCGGCTATCCCGACGGCATCACTTTCGATGCGGAGGGCAATCTTTGGGTGACGCATATCATCCGCAACGGGTTGGGTGTGATCACGCCCGATGGGGATCATCATGTTGTGTTCGAGGATGTCAACCAGCCCGCCATCGAGAACGCGGTCAGGCTTATCGAGCAGAACGCGCTCACGCCCGAAGCCATGTTCGCCTGCGTGGGGCCGACGATTCAATTCCCCACCAGCCTCACCTTTGCCGGACCTGATCTGAAGACCGCCTACGTCGGTTCCCTGGCCATGCCCCATCTCATTCGCTTCCAATCGCCGGTCGCGGGCCTGCCCATGCGCCACTGGCGTTGACCTCATCATGATTCAACCTTCCCTCGAAACCCCGCGCCTGCTGCTCCGCCCCTTTCGGGAAACCGACATCCCCGCCATCGTTCGCCTGCTGCAAGATCCGGACATCGCCAAAACCACCCTGAACGTTCCCTATCCCTACACCGAGAAAGACGCCCGCAACTGGCTCGAAATCCAGCAACAGGAACGCCGCCAGGGGACGGGATACACCTTTGCCATCGTCCGTAGGGAGGATGGCGAACTCGTGGGCGCTATCGACATCCGTCCCGACATGCGGCACAAAAAGGCGGAGATCGGCTACTGGATCGGCAAGCGCTACTGGGGTCAGGGCTACGCCACCGAGGCCGCGCGGGCCATTATCCGCTATGGATTCGAGTCCCTGGGCCTGAATCGCATCTACGCCACCCACTTCGCGGAAAACCCGGCTTCGGGCCGGGTGATGCAGAAAGCGGGGATGCAGTACGAGGGCCTGATGCGCGCGGCCACGTTCAAAGATGGCCGCTTTCAGGATCATGTCCTCTACGCCATCCTGCGGGAGGAGTGGGAGGCCATGGGCGAGGATTAGCTCAGGGCGTCACCAGGTCGAAGTCGAAGTCGGCGACGCGTTGCTGGCGATCGGAATAGAGCCCGTCCGCGTCCACGGCCAGCACCATGTAGTAGTAATTGACGGCCGCATCGCCGCCTCCTCCTGGGCTGTCGGTATAGCTGAGAGAGCCGTTGGCGGGAATATCGGCCAGCTTGGTGGTTTCCGCGTCGCCGGGGGCGTAGTAGGGCGACTCGCTGCGCCAGACTTCGTAGTGATCCACGGCGCCGGGCGCGGCGGTCCATTGTAACTGCGTGCCCGAATCGACCAATGAAATGTCGATCTGCCCCACGGTCATGTCATCGTATTGCTGCAAGTCCACATGGTGGATGTACTCATCGCCATCGTAAGCTCCTGAACCCGCCCGGGAGTCGATGAAGAAATCGGCTCCGCCGCTGAGTCCGTTGCCAAACACGCCATCGGTGATGAGGAAGGTGGCGGTCTTCCAACGGCCTGTGTTGGTTTTGGTCACATAATAGGGTTTGGGGTCCAGACGGCCCGTATCGGGCAGACCGGGATCGATGGCCAGCCCGCGGCGGATGGTCCAGTCGTTGATGGCATACACTTTGGCGGTTTTTCGCCCATCTCCGCCATCGTAGATCAATCGCCAGGTGTCTGTGCCGTGGTCGAGATAGGTCACAGTGATGATGACCGTGTTGTGCTGGCCGTCGATGCCCGTCGAGGGCGAAACGTAACGATCATCCGCGGCATAGAAGAAGACGAAATTGTCCGAAGCCTGATCCGTGCGGCGGGCGGACCAGCCAGGATCCACCTCGATTTGGATTTGACTGCCGTTGTTGTTGAGATGAAACAGGCCCGCATTGCGCAGGTTTTGATCGTAGGGGTTGTCGTTGTAATGCCAGGGTTTATCATCGACGCCTGACCATCCCATGCCGATGATACGGTCATCGTCGGTTACAGGAATCGTCGTGCCGTTGCCGACGGAATGAAGTTGCGTCAGGTAGAATTCGGAATTGCCCACGGGCGGGTAGTAATTGCAATCGATCTGCCCCGCGTAATTGAAGAAGCAGGGGCGGCGATGCTCCCACGCTCGGGACCAGATGCTGGGCGGGGTCTTCTGCCCCGGCAGGAAGCCTGTGCCGAAGTACTTGGAGGCCCACTCAGCAATGGTGCGGTTGTTCGGCGTGTCCATGCCCTCGTAGGTCCAGAAGGAGGAGAGGCGGACGTAGTCTGCGCGGGCGTCCAGCGCCCGAGCCATCTCCCAATAGAATTCGTTTTCCGTGCCTGTCATGTAACCGTAGCCCTCGAAGGCAATGGGCGCGGTCTCATTATGAAGATAAGCCTGATCCCACATGCCCGTGCAGTGCGTATCTGCGCTCGTGGCGCTGCAGGCATTGGTGTAATCGTAGTCTGCCGTGATGGCGTTGATGGAGGCGCCCACCTTTTGGGTGGCGGCGTAATCTGCGATATCGCGACGCTCCCAGGCGCTGAGATAGAACGGTGCATTCTGCGTCATCACCAGCGCCTGGAAATCGCCATTGGCGTCGGTGAAGGCGTCGCGATACATATCGGTGATGCTGTTGACCCAGTCGACCCATTCCTGGGAGCCCATGCCTCGGTTTTGATAGTCGTCGTCATCCTGATTGTGAGAAGGCGTGTTCTCGCCATCCTTGCCCGCGCCAATGGCAATCCACCGCACCCGCCACCCATGCGTGCTGTTGGCAAGGTGATCGGCCAGCGCGTGGATGAAGTCGCTGTATTTCTGATTGAGGTAGCTGTTTCGATAATCGAGCAGGTACCAGGGATCGTTTGTCGTACTCCCATCGCCGTCACAGTCCCGGGTATCGGGATCGTTGGCCAGAAAGATGACGTCGTCGCTGTTGCCCCAAACGCCGTCGGGGCCGGCCTGCACCCACTTAGGCGTCGCATCCACGCCCTGGTCTGGGCAAGCGGTATAGCGGTTGGTGTAGATCACCATCGCCAGACCCAGGTTTTCATACCCCGCATCCACCTGGTTTTGCATCCAAAGGTCGAGATCGCTCCAGTCGTAGGTTCCCGCCGAGGGGTTGAGAGGCGCCCAATGCCAGAAGTTGTAAGCGCCGGCCGCGGCATAATCCGCAGGCGGGCCGAAGGGACTCCATGTGCTGCTGGCGATGTAGAAGCCGGTGGCGGGCGTATCCGTGGACGCGTAGTCGGGGCTGGCGATGGCGTCCGGTTCGGGCGTGGCGGGTGGGGTGAACAGGGATGATCGGGCCTGGATTGGGCTGGCAATCCAGAACGCGGAGAGAAGCAGCGAAAGAAGCAGGATGGAAGCGATCAGGAAGAATCGGTTCATGTTCATGGTCTGGGGGTGTGAAGTGGGGTGAAGTTGTGGGGAATGTGTGACTGGCGCGCGCAAACGTCCTATCCCTGTTGGGCGAGTGGGTAGGATCATGCGCCTGTGCTGATCTAGACGCCCCGAAACCCCGTTTCCGTATCTCCTGCTATGAAAATCGATCTCACGCAAAGACGCTAAGGCGCAAAGGGAAAAGAAGCAAAGAATTCTTGGCGGTCTTTGCGACTTTGCGTGAGATTTTTGTCCGTATCGGCGAGGCTTTGCTCAGGCCGACTATCTTTAGAACAACAACCCCAAAATCACCCGGCGCAGGACTTCCAGGGCGAAGAAGGCGACGATGGGCGAGAAATCCAGGCCCGACGCGGGCGGAATCAGTCGCCGGAAGGGCGCGAGGATGGGCTCGGTGATCTGGTAAAGGATACGCACCAGAGGATTGTAGGGATCGACGCGCACCCAGCTCAGCAGCACGCGGATGAAGATGGCGAATTCCAGGACGGTGAACAGGATGTTGATGAGGTTGTAGAGGTAGATCATGGCTCAGTCCTCGATGGCGGCCTCAGAAGCGTCGCCCAGTTCGACAGAGCGGCGATAGGCCGCGAACACGGCTTTGGAGAGGATGGTGCGGAATCCGCCCTTTTCCAGCTCGTAGAGGGCCGCGGCCGAGGTGCCGCCGGGCGAGGTGACCATGTTGCGCAGGGTGGCAGGATGGCGTCCCAGCTCCTCCACCACCTTCACCGAGCCCTTGATGGTCTGGATGACCATCTCTTCGGCCACGTGCCGGGAGAAGCCCATGTGCACGCCCGCGTCGATGAGGGCCTCGATGAACAGGAACACATAGGCCGGGCCCGTGCCGCTGAGCGCGGTGGCCATGTCCAGATAGCCTTCGTCTTCCATCCAGATCTCTTTGCCCAGCGCCCGCAGGATCTCTTGCGCCTGCTCCCGCTGGCGGCCCGTCACGTGGGGCGTGCTGGTCCACATGGTCATGCCCTCGCCGAACTGGCCGGGCGTGTTGGGCATGGCCCGCACCACGGCCGCGTGTCGCAGCCCCTTGACGATGACTTTGATGCGGGCGCCGGCGATGATGGAGAGCACCAGCGCGTCCGCCCGCACGTCCAGGTTGATGCCCTTCATCACCTTGGCCAGCACCTGTGGCTTGATGCTGAGCACGAGCACGTCCGCTTCTCGGGCCACGGCCCGGTTGTCGGCGTTCGTGCGGATGCCGTACTTCTCGTGGAGGTAGGCCAGGCGGTCTTTGCGGGGGTCCGCGGCGTAGATGAACTCGGGAGCCACGAGCTCCTTGTTCAGAATACCTTTGATCATGGCTTCCGCCATGTTGCCGGAACCAATGAATCCGATGGTGGTGTCTGTGAACATGATGATACCTGTATCAAAAATAGCGTTGCGTTGGTTTGAAAAGTGGTAACTGCTAAGGTAGTTGGCCCCAATCGTCTCTCTTTTGCCACGAAGACGCGAAGGAAACGAAGGCGCGAAGCCATTCTAAACTAAAAGCAAATTGAAACCAAGGTTTTTTGGTTCGCATTGGATCATCCATGTAAGGCGATTCTCTGGCCGCGCCGCCGCCCGCAGGTGAACCTGCGAGCTAAAAAAACGACGCCCCATAAATGGGGCTACGGCGCATGTCGCATGCCGCGGGAAGCCGGGTTCACCCGGCGTCGTTTCGTAGCCCGGAGCTTCAGCTCCGGGTGGACGAGGCCGAAAACGCCTGATTTCGAGATGCGTTTAGTTTAAAAAGATTTTATCCGTGTTTCCTCGTATCCGTGTCGAGTGAACAGGACTACGTTAGTAATTACGAAAAGTGACTTAAAGCCCACGCTGGGCGAGGCTGCAACGGGCGTGATGCGTGAAAACGTGAAACGTGAGGTCATCACGCATCACGTTTCACGGCCTCGGCTCCCCCGCGCCAACGTGGCCGCGAGGCGTTTTCGTCCGTATCGGTGAGCCGTGGCTCGTGTCGCCTACGATCTCGGCCCGAAGATGGCCGTGCCCACGCGCACGATGGTCGCGCCCTCCTCGATGGCGACCTCGAAGTCGTGGCTCATGCCCATGCTCAACTGCGACCAGTCCGCATCGGGAAAGTCGGCGGCCAGGGCGTCGCGCAGTTCGCGCAGGGCGATGAAGTAGGGTCGGGCCGTCTCGGGGTCAGGGTCGTAGGGTGGGATGGTCATGAGGCCATGGAGGCGAAGGTGGGGCAGAGCCAGCAGGTCGGGAAGCTCGGCCCGCAGGGCGTCGGGCGACCAGCCGTGCTTGCTGGCCTCGCCCGACACATTCACCTCCAGCAATGCGTCCAACACGACGCCCCGCTCGCTCGCCAGTCTGTCCAGCCTGCGGGCGATCTTGGCCCGGTCGATGCTGTGGATGAGCGCGGGGCGGCAGGCCAGCGCAATTTTGGCCTTGCGGCTCTGGATGGGTCCGATGAGATGCAGCCGGAAGGGCTGGCCCGCGGCGTCGGGATTGTCGATGAACTTGGCGTGAGCTTCCTCGGGCCGGTTCTCGCCGAAGTCGCGCTGACCAGCAGCGATGGCCGTGGCCACATAGGCCCAGGGATGGGTCTTGGTCACGGCCACCAGGACGATGTCTTCGGGCTGGCGGCCTGCGCGTTGGGCCGCGCGGGCGAGGCGCTCGCGTACGCGGTGCAGGTTGTCGGCGATGGGGGGCGGGGGCATGGATAGGAATAGGATTGAGGATTGTCAGGGCAACGTTGGGTGAGACAGCAACGGGTGTGATGCGTGAAAACGTGAAACGTGAGGATGTTACGCATTACGCATTACGAATTTGGCTTCCCGCGCCAACCTGGCCGCGTGGCGTTTTCCTCGGTATCGGCGAGCTATCGCTCGTGCTGCCTGCTTTGAGAACGTTTGCGCCAGCGTTCGCTGAAGCTTTTTGGGGCCAGGGGCGGGAAGGCGCGACTCTCCGTCCAGGCGGACAACGGCCCGGGCATCTTCTTCACCCAGCCGTTTTCGGTCTTGGGAGCCAGACGCAACGCCTTCGCGGCCAGCTTGCGGCCCAGCTTGAACAGGGCGGGATTGGATGCGGCTTTGGCGTAGACCTTGAGACTTTCATGCAGCCAGGCCGGAGCCAGGCCCGCGTCCACCGAGTCGGCCCGGAGCTTGAGCAACATGCGGGGGATGTCGATGCGCACAGGGCAGGCTTCGGTGCAGGCTCCGCACAGGGTGGACGCCTGGGGCAGTTCGTGCCAGGGGAAGAGGCCGTCCAGGGCCGGGGTGACGGTGATGCCGATGGGGCCGGGATAGACGGAGCCATAGGCGTGGCCGCCCAGCCGTCGGTACACGGGACAGACGTTGAGGCAGGCCCCGCAGCGGATGCAATAGAGGCTTTCGGCCAGTTCGCCCGCCAGCGCGTTGGTGCGGCCATTGTCGATGAGGACGATGTGCACCTGCTCCGGGCCGTCTTCCTCTTGCGACCGGCGGGGACCGGTGACGATGGAGGTGTAGACGCTGAGGGGCTGGCCCGTGGCGGAGCGGGCGAGAAGTTGGAGCAGGGTTCCCAGCTCCCGCAGGGTGGGGGCCATGCGCTCGATGCCCACCAGGGCCACATGGATGCGGGGCGTGGTGGTGACAAAGCGCCCGTTGCCCTCGTTGGTGACGATGACCACGCTGCCGGTCTCGGCCACGGCGAAGTTGGCCCCGCTGACGCCCATATCCGCCTGCAGGAAGGCATCGCGCAGGGCGCGGCGCGCGGCCGCGGTCAGGTCGGTGATGCTGGCGTCCAGGGGCGTGCCCAGATGCTCGTGGAAAAGCTTCTGCACGTCCTCCAGGGGCCAGTGCACCACGGGAGCGATGATGTGGCTGGGATGATCGTGAGCGAGCTGGACGATGAACTCGCCCAAATCGGTTTCCAGCACGTCCAGCCCCGCGCCTTCCAGCGCCCGGTTCAGTTCGATCTCCTCGCTGAGCATGGATTTGCTCTTGATGATGCGCTGGACGCCGTTTTCCCGCGCGATCTGCAGGACGATGGCCCGGGCTTCCGCGTCGTCCCGGGCCCAGTGCACGACGCTGCCATTGGCCCGGGCGTGTCGCTCGAAGGTCTCCAGATGCTCATCCAGGCGGGCGATGGCGTTGGCGCGAATGACGCGGGCGTGGTCGCGCAGGGCTTCGCCGTGGGGCAGGCGGGCGAACGCGCTGAGACGGCCATCCACGAAGTGGTGCATGGCCCGCTCCAGCGCCAGTTGCAGGTTTCCGTCCTGCAGGGCGTCGTGGGCGCGTTGGTTGAAGGTGGTGGCGGGCGGGATCATGATGGCAGGATCAGGATTAGGATTGAGGGCCGCCGTGTCAACGTTGGGCGGGGCTACAACTGACGTAATGCGTAATGCGTAATCCGTGAGATCGTTACGCATCACGCATTACGCATTACGTGCTTGGCTTCTCGCGCCTGCCTGGCCGCGAGGCGTTTTCATTCGCGTCGGCGCGGGGCCGCCGGTTCCGGGCTTGCCTTCGCGAGGGTTGTAGAAGACGCGTTGGGTGTTGTAGGCCAGATCGATGTCGTCCTCTTTGGCGAAAGCCCTCAGGATGGCTTCCCAGAGCAATTCATCACGGCCGCGGCGCTGGCGCACGGGCGTGAGATAGCGCATGGTGAGCTGAACGCCGCTATCGACGACCGTGGTGTAAACGGTGGGGGTGAGTTTTCCCAGTTTGATGTAGTAGCGAGTGGCGGTCTCGCGCAGCTCCTTTTCTTCCGGGCCGGTGAATTTGACCGTCTGTTCCTCCAGAATCCTCTCGAGGATGGCCTTGGCTTTCTCCCAGTTGCTCTCGAAGGTGATCATCACGGGCAGCTCATCCCAGATATAGGGGAATTGCTGCGTGTAATTGGCGATGGGGACGGTGAAGACCTTGACGTTGGGGATGTGGATGATGCGGCCAGTGCTTTGTTCGGCCATCACCCAATTTCCCACCTCAAGCACTGAGAAGAAGAAGGGCCCCATGTCGATGACGTCGCCCTTGATGGCCTCGATCTCGATGCGATCGCCCAATGAGAGGGGATGACGCATCAGGATGAACAACCATCCCACCAGGTTGACCAGGGGCTCGCGCAAAGCCACGGCCAACCCGGCGCTCAACAGGCCCAGGAAGGTGGCCATGTTGCTGACTCCATACAGCCAGACGCCTGCAATCAGCATGGCGGCCGCGAAGACCACAGCGTAGCTGACTGATTTGGTCCAGAAGTAGGCGGTCTGGGGAGGCAGTTTCTGCCGCAGGATGATCCGGTGCAACGCCTTCCGGATCAGCAAGGCCAGGATGAGGATGACCACGGAAAGCAGGAACTTGAAGACGTTGTTCCCGGATTGCAGCAGTTCCTCGGTAACGGCGACCGCCGTCTGGATGGCTTTGGTAGGGGGCATGGCTTTTCATCGGATCGCGGGGTGGATCACCCTTTTTTCTTCTTGATGCCAAAGAGGAGCAGCAGCGTCATTGCCAGCACGGCAAAGAAGGAAATGAACACGGTGGCGGTGTATTGATTGCCGCCGTCATGTTTCTTCATGTAGTAACGCTCCTCGAATTCCTCCTGGCTGATGGCCTGATGGCGGCGGTGGGCGCTGATTTCGGGCGCTTCTTTCAGGGCAGTCCACAGAATGGCGAAGGATTTGAAGAAGGCGGAGGAGCCTTCCAGGTGCAGTTCCGCAGCCTCGGTTCCCACGTCGGGGAAGCCTTTGTCATCGGGGGTGAGGGTTTCCCAGTTGCGGAAGAGGCGGCCCCATTCGCTTTCCAGGGCCAGCTTCATCTTCTTTTTGCCGATGAAGGGATACCAGAAGGTGTCGTGGTAGAGGACGGAGGCAGCGTAGGCCCAGGGCGCGAGCACGGTCTTCAGCGACCATTCCACCGGGCCCTTGAGGGGCCCCCAGTAGATGAGGTGCTGCATACGGGAGGCGAAGGTCATTTTCTTGAAGGGGCCCGTGAAATGCCAGTTCTTCCGGGCCTCTTCCACGTCGCCCACGATCTCGATCTTGTCAGGATCGCCGCAGCCCAGGCCCATTTCGTGGGCCAGGCGGATGTACTTGATCTCTAGCGGGTTGATGCCCAGCATCATCTTGGCCGCGACCGCGTCGATGGCGACCTGATCGGCGCTGGCCAGGATCACGTTCTTGACGTAAGGGATCATGGCCCGCGGGCCGGGCCCATCTCCGGCGAAGGTCCCATCCATCACGGCGAAGACGCCCGCGTGGATTTTTTGCTGAATCATGAGCAGGTCCACCAGGGTCTCATGGATGACGGGATGGGTCCAGTGCCGCCGCTCGTTGAGCAGGCCGCCGAACGCGTTCTTCATCGCGCCCGTGGTCGTGGTGAAGACGTGGGTTTTGACCGTGGGCAGGTGGATGATGTTTTCGCCAATGAAGCTCTTGGGAATGTAGAAGCCGTCGGGATAGACTTCGTTGAGGACGAGGAATTGATCGGTCAGGTCGCCCACGGCGTCCCGGATATGAATCCACTCGATGCCTTCTTCGTAGAGGTGGACATTGCGCAGGCCGTAGGCTTCGACGACGTTGATTTGCTTGTTTTCCCGCTCGCCCAGGCGGGCGTCGATGACCACGGTGCGGTTGTGGGAGGCGTGGATTTTCTCCCGCTCATACCCGTCTTTGAGCAGGGTGCGGATGACGCCTTCCAGTTGCCAGGGCGTGGTGGAGCTGCCCGGATAGAAGTAGTGCCAGGAGATGTTGATCTTGAGCGCGGTTTCCGCGTCTTTGGGCAGGAAATCCTGATATTCGGCCAGATTCATCAGCCGGTAGTAATCCGCAAAAATGGTGCGGGGCGATGTGCGCAGGATAGCGACTTTGCCTTTTTGCTGAGACATGGGTTTATGTGGCTCCTAATAAAAGTAGATATGGTCATTTGGGGCGGTTGGAAGGGCCCGTGAAACGTGATGCGTGATCGTCAGGGCGTGATGGTGACGGGCATGTCCAGGCGGACGACCTGCCACCAACTATTGCCCGGTTTCAGGGGCAGCGGTTTGCCATCGGCGGTTTCGAAGAGGAAGGGCGCGCCGCGGCCATCCCGCTTCCAGACGCCTTCATACACCTTACCGTCGCGCAGCACTTTCAGCGGCCCCTGCCCCCATATCTGAATCTCCACGGAGCAGTTGATGCAGACATCGCCGGAGTAGCGCCGTTCCTTGCCGTGCTCCACGATGAGGGTAATCACATGCTGGGCGTAGATGAGGACGACGTTGTCTGCGGTGAGCTGTTCGCCCGTCTCCTTATCGATGTGTGGCTCGCCTTTGAGGAAGCGCTGCCATTTGCCGCTGGCCGCATCGTAGGTCCATTTCACCTTGAAGGCGGGATAGGGGATATCCACGACGCTGGCTGGCGCGCCCCCTTCGGGCGGATCGGCCTGGAAGACCCAGCCGCCCGGCGGGTTGGGAGGCGTGTTCCAGCCCTTCTTGGTGACATAATTCCAGGTGACTTGCGTGTCCAGGAAGAGGTTGTCGGGCGGCTTGAGGTTCGTGTCGCGGTAAAAGGCCTTGGGGTTGAGCACGGCTTCCAGGATCTGGCCTTCGAGATCGGGCGTGCGATAGAGCTTCTGGCGTACGGGTTCCACCGCGCCGGAGAAGGCCAGCACCGCATCGAAGATATCGGGCAACTCCACGTCGATAAGGCGGGCGCTGCGAATGGAGCCCACGCGCGGCGCGTCCTGGCTCTGATAGATGGCGGTGTAGCGGGTCTGATTGAACTCCACGCGGCTTTCCACCACGATGTCCGCCTTGCTCAGTCCCGATTGGGGGATGGCGCTGGCCTGGTTGGCGACTTTGATGGCCAGAGGGCGGCGCTGCAACACCGCCGGGTCCTCCGGCTTCAGGCCCGTGAGGAAGGAGACGCCCTCGGTTTGCAGGGGATCGAACCACGCGATCTCGGGAGTGGGCGTGGGCGTGGGTTCGGGGGTGGGCGTGTCG
>JALXCB010000056.1 GCA_026991225.1 Anaerolineae bacterium | reverse complement strand
AGATGGCGTCATTCACGGCCACCGCGCCCATAAAGGCCCGCGGCGCGGGCATGGACGCCGCCTGGCTCCATGCGCCCGTTTGGGGATCGAATACAAAGAGGGTTTCCCTCACCTGAGCGCCATCCCCCCCCCCGAACGCATATAACTCCCCGCCCCAGGCCACCAAAGCCAAACCGCACAAGGGCTCGGGCAAAGGCGCGGCCACCTGCCAGGCCCCTGTCTCCGTATCGAACACATCCACCCGGTTCAACGCCGACGCGCCATTGCATCCCCCCGCCACATACATCATGCCGTCCAGGCCCGCGGCCCCCGCGCCACGAGCGGCCGCCGGCCGCGGCGTCGCGGTCACCCATTGATCCCAGGCGGGATTGTAGACCTCATGCACGTCCAGATCCCCGCTGCCGTTCTCGCCCCCCACGATATGCCAGCCATCGGGCAGGAGCGCCGCAGCCGCGCGGCTGCGTGCTGTGGGCATGGGTGAGAGCAATGACCAGCGCGGCACGTCGACGCGAGGCGAGGGCGCGCTCACGGGCAGGGCGATGTCGGTGGTGAACGCGGGCGCATCGGTCGAGGCGTAGAAGGTTTGTGTGGGCCAAAAGGCCATCACCAGCGCCACAAAGGAAATCGCGGCCAGCGCCGCCCACCACCAGGACGAAGGCCGGGAGACCAAAGGCTCCCAGACAGGCGGTTGGGGCTTCTCCTGCTCCATGGATAGCCCCGGTACCTCCACCCAACCCCGCTTCACCGCCTCGATGGAAGCCTCCGTGCGCGATTGCACGCCCATTTTCTCGAAAATGTTGCGCACATGCACCTTGACGGTGTTCGTGCTGATATGCAACTGGCGCGCGATCTCGTCGTTGCTCAAGCCCTGGGCGATAAGCCCCAGGATCTCGGTCTCCCGACGGGTGAGGGGACTATCCTTGGCCATGATCCGATTATACACCAGAAGGGCGATTATCCCGCACCCGCGATTATTTCATGTCTTCGTCATCCGCGCCGAAGATCTGCATCCACTCCTCCAGCTCCCGCCCGGACAATCTCGGCTTCTCTTTGAACGATTCATCCCCCGCGGCGTCCATCTGACGGGGGCGCTGTATTTTGCGGAGGAACTCATCCGCCCGCATCAACTGCGCACCCGCCCGGCCCACGGCCTGACGCAGCTCCCAATCGTTGGTCACCACCACAATCTGGGTCGGGCGCGAGGCTTTCTGCACCCGACCCAGAATGACGTCATCGGCCTTGCGGCGACGCTGAGCCGCGAACACCGCGGTCACGCCCCCGCCCGAGAGGGCCAGCGACGTGCCGCCGGGAATGCCCCCGTCGAAGACCACGGTGATTTTCGCCCGCAGATTGGGTTGACGGGCGCGCAACCATCGCACCAGGCGCTCCTCATCATCCTCCTGATCCAAATCGATGCCTGGGATGAGCTCCTGACCGATGAGATTGTGGCCATCGACAAGGTATTCCACCGATGCTTATTCCAAATGATTCTCGAGGATGCCCTCGGGAGTGAGATTGTCGAGCTGGAGATACCACTGGGCGGCGTCGATGAGGGCCTGCTGAGGAATGAGGCCTACCAGCTCCGCGCTCTTGATGCCCACGCCATAGCGGGCGGCCTCGCGACGCACCAGCTCGGTGACGCGAAACACGGGCGTTTTCGTGTAATCCAGCAGATTCATGGAGACCTGAGCCCGGCCTTCGACCAGCAGGCCCATGGCCTGGACGTAACGCAGCCCGCCCGAAGAATGCCGCACCGCCCGCGCGATCTTCTTGGCGATGCTCACATCGTCCGTGGTGAGATAGATATTGTAGGCGATGAGAGGCGGTCGGGCGCCGATGACGGTGGCGCCGGCCTTCCCCAGTTTGGGCGGACCGAAATCGGGGAAACGCTCCTCCTTCCCCGCCTCCAGGTCCGCCTTCAGGCCCTCGTACTCGCCCTTGCGGATTTTGGAGAGCACCTCGCGGTCGGGGCGGGTGGCGGCTTTGGCGTAGAGATAGACGGGAATACCGAGTTCCTCGCTCACGCGCTTGGCCAGATCCCGGGCCAGTTGCACCGCCTCATCCATGGTCACATTCTTGATAGGAACAAAGGGAACCACATCCGTAGCGCCGATGCGGGGGTGTTCGCCCCTCTGCTCATCCATGTCGATAAGTTCGGCTGCTTTGGCAATGCCCTGGAAGAGCGCCTCGCTCACCGCCTCGGGCTCGCCCACGATGGTGACTACCGTGCGATTGTGGTCGGGATCGGAGGAATGATCGATGACGCGGGCCCCGTCCACGCTGTTGTAAGCGTCGACGATGGCCTGGATCACGTCGGGCCTGCGTCCTTCGGAGAAATTGGGAACGGCTTCGACGATACGTTTTTGTTTCATCATGGCTCCTCGTGGTTTTGAATAAACGATGAGAGCGTCTGATAACGCTCCCGCTTTTGGAATTGGATGCACGCCAACAATGAAACGTATCATAATCTTTTTCCCTGCTGGAATCAACTTCACGGCCAGGAAGGGGCGTTAATTGGCGTTTTCAGCCAGTTCGAGGTAAACTGAGGGGTGGAGATTTGTATTTCCCATGATCCTGCCTTCAATCCTCACATTTTGCGGTGAGCCGTTGGGAAGGCGTTATTGACCAACATATTGCTTTGATACAATCGTCAAAGCCCATTTCGAACCATTTCAAGGAACTTTATGACTGAAAAAAGCCGTTTGAAATCCGCGCTTTTCGTGGATTTCGACAATATCTATCTGGGACTGCGTCAACTAGACGAGGACGCAGCCGAACAATTCGCAGCGAATCCCGCGCACTGGCTGAAGTGGCTGGAGGAGGGGATGCCTGGCATGCCCGAGGGGAAAGGGCAGGCCAGCGCCGAACGGGATATCCTCATCCGCAAGTGCTATCTCAATCCCCGCGACTTCCAGCGCTATCGCCCCTTCTTCACCCGCTCCGCGTTCTCGGTGGTGGATTGCCCCTCGCTCACATCCCAGGGAAAGAACAGCGCGGATATCTACATGGTGATGGATATCCTGGACACGCTAAACCATCCCACCCACTTCGACGAATTCATCATCCTCTCCGGCGATTCCGACTTCATGCCCGTGCTGCTGCGCCTGCGCGCCCACGACCGACGCACGGCCATCCTCTCCGCGGGCCCGGCTTCCGCCGCCTTCATCGCCGCCTCCGACCTGGTCATCAGCGAGGACGTGTTCATCGAGCACGCGTTGGGCATGGGCGGCGAGGAGGGACGCAAGCCCGCCAACGGGTCCGCGCCCCCCATCACGGCCACGCCCGAACTGCTGGACGCGATGGCGGAGAAGCTCTACGCCGAGGCCAGCGCCAACGGCGAGATCCTGGCCACCGACCTGCCCAAACTCTATCGCAACTTCCCCGAATTCCGGCGGGACAGCAACTGGCTGGGATTCTACTCCCTGCGGGCGCTGACCACCCACCTCGTGCGACGGCATCCCAACCTGCGCATCACCGAGGGCGACCCCTGGCGCGTCACCGTGGAACTGCCTCGTAAAGCCACAAAAAGCAAACGGCAGCCCGCAGAACGCCCCGCCCAGCCCACCAGTGACGACAAGCTGCGCAAACGCATCCTCGACCTGGTGCGCAAGCTCGTGGGCCGGGCGCAGGAACCCATCCTCATGGGCCGGGCCGCGCAAGAGGTCATCGACCAACTCGGCAGTCAGGTGATCGAGAGCCATTGGGCGGGCGCGGGCACCTTCAAGAATCTGTTGCAGAGCGAAGAAAATCTCGGCTTCGAGATCGCGACGTCACCCTCCCCCGGCTATCTCTATGACCCTCAGCGGCACGCGCTGCCTCGCGAGGAAGAGACCGCCAAGCCCAAGGATGAGATGCCGCCCAAACTGGCGGAATTCGCCAAGCGCATCAGTCAGATCACGGGCGCGCCCTATCTCACGCCCCGGCAATACGCGCTCATCTTCACCGCCCTGGCCGAAGACCTGAAAGAGCACCGCTATCACCTCACCTCCACCTCCAAGGCGGTGCGCGACCGGCTCATCGAACAGGGCGAAAGCGTCTCCCGCACGAACATCAACAACGTGCTCAAGGGCATCGCCTACGCCAAACACCGCTTCACCAAGCGGGATACGCCCCAGAGCCTGGCCCGGGTCTATCGCTCTTACATCCTCTCCCGCTGCGACGACGCCGAACTGGAGCTCTCGCGCGAGGAGAAACGGATGCTGAAGGAATGGATCGAGGGCGGTCTGCGCGAGCTGCAAGGGAAGAAGAAGTCCGAGAAAGCCGAGAAAAAGGACGACAAGAAGAAAAACGGCAAGACCACGGCGCTGGTGAAAGCCGAAGCAAAATAGCCTTATGCCCCGAAAAATCCTCCACCTGGACCTGGACGCGTTCTTCTGCGCGGTGGAGGAACAACGCGACCCCAGCCTGCAGGGAAAACCCTTTGCAGTGGGAGGCAAACCCGAAGGTCGGGGCGTGGTCGCGTCCTGCTCCTACCCCGCCCGGGCCTTTGGCGTGCATTCGGCCATGCCCATGGCCCAGGCCGTGCGCCTCTGCCCCGACCTGATCATCGTCTCGCCCCACCGGGAGGACTACGTCCGGGCGTCTCGCCAGGTCATGGCCCGGGTGCAGGAGCTGACGCCCATGGTGGAGCAGATCTCCATCGACGAGGCCTTCCTCGACGTCAGCGACCTGCCCGAGCCCCTGGAAGCCATCGCCCGCAGGCTGCAAACCCGGATTTGGGAGGAATTGGGGCTGCCCTGCTCGCTGGGCGGGGCCACGAACAAGCTGGTGGCAAAAATCGCCAACGATGTGGGCAAGAGCCGGGCCGGGAAAGGGGATTACCCCAACGCCATCACCATCGTGCCGCCGGGAGAGGAGGCTGCGTTTCTGGCGCCGCTGCCCGTGCGGGCGCTGTGGGGCGTGGGCCCCAAGACCGAAGAGAAACTGCATGCGCTGGGTATCTTCACCATCGGCGAGCTGGCGGCCTACCCGGAGCAGACATTGGCGCGGCTGTTCGGGCAGCATGGCCGGGACCTGGCCCGTCGCGCCCGCGGCGTCGACAACCGTCCCGTCGTGTCGGAGCGGGGCCGGGCCAAATCCATCAGCAAGGAGACGACCTTCGTCCGGGACGTGTCCGACGCCCGGAAGCTGCACAAGACCCTGGAGAAGCTGGCCGCGGGCGTGGCCCGATCCCTGCGCCGCAAGAAGCTCCTGGCCCGCACGGTGAAGCTCAAGCTACGCTTGAGTGATTTCACCACCCTCACCCGCCAGACTACCCTGGCCGCGCCCACCGACGACGAAACTGTCATCATCGACGCGGCCACGGCCCTGTTCGACCGATTGTGGCGGGCCGGGCAGCCGGTGCGTCTCGTGGGCGTGGGGGTGAGCAACCTGCAGGAGGGCTTGGTGCAGCTCTCGCTGTGGGATGAGCAGGATGATCGGGCGCGACGCCTGCAAGAGGCCGTGGACGCGCTCCAGGCCCGTTTCGGGCCGGATGCGATCCATCGGGGATTCGAGGATACAGGGAAAGAGGGTGTAGAATAAAACCGCCATCCACCAAACCGTTCATCGGCATGTTCCATCACGAGGATGCGCTATGCCCGACATGCTCATCATCTTCAACCCCTTCTCCAACCGCGGCGACAGCCAGCACACCATCGACATGGTGCTGCAAAGCCTGTCCAAAAGTGACCTGGACTTCGAGGTGAAGCTGACGGAGGACCGGCGTCACGCTATCCAGTTGGCCCGGGAAGCCGCGGAAGCGGGCGTTCCCATCGTGGTGGCCGCGGGCGGCGACGGCACGGTCAACGAGGTCGCCAATGGCATCCTGCTGGCGGCCAAGGGACAGGATGGGATCTCGCCCACGACGATGGGCGTGCTGCCCATGGGCAGCGGCAACGATTTCGCCTGGGGCCTGGGCATCCGCGATGGGGTGGAGGAGGCCGTGGATCGGCTGAAGCGCGGGCATACGAAGGTCATCGATGTGGGCTGGGCCGAATTCGACAACGCGCCCCCGCGCTTTTTCGTGAATATGTTGGGATGCGGGTTCGATGCGCGGGTGAATATCGAAGCGCACAAGATCAAACGCCTGCGGGGATTCGCCATCTACATGGCCGCGGTGCTGAAAACCCTGTGGATCTATTTCGAAACGCCGCCTGTGCGCCTGCAATTGGACGAAAAAGCGCTGGAAACGCCTTCCTTCATCACCTTCGTGGCCAATGGCCCGCGACTGGGAGGCGGATTCCTGGCTGCGCCCCAGGCCCGCCACGATGACGGCGTCATGGACCTCTGCATTGCCACCGACGTGACCCGCGCAGAAGTCATGCCGCTCATTCCTAAATTGATGAAAGGCCGCCACACGGATCATCCCAAGATCATCATGGATCGGGCGCAGAACGTGGTCATCGAGAGCGACCATCCCCTGCCCTGCCAGGCGGATGGCGAGACCATCGGCGAAAACCTGCATCTCATCCGCATCGTCACCATCCCCCAGCGCCTGCGCGTCATCGTCTGACCTCTCGCCACAGTCAGCCCGAGCGACCGCTCGCCGATACCGATGAAAATGAGAACGCAGATGACGCGGATGCTTCGCATCGCAGATTTCCGCAGATGATTTTTACAGATTTTTTCTTTTCATCTGCGTTCATCCGTTTCAATTTGCGTCATCTGCGTCCTCCAAATTGATTTTCATAGCAGGCACCACGCGCGGCGGCGCGCCGATACCGATGAAAATGAGAACGCAGATGACGCAGATGCAACGCTGATTTCCGCAGATAATCTTTAGTCTTCAGTCTTTTTTC
>JALXCB010000055.1 GCA_026991225.1 Anaerolineae bacterium | reverse complement strand
GGGCGGGGGTTGTGTCGCGGGCTCGGGCGTGGGCGGCTGGGTCGACTGGGCGACGGCCGCGGCCTGAGCGGGCGTGGATGTGACAGCCCCCTGGGTGGTTTCAGCGGATTTGTTCCGGCCAGAGAGAAGGAGCAGAAGGATGATAAGCAAGAAGATAGCGGCAAAGAATGCCTTCGACGCCCGATGAGAGCGGATGGCTTCCTGGGTTGGTGGGTTCATGATGGCAATCTCCTGAATGGGAGGAAGGCAGTCGGCTCGAGCGATGGTTCACCACATCACGACGAAAGTGGGAACGCAGAGACGCAAAGATCGCCAAGCAGGTTTGCAAGTTTGCAAGTCGCAAGTGGCAAGTGATCCTCACACCTGCTACCTGCCACCTGCCACCTGATTCCCTTTGCACCCTTGGCGACTTCGCGTGAGACCTATTTTCATAGTCGGTTATCGACGGCCTGCGTTCAGGGTGTCCTGCAATGCCTGCAAGGCGTCCCAATCGCCCGCAGCGGCCAGCCGCGCCTGTTGGGGCCAGGTGGAAGGATCGGCCAGGCGGAAGCGCGGGCCCGCTTCTGCCAGGATCTGGCGGAGGACGTCGATCTCGGTCTCCGCCAACATGGCCAGGGTGAGAATGCCCGCGGCGTGTAAAATCTGTTCGATCTTGGGGCCGATCCCCTCGATGACTTGCAGGCTTTTCGCTGCGACGGGCGTTGCCGTTTCGGAGCGGGCGGGCATCTCATCGCCGGGCATGGCCGCCAATTGCTGCTGACATGCGTCCAATTCCGCCTTGAGCGCCGCGTGTTCCTCTTCCAGCGCCTGCAGGCGAGCGAGCTCCTGTCGCAGTTCGAGATTTTGGGTCTCGATGGCTTTCATCCGCTGCAATTCCAACCGCAACTCGTCATTTTTAGCATCGAGACGGGCGCAACGTTTTTGCCAGAACAGATAATCGATAATGAACTCGACTATCCAACCGACCAAAACACCGATGAAAAAACTCAACCAAAGCATTTGAACCTCCTTCTTTAGGAAAAAATAGGGATGCTTGGAGATGGAGTTTTCGCGTTGACCGCGAGTTCTCCGATGAGATCATAGGCCATCGCGTCCACGATCTTCACGTCCACCATCTCGCCCAGGGGGAGTTCGCCCGGGATGATGACGTAGCCATCGACTTCGGGCGCGTCGCGGTAGGTTCGGGCCAGGGTGTAGCCCTGGTCGTGGGCCTCGGTGAGGGCGGTGAGCACGCGGCCCACCTGCGCCCGATTCTTCGCCAGCGAAATGGGCTGCTGCAAGGCCATCACCCGATGCCAGCGTTCTTCTTGCACCTCGCCGGGGATTTGATTGGGAAGTTCGGCCGCGGGCGTGCCCGGTTCCGGGCTGAATTTGAACACGCCCACCTTGTCGAACTGGATGGTCTCGATGAAGTCGAGCAGGCCCTGGAATTCCTCTTCGGTCTCGCCAGGATAGCCCACGATGAAGGCGGTGCGCAGGGCGATGTCGGGCATGGCCGCGCGCAGCTTCTCGATGGTGCGCAGCAGCATGTCGATGTTGCTGGGGCGCTTCATGCGGCGCAGGGTGGCGGGATGCCCGTGCTGGAGGGGGATGTCGAGGTAATGCAGGATTTCGGGCGTCTCGGCCATGACCTCGATGAGTTGGTCGCTGACGTGGCCCGGATACGCGTACATGAGCCGCAGCCAGTCGAGGCCGGGCGTGCGGCGGGCGATGGCGTTCAGCAGGCGGGGGAGGCTGTCGGGCTCGCCCCGGTCGCGGCCATAGTCGGTGGTGTCCTGGGCCACGACGACCAGCTCCCGGGCGCCGGCCTGCACCAGCGCGTTGGCCTCGGCGATGACGCTCTCGAAGGGACGGGATTTGAGCCTGCCCTTGAAGCTGGGAATGGAGCAAAACGCACAGGGGGCATTGCAGCCGTCGCTGATCTTGAGGTAGGCGGAGGGGAAGGTCTGGGGCGGG
>JALXCB010000054.1 GCA_026991225.1 Anaerolineae bacterium | reverse complement strand
CGAACGCGAGCAGGCCAAAGACGCCCCCCACTTCGGGGAACACATAGAAGAAATTGACCAGCAGCGCGCCCGCGATGCCCAGGGAGCCCGCGCCCAGGGCCCAGGTGGCCATGTACATCCTCTCGGGCGGGATGCCCATGAGACTGGCCGCTTCCCGGTCCTCGGCCACCGCGCGCAGCCCCCGCCCCAGTTCGGTGCGATACACGATCCAGGCGATGATCGCCGCGCCCAGCACACTGCCCACCCCGGCCACCATCTGCGGCAAACTCAGGTACACGCCCCCGATCTGGACGCTGCCCGAGACCAAGGGGTCGGGGATGGCCTTGTAATCTGGGCCCCAGATGAATTGGGCCATGCCCCGCAGGAAGATCATCAGCCCGAAAGTGACGAAGATCTGGGCCAGCATGGGGGCCTTGAGCACCGGGCGAATGACCAGCTTATGGACGATGACGCCGAAGATGGCCAGGGCAATGACCACAAGGGGCATGGAAATAAGCGGGTCTAAATGAAAGAGCGCATAGATGGTGAAGGCCAGATACATGGCCAGCATGAGGAAATCGCCATGCGCGAAATTGACGATCTCCACCACGCCCCAGATGAGGGTGAGGCCCAGGGAGATGAGGGCATAGACCAGGCCCATGAGCACCCCGCTGGCCAGGACTTGCATGAGATCGGTCATGATGGCAGTGGATGAATTTCGATGGTGGGAAGAGATGAGTGAAAGACCGGGTCGCGCGGGAAGCCGCTCTCGTAATGCGTAATGCGTGATGCGTAAGATCCTCACGTTTCACGTTTTCACGCATCACGCCCGCTGGCGCCTCGTCCAACGTCGGCTTGGCGATCCGCAATCCTGATCCTGATCCTAATCCTATTACCAACGTTGGCCCGACTGACCTCGCGATCAGCCGGACCAACGCTTGCTTGCTGCCCCTTACCGCGCATCCCAGGCGGGGAAGGGGAAGACGATGTCCGTGGCCTTCAGATCGAAGGGCCAGACCGTGGTGTATTTGCCATCCAGCACCTGGACCACGATGCCGCTGCCCAGCTCGTTCTGGCCTTTCTCATCGAATTTAATGCCTTTCCAGGGCACAATGAGCTGATCGCCGGGGATGTCCGTGGCCTTGAGGGCCTCGCGGATTTTTTCGGGATCCGTGGAACCGGCCCGATGGATGGCGTCCGCCAGCACCAGCATGCCCGTGAACGCGCGGGCCGAGTTGCCGTTCATGTCCTCGCCGTATTTATCGTGATAGAGCTTGTTCACCTGCGCGACCAGGGGCCGGGCCTGGGCCAGGTCCGCGGCCCACACCTCGCGACTGGTGATGTATTCGCCATCCTTGCCCAGATTCTCCAGGAACCCGCTGGCGATGAAGCCCGCGTCATTGGCCCACACCAGCTTGGGCGCGAAGCCCAGCTCCTTCATGGTGTTCATGTAGAGGATGGCGTCGGACACATAGGATACGAAGATGACCGCGTCGGGGTTGGCGGCCTTCAGCTTCTGCACCTCCGCGCTCACGCTCTGGGTCTTGGCCGGGTAAGAGACCTCCTCCACGATGTCGAACCCGTATTGGGAAGCAAAGTCCTTGGCCAGGTTGGCGAAGCCCTTGCCGAAGTCGGTATTTTCATAGACCAGGGCCACCGTCTTCAACCCCGCGCCCTTCTGATCATTCAGGTCCTTCATGAACTGGAACGCGTTCTCGGCAAAGGTGCCGTCGTGGGGGGTGGTGCGGAAGAACCACTTGAACCCGCGCTCGGTGAGCTGGGCATTGGTGGATTCCGCGTTGACGAAGGGGATGCCCGCCTGCTCCGCGGCCTGGGACGCGGTTTTGGTCACCGAGCTGTGGTAGCTGCCGAAGAGAGCAGCCACTTTTTCCTGGGTGATGAGGCGCTCCGCCTCGGCTTTGCCCTTGTCGGGCTTACCTTCGTGGTCCGCAAAGATAACCTCCAGCTTCTTGCCCTTCAACACCCCTTCTTCCTTGGCCATGGGCAGATTCAGATCATCATGTTTGTTGTTCACGACCTCCAATGCCAGCTCCACCCCTTGTTTCAGGTCTTCCCCGGTGGACGCTGTGGCGCCCGAAAGGGGATACACGGCCCCAACCTTGACGGTACTGCCGCCACCGCCGCCCGGTGCGGCGCAGGCTGCCAGAATAAAGCCCAAAGCGAGGATGAGGAAGAGAGCGAGAACATACTTCTTCATGATGGCGCCTCCTGTGAGCATGAAAATGGAAAAATTGACGGCGTATCCGGCCATCATGGGCGGATATGTCAAAGATTATAAAGTGATACGGCGATTTCCTCAAACATCAGGATGGGGAGGTTGGAGGGGGCCATGCGACCGAAGAAAAAGACCACAGACTTTTGTCAGTCAACCAGCCGCGCCCCTTCGCTGAATGAGGCGGGTGACGGGATTCTGGACATCCGCAGCTGTCCCAGCCCACCCAACGCGGCCAGGGGCAGGGTCAGTCCCACCAGGATGTGGATGACCGTTTCCGCCTTGCTCCAGATGTTGGTGAGCAGATGGATGGTGCGAGAGGGATGTTGGTCGTTCACGGACAACCTCCGCGGCTCATAAGATCGAGCGATCTATCATTCCTTTATGGCCGTGGCGTTGTGGGCGGGTGAGACGCCGGGCAGGATGAACCAAAACCGCGCGCCCTGGCCCGGCTCGCTGTCGACGCCCATGACGCCCCCTTGCGCCTCGATGAGACGCCGGGCGATGGTCAGCCCCAGGCCCGAACCGCCCTGGTCTCGCGATCGAGACGCGTCCGCCCGCCAGAACCGATCGAAGACATGGGCCTGTTCCTCGGGGCTAAGGCCAGGGCCGGTGTCCTCCACCGCGATTTCCACGCCCCCCCGGCCATCGGGCAGCGAGGCCGGACGGGCCGTGATGCGCACCATTCCGCCCGCGGGGGTGTGGCGCAAGGCGTTGGAGAGGAGGTTGTAGAGCGTCTGCCGCACCCGATCGATATCGGCCCGCATGAGGGGAAGGTCGGGCGCAATCTCAGTTTCCAGACGGATCTCCTTCTCCCTGGCCGCATCCTGAAAGACCGCCTGGGCCTGAGTCACCAGCGCCGCGACGTCCACCTCATTGGGATGGAGGCTGAGTTGTCCCGCCTCGGCCTGGGTCAGCGCCCGCAGATCGTTCACCAACCGGGCCAGAGTCAGGGTTTCGTCATAGACCTGGGCGATCTCTTCTTTCGTCAGGGGATAGACGCCATCGATCAGGGCCTGGAGATTGCCCTGGATCACTGTCAGAGGCGTGCGCAATTCGTGGGCGATGTCCGCGATCATCTGCTGGCGCAGCGTTTCGGAACGTTCCAACTCCCCCGCCATCTCATTGAACGCGATGATGACCTCGGCGATCTCTTCGCTGCCCGAAACCGGCGCCCGCTGGCTGAGATCGCCCTGGGAGAGGGCGCGGGCGGCCCGGGCCAGGCGGGAGAGGGGGGCGGAAACCTGTCGGGCCACGAAAAAGCCCAGGATCAGGGCCAGAATTGCGGCCAGCAGTCCGGCCCAGAACAAGGATTGGGTGATGAGGTCGAGAAAGGCCGCCTCCGCCCGGCCCTGACTTTCGCCAGCGCCCGGCGTCACCAGCAGGTAGCCCACGGTCTGGTTGTCGACGATGACAGGGATCGCCTGCCGTTTTTGGCTCGGCGAAAGGCTCGCTGGCGCGCTTCCGGTTTCATCATAGACCACCTGCCCCGACGCGTCAGCCAGGGTGTATTGAGGGGAATTGCCGTGATCTTTCCCTCCGCCTTTCCCCCGCTGCGGGCCTGGCAGCCGCTGAAACACGTCCTTCACGCCCGCCCAACTCCCCGTCCGCTGATAATGGGTGACCAGGGCGGGCATCAACAGTTTGTCCACCTGATTGCTGACTACATAGCGATGGAAGCCCGTCGTGAGCTGATAATTGGCCAACAGCCCCACCGCGGCGATGGCCAACAGCGCTACGGCGGCGAAGGCCAGTCCCAGCCGCACCCAGAGCCTGTTCATGCGTCCCCCACCAGGCGATATCCCACGCCATACACCGTTTCGATGTAACCCGGCTCGCCCCTGGAGATGCCCAGCTTCTTGCGCAGATTCTTGATATGGCTGTCGATGGTGCGTTCCATGCCTTCGTACGCGTAGCCCAGCGCCTGATCGATCATCTCCATGCGGGTGAAGGCCCGTTCGGGATAGCTCATCAGCAGCTTGAGCAGATCGAATTCGGTCGGAGTCAGGTCCAGCATCCGGCCGTCGACAGTGGCCTGATGGCGGTCCAGATCCATGCGGATGGGTCCCACCTGCAAGATGTTCGCCGGTCGGGCGTCGCCCTGCGTGCGGCGCAGCACCGCCCGCACTCGCGCCACCACCTCGCGCGGGTTGAAAGGCTTGGGGATGTAATCATCCGCGCCCATCTCCAGCCCCACAATGCGGTCGGTGTCCTCCACCCGGGCGGTGAGCATAATGATGGGCGTGGCGCTGATGCTCGGGTCGCTCCGCACGATGCGCGTGATCTCCCAGCCATCGATCTCCGGGAGCATCAGGTCCAGCACCACCAGGTCGGGCTTCTCCGCCCGGATGAGGTGCAAGGCCTCATGGCCATCATACGCGACCAGCGTATCGAAGCCGTTTTGCTCCAGATAGGATCGAATCAAGCGCACGATCTGGCGGTCATCATCGACGACGAGGATGCGTTGGCTCATAAGCGCAGAATCCTGACTGAAGGTGAAAGGGGAAGAGCAGTCAGCATCTGTCATTATAGTCGATGCGGAAGATATGAAAAAAGGCCCCGGAGTTCGCACTCCGAAGCCTGCTGTTCCGAAGATAACGTTGTGTTCGTCTGAAAGAGCGCCTCGAAGCCCGCGTTGGGCGAGTCTGCTACAGACGTGATGCGTAATCTGTGAGGTCGTTACGCATCACGCATTACGCATCACGTGCTTGGCTTCCCGCGCGGCTCTGGCCGCGAAGCGTTTTCATTGGTATCGGCGGGCTGTTGCTAATGCTGACTGTCCAGATCTCGCCACTGTCGTTGGAACACGTCGAGAGCGGCCAGTCCCAGCAGAGCGTAGGCCACGCCCCACAGCGCCGCATCGTAAGGTTTCAGGAAAATGCCCAGCCAGATGATCGCCGCGCCGGCATTGACCAGCGCCAGACTCCATTTCGAACCGCCCAATTGCGGATTTTCCTTTTTGAGCAGGTAACGCCCTATGAAATAAGGGACGATAGCCAGGCCGAATTGCATGGCCCAACCATAGATCAACGCCTGAGGCGCAACGCCTTCGATGCGTTCGCCAGGGATGCTGCCCAGATGGAACACCACGATGGGAGCCATCAACATGGGCATAAAGAACCAGAGGTAAGCGAGAAGCAGATGCCAGGCGCCCACATTCAACTTGCCGGCGGCTCGAAACGCCTGCCAGGTCACCGCCACCAGCACGCCTGTGATGATCAGGTGGATGATCAATCCCGTGACCGAAATGGGGATGGAGCGGGCGCCGCCCCACCAGGGACCGCTTACCAGCCCCAGCGCTCCCAACACCATGCCCCAGAAGATGATGCGGATGGTCTTCTCTGAAGCCAGGGGGCGATGCAGCAGATCGGGCGCCAGACTGATGAGGATGCCTGCGAAAACCATGGACAGGAACCCCCAGTTGTTGGCGTGTACATGGGCTTCGATGGGCGCAGTGATCCGCAGGGGCGCGCTCCAGCCCAGCCAGTAGCCCGTACCGATAATGACGCCCACCAGCAAAAACAGCACGCCGACGCCATAAAACCGGCGCGGCCAGTCCTTCTGCGCCTGGGCCTGACCCGCACGCGCAATGCCCCGCAGTTGCACCGCCAGCATGATGGCGGCGATAAAAACCAGCGTGCCGCCCGTAAAGATCAGCGCCTTGTTGACGATGGGAATGCCCACCAGCAGGATCACGATCCCGGCATTGAGCAGCGCCCAGATATCGAGGCGGCTCCTGGGACGGGGCGCTCCGTGGCGGGCGGCCTGCAACAAGGGCAGCGCGCCAAAAACCGCCTGGGAGACGAAGCCCAGGGTGATGAAATGCACTCGCAGCCAGGCTACGCCGCTATAACCGGGCAATACGCCCCAGTTGACCAGAGCCAGATCGAATGCCATGAGCAGGGCGATGAACAGATAAAAAATGGCGGAAAAGAGATAAGGATTGAACACAGGATAAAGTCTCCTTTTGGGATGGGGTTGTGACCAGGAATGGAGAAAAGTGCTCAGTGCGCTCTGGGTTGCTTTGTTCTCAAACCAGTCCAACGGCTGGCGCGCCAGCGCCGATACCGATGAAAATGAGAACGCAGATTTTCGCAGATGCTTCGCAGATTTCCACTGATTACTTTATTTTCATAGCAGGCGCTAGGATGCCTGCGTCGAGCCCAGCGCCTTTTCCAAGAGTGAAACCAATTGCGCTTGCTCCTGGGCGTCCAGTCCTTTCAGCAGCCGGGCGAAAAACTCCCGCTGGAAGGCCGTCGTCTGCTCATGCAACGCCTGTCCTTCGGGCGTCAGAAAAAGCTGCACCGCCCGACGATCGCGAGGATGCGGCTGCCGAGACAGCAGCTCCTTCGCTTCCAGTTGGCGCACGCTGACGCTGATGGAAGGCGCGGACAGCCCCAACGCCCGGGCGATCTCCTTGACGCCGCAGCCGGGGGATTCAGCCACATGGGCCAGGATGGCGACCTGGGTCGGGGAAATGCCCGCTGCCAGGGGCGGGGCCTTCTCGGGCATGTGTTGCCGCAAGCGTATCATCAGCGCGATGAAACGGTCGGTGATGGGATCAAAATCGATATCGGACATGGTCAATGGTTCAAAATTAGTTAAACTAATTAACTTTATCTGTCGTTCCCCAGATTGTCAAATCCCATTATCGCCCAGGATGACGTCAAACGCAGCGCGCTGATACGGGAGAATATGAAATCCGACAGCCCCGTAGACCAATAGACCCCAAAAGAGCGCTCCTCGCCCGGTCTACTGGTCTACGGGGTTTTCTGGTTTCCCCAGGCTATTCACGAACCGCGCCAAAGCCGCTGTCACCTGGTCTCGGATTCAATTCCGAAGCACATGGCGGGCGATGACGAGACGGTTGATCTCGCTGGTGCCCTCGCCGATGAGCATGAGCCGGTTGTCCCGATAAATGCGCTCCACCGGGAACTCGGCGGAGTAGCCGTAGCCGCCGTGGATCTGAATGGCCTCGAAGCAGACCTTGTCCGCCATCTCGGTGGCGAAGAGCTTGGCCTGGGCCGCGGCCTGGCTATACGGCAGGCCCTGATCCTTCAGCCACGCCGCCCGATAGATGGCCCAACGGGCTACCTCGATCATGGTGGACATGTCCGCCAGTTTGAACTGGATGGCCTGCAGGTTGGCGATGGGCCCACCGAACGCTTCGCGTTCCTTCGCGTATTTCACCGCCTCCTCGAACGCGGCCTGGGCCAGACCCACGCTTAGCGCGCCGATGCCCACGCGCCCGCCATCCAGCACCGCCAGGGCTTGATGCAGCCCCCGGCCTTCCTCACCCACCAGATATTCCAGCGGAACCCGCACATCCTCCAGGGTGACCGCGTGGGTCTTGCAGCCGTGCAGGCCCATCTTGCGCTCGGCCGGATGAATGATGAGGCCGGGCGTGTCGGTGGGAACTGCGATCATGCTCAGGGAGCGGGAGCCCCCTGCGGGGTCGGTGCGGACCAGAAAGACGATAACGCCCGCCACCGAGGCGTTGGTGGTCCACATCTTGCTGCCGTTGATGATCCATTCATTTCCCACTTTCTCCGCCTTGGTGCGCACTCCGCCCTTCAGGTCCGACCCCGCGCCCGGCTCGGTGAGGCTGAGCGCGCCCAGGATCTCGCCCGTCGCCAGGCGGGTGAGGAATTTCTCTTTGAGCATGTCACTGCCGAACAGGTTGATGGCGGCGCTGCCCAGGCTGAGATGGGCTTCCACCGTCAGCGCGGTGGAGCCGCAGCCCCGGCCCAGCTCCTCGTAGAGGATGGCCGTAGCCAGGGTGTCGGAGCCCGCCCCGCCCCATTCTTCGGGGATGTTCAGGCCCAGCAGGCCCAGCGGGCCCATCTTTTCGATGGCTTCTCTGGGAAACTTGTGTTCCCGATCCACCTCCGCGGCCCGCGGTTTCACCTCCTTCTCCACGAAGTCGCGAATCATCTCCTGCAACATGCGGTGTTCATCAGCGAGTTGAAAGTCCATTGAGATTCTCCTTCGTTGCCGAAGAAAGCTGGAAAGGCGTGTAGAGACGTTGGTATTTGCGAAGATAGGTCTGGAAAAACGTGTTGGCGATACGGCGATGGCCGACATCGTTAGGATGGAAATTGTCGCCATGATAGGGAGGAAACATGCTGGGTTGGTCGGGCGTGGAAATGCCATCCTTCCTACCCAGGGTGGCGCTCCAGAGATCGGCGACGGGGATGGCGCGCGCCTGGGCTTCCTCCGCGATCCACTGGTTATATTGCAAGGCTTTGCGATAACGGTCGCTTTCCTCGGGCCAGTTGCTCCAGGGAATGGAGCCAACGATGATCTCCACCCCCGGGGCGTCCTGTTGGATGCGGTCTAGCATGGCGCCATAACGCTGGCGCCATTGCGCTTCAGGAACCAGAGGACAGTTTTCATTGCCGAGGATATCGTTGATCCCGACTTCGATGAAAAGCAGCGTGGGCTCGCCTGGCAGATCGTCCCATTCTTCTTCCAGGCCTCCCAGCGTGCACACGCTTTCCCACAGCGTGATGCGCATCGACCAGGGGCGGCTGATGCTTTGCAGGTCGTGAAAAAGCGCGTTACGAAAGGTGGTTTCCTGGGAGGAGGCGTACACGCCCAGGGTGAGGCTGTCGCCCAATATCCACACCGAACGGATTCGGAATGGCGGCTCTTCCGGATTATCTGCTGGCGAGGGGCGAGCGGATCGGGCCTGTGCAGAGGCCGCGATGAGACCGACGAGGAGCAGGCCCAACCCCCATTTCCAAAACCACGAACGCCACATGATTCAATCCCCTTTGGCGCGCCCGATCTCCCGGATGGCTTCCACCACATCGGGATTGACCAAAGCGCTGAGGTCGCCCGCGGGCTGGTCGAGATACGCGGCCCGCAGCACCCGCCGCATCACCTTGGCGTTGCGGGTCTTGGGCAGGTCGGGAACAAAGATGATCGCCTGGGGTTTGAGGGCTTTGCCCATGCCCGCCACGACCAGCGCCTTCAGCTCCTCGGCCAGTTCGTCGGAGGGCTCATAGCCCGGAGCCAACACCACAGCCACCACCAGGGCCGAGCCTTTGATTTCGTGGGGAACGCCGAATGCGCCCGCCTCCACCACCGCCGGATGGGCCACGAGGATGCTTTCCACCTCGGCCGGGCCCAGACGCTTGCCCGCCACCTTGATGGTGTCATCCGACCGGCCCAGAATGTACCATTGGCCGTCTTTGTCGATGGCCGCGAAATCGCCATGCACCCACACATCGGGGAAGCGGCTCCAGTAGGTCTCGATGTAGCGGTCGGGGTCCTTCCAGAAGCCGCGAGTCATGCCGATCCAGGGTTCGCGGATGACCAGTTCGCCCACCTGACCCCGCACCGGGTTGCCATCCTCATCCACCACGTCCGCGGCCATGTCCACATTGGGGCCCGAGAAGGCCGCGGGCTTCAGGGGCTTGACCACGTTGCCCATGACGATGCCGCCCGAGATCTCGGTGCCGCCCGAATAGTTGATGATGGGCCGTTTGCTCTCGCCCACCACCTGGAACAGCCACATCCACGGATCGGGATTCCAGGGCTCGCCGGTGGAGCCGAACGCGCGCAGGCTGGAGAGATCATGCTTCTTCACGGGCTCCTCGCCGTGAGCCATCAGCGCCCGAATGAGCGTGGGCGACACGCCCAGATGGGTGACGCCGTGGTCCGCCACCAGCTTCCACAGCCGGTCCACGTCGGGATAATCGGGCGCGCCGTCGTAGAAGAGCATGGTCGCGCCCAGGATCAGCGTTCCGAACACCTCCCACGGGCCCATCATCCAGCCCATGTCGGTCATCCAGTAAAGCACGTCATCCCGACGCAGGTCCAGGCCCATGGCCATGTCGGTGGCGGCCTTGATGGGGAAGCCGATATGCGTGTGCACCGCGCCCTTGGGCCGTCCCGTCGTGCCCGAGGTGTAGATGATCATGATCAGGTCCTCGGCCTCGGTGTCTTCGGTGGGGGCTTCTGCGGGCTGATTAGGGATGAGATCATGCCACCAGTGATCGCGACCTTCCGTCCAGGGGATATCCGCGCCCGTACGGCGATGGACGATGACATGCGCCACCGTGGGGACCTGCTTCAGGGCCTCGTCCGCGATGGCCTTCATGTCCACGACCCGCCCGCGGCGGAACGCGCCATCGGCCACGAACACCGCTTTGGCGTCCGCGTCGGCCAGACGGGTGGCCACAGCCCCCGCGCCGTAGCCCGAGAACAGGGGTAAGATCACGCCGCCGATCTTGGCGATGGCCAGCAGGGCGATGGCGATCTCGGGTGTCATGGGCATGTAGAGGCCGATGGCGTCGCCCTTGCCCAGGCCCAACGCCCGCAGCGCGTTGGCCGTGCGATTCACCTCCTCGAACAGCTCCCGATAGGTCAACGTCCGTACGTCACCCTCCTCCCCCTCCCAGCGCAACGCGATCTTCCCCTCGATGTCTGTGCCCATCCACTTGTCCAGGCAGTTGTGCACGATATTCATCCGCCCGCCGATGGCCCAGCGGGCCCAGGGTTTGCCTCGGGAAAGGTCCACGATCTGGTCGTAGGGCTTGCTGAACTCGATGTCGAGGTAGGCAAGCATGGCGTCCCAGAACCAGCCCACATCCGCGATGGCCGCTTCATGCAGCGCGTCCCAATCCTCGAAGCCGTGGGCCTGCATGAACCGCTGCACATGGCTGCCGTTCACGTAGTCGGGCGTGGGGAACCATACGAACTCCCCGCCGAATTCAAAGTCAGACATCGTCGTCCTCCTTTTGTGATAGATGGGTGAATGTTATGGGGATCTCACGCCAAGTCACCAAGGCGCAAAGGGAGGTTTAGGTTCGTAGCAAGCCGAGGACGCGAGGCTCGCCCCAGACGGCCCAGTTCCAGCGGGAGTTGCCCAGGGCGTCGGTGATGAGCTGGACGACCATGGTCTGGCCCGTGAGGGTGGGCAAGTCGATGAGGAAATCGTGCCACCCGGCTTCGGCCATGAGATGGGACCAGATAAGACGGCCATTGACGCGTATCCGAAAGGCCACCTGATTCTCCTGCGAGAGCAACGCGCCATCGCGCACCCCCGTCGCAAACTTGAGCTTGATTGCATCCAGATCTAGGGGCGCCTCCACCTGATATTCGACCACGCCTTCGCCCGTCACGGGCGGGTGCTGCCAGATGGCCGGGCGGATGACGCCGCCGCAACTGGCGGGCGCGACCTTCACCTCCATGCCCCGCATGTCCACCGTGGCCGCCTGCCGGGCCCCGTCGAAATGCTCGATCAGATCATAAAGCCAGACCACTTCATCCTGTTTCACATCGTCCCACACCTCGGGCGAATGCCATTGCTCTTCCTGCCATTTGAGAAAGCTGATGTACTGGGAAAGCAGGATCAGGCTCTCGTCCGAGAGATCGACGATGCGGCGCATCAGCGCGTCGAGTTCATCCTGGTGATGGTTCATGGGACGGGTGGGGAGTATGATCGGATGGGTCTGGCGACGCTTTTCATTCTACTGTAATCCGGGGAACGAATCAAACTCGAACAGCAGCCATAAGCACATTTTAGTAACTGCCAAGGTCGTGCCGCCGCTTTTTGCCACGAAGACACGAAGAAAACGAAGGCGCGACGTACTTTTCTTTATTTTCCCCTTCGTGTCCTCGAAAAACTTCGAGCCTTCGTGGCTTTTGGCGGCCTAAAGTCAAGTACGTTAGCAGTTACGCATTTTATCCGTTTTGTCATGATATCGTCTGAATTCTGTCGGGCTGCCAGCAGACGCCCGTCAGGAAAAGGCCGCGAAATTCGTATAAACTGGTAAAAAGGAAGACCAGATGTTGAAATGAACGAAAACGCCTCGCGGCCACGTGGGCGCGGGAAGCCAAGCACGTAATGCGTAATGCGTGATGCGTGATGCGTAACGACCTCACGGATTACGCATTACGCATCACGTCCGTTGCCGCCTCGCCCAACGCAGGCTTCGAGTTGCTTTTGCAAACCAACGCAACGCTATTTTCGAAACAGGAGGTCCATAATGCCGCCATTCTTGTGACTGCAAGGACTCTCACAAGTCCGCGTGGAGGTGCATGATGAATAAGCCGATGGTTATCCGACAACACGCTATCGTCATTCTGCCAGACACCTTGCTGTTTCTGGTGGGAACGAGCCTGTTTCTGGAGACGGCGGAAATTTCCAGGCGTCTGCCTCAGTTCCAGGCCAGTGCCTTGAACGCGGCGTGCGAAATCCTGGGGTTTTTGCTGCTCCTCATCGGCGCGGTACACTTTCTTTGCTGGCTGGGGTTTCGCGTGGAAATCACCTTCCAAACCCTTGTCATTCGCCGATGCTTTTTCTACAGAAAGATTTTTTCGCTGATGCGACCTGATATCACACTGGGCATCTCACAAACCGCGTTCGACGCGTGGTTCGACAAGGGAACGTTGGTGATCTACGCGCCCGGCGGCGATGTCATCACCCTCAACAATCTGGCGAACTTCAGCCAGATGATCGCCCCTCTATCCCAGATTACAACGGCTCATCCCCGATGAGCATCTCATACAGCTCGGCCAACTCCTCCTCCGAATAGAAATGGATGACGATGCGCCCGCCCTTGCGGGTGCGGAAGAGGCTGACTTTCGTGCCCAGGCGTTGGCGTAGTCGATCCTCCAGCGCCCTGGTTTCGGGGCTGGCGCTGAGATCGTCGTCGGGCGCGGGTTTGGCGGGCGCGTTCAGACGCCGCACCAGCTCCTCGGTCTGGCGCACCGAGAGGCCGCGGTCGATGACCAGCTTCAGCGCCTCCACCATGACCTGTTCATCGGTAAGGCCCAGCAGTGCCCGGGCGTGCCCCTCGCGAATCTGTCCCTCCAGCACCGCCTGCTTCACCTCGTCGGGCAATTGCAGCAGGCGGATGGTGTTGGCCACCGCCACCCGGCTCTTGCCCACGCGCTCGGCCACCTGCCCCTGCGTCAGCCCAAACTCCTGGATCAAGGTCTCGTAAGCGACAGCCTCTTCCAGAGGATTCAGGTCGGCCCGCTGCACATTCTCCACCAGGGCTAGCTCCAGCATGGCCTGGGGCGTGGCGTCCTTGATGATGACCGGGACCTGCTTGAGCCCGGCCAGCTTCGACGCCCGCCAACGACGCTCGCCCGCGATGATGGTGTAGGGCGTTTGGGAACCCGCGGAGGCGCGGGCGACGATGATGGGCTGGATCAGCCCGTGCTCTTTGATGGACGCGGCCAGTTCGGCCAGGGCCTCGGGCGCGAAGGTTTGCCGGGGCTGGCTGGGATTGGGGCTGATCTCATCGATGGGAACGAGATGGACGCCCGCGGTAGCCCCTTCCGCCTCCGGTTCGATGGCGGGCGTGGTGGGAATCAGGCTATCGAGACCGCGTCCCAGACCTCTGCGAGGACTCATGCGACTGCTCCTTGGGGGGAAGTGGGGGAAATGACGCCGTCGCGAATCAACAGCTCCTCCGCCAGTTGCTGATAGGCTTTCGCGCCCGCCGAATTGGGGGCGTACGCATTGATAGGTTCGCCGTAGCTGGGCGCTTCGCCCAATCGCACATTGCGGGGAATGACTGTATCGAACACCTTATCCTGAAAATAGCGCCGTATCTCATCCTCCACCTGGCGGCTGAGCTTGTTGCGTGAATCGGACATGGTGATGAGGATGCCCACGATGCGCAAGGCCGGGTTGAGGCCCCGCCGCACCTTGTCGATGGTGGCAAGCAGCTGCCCCAGCCCCTCCAGGGCCAGATATTCGCTCTGGACGGGGATGATCACCCCTTCGGCCGCGGTCATGGCGTTGACGGTGATGAGGCCCAGGCTGGGCGGACTGTCGATGAGAATGTAATCGTAGCGATGGAGGGTGGGGGTGAGGGCGTTGCGCAGGAGGAAGCTGCGCTGGTAGGGATCGCTGATGGCTTCCACGGCCTCAGTTTCCAGCGCAGCCATGGCGTGGGAGCTGGGGACGATATCCAGGCGCATGCGATTGGTGAGGGTGATGACATCGGCCAGGTCCGCCTCGCCGCTGAACACGTCGTAGATGGATCGAGGAAGCTGGCTCGCGCCCAGGCCCAGGGAGCTGGTGGCGTTGGCCTGGGGATCGATGTCGACGATGAGCACGCGCTGGCCCGCGGCGGCCAGATACGCGCCCAGGTTGACGGCGGTGGTGGTCTTGCCCACGCCGCCTTTCTGATTGGCAATCGCGTAGATTCGGGTCATGGTCCGGGATGCGCTTCGATGTAGGATGCGACCTGATGGCGGTAGGGGATGCCGGCCAGCCCGATGGCTTCGATGCTGAGGCTGGCCGTGACATTGGCGAAATAGGCCGCGTCGGCGGGGGATTTGCCGTTCATCAACGCCACCAGAAAGGCGGCGGCGAACACGTCGCCGGCGCCGGTGGCATCCACCTCGCGGGCGGGACGGGTGTGCACCCGGCAGCGCCGCCCGCGATTGTAGATGACGCTGCCCTTGGCCGCGCGGGTGATGGCCACCAGGGGCACGGCATCGATGATGGTGGGCAGGATGCTCATATCGCCCACCAGGTCCTGGTCGGAGAAAATGATGACGTCGAGATAGGGGAGAATGCGGCCAGCACCGTACCAGGGAATGGAATACACCTTGCCCTGGACATCCCACTCACGCATCCAGCCCTGGGGCGTGGCCGCGAGTGGGTGATGCGCCCGCGATGCGATGGCGGGGTCCACTTCCTGGGCGACGGGGGCCAGCAAAAGCAGGTCGGCCTCGTAGATTTCGGGCGGGACGTCCTGTTCCATGATGGGCCCGGCCACGGCCAGCACCTGCTGAATGCGAATATCCTTGTAATAGACGTTGTGGAAGGTGGTGTAGACCTCGGTGGGCAGGTTGATGACGTGAATGCCTTCCGATTCGAGAAAGCGCACATCCCTGGGATGCGCCCGAGTGAGCACCGTCACCTCGGCCCCCAGCCTGCGCGCAGTCACGCCAGAATAGCTCACCGCGCCGCCGACGGTGTATCCATCGGGCGAGATGTCCCGGGTGAGATGACCGATGATAGCGATGTGCACGTAAGGCTCCGATACTGCGAAATAAGCGTGTTTCGGTCAGGACGCCTGGCGAGAGCAAGCAGCACATGAAACGTGAGACGTGATGCGTGAGGGCCCTACGCATCACGTTTTTCGCGGTTCACGATGCCGCTTCGCCCAATTTCGACTTGACGATCTTCTGACAAGCGCTGACGACGATATTGGCAAGATTGTAGCACAAAGGGTTAGGGCGACGGAAATGCGCCCAGCAACGCCAGCCTGCCCGATGTGGCGCCGATGCTCGCGATGCGGCTCATCGTCCGACAGATGGCTTCGCCATCCGCCCGCGCCAGGGCGGAACGCAGATCGTGCCAGGGTTCCGCAAATCGCCCGGCTGCCGCATGACCCAACCACGCCTCACTCACCCGCGTCGTCCTGCCCTCCACGGCGTCCATAAGGCGTCCCGCGGCCCATGTCCCATCCATGTTGTTTCCAAGCCATGCGCGCGCCAGCCAGCCCAGCAAAACATCATCCCCGGCCGGCGTCAAACCCGGCCCCAGGCCCGCCAGCAACCCCGCGGCATCCAGCAGCGCCGTCTCATCGCCCGTCCTTCGGGCTTTCCCCAACCGGATGACGCCCTCCTGCAACCGCGCCCATGTGCGGGCGTCCATCTCCGCCTGGGGCGGCGACGCAGCCAGGATGGCGCTCGCGCACGCTCGGGCGAGTTCCCAACTTCGGTCGGGGATGATCATGGGGGTTCGGGCCAGGAAGGGATCCCAGACCCGGGCTGCGGTCGCATCCACCTGCCCGTTTCTTATCATCAACGCCCGACCATCCCAGCGGCCAGTCGCGCCCGGCTCCCAGCCATCGAAGGAAGCCGCATCGGCCAGCACGATGTGAAAAGGCCCGTTCCCCACGTCGGGGTGGACTACGGCCCACATCCCGCCCTTCTCATCCATCAGATTCACGACCCGGCGATGACGGGAAAGGACGCGCAGGGCGAGAGAATTGGGCGTGGATTCATGGAGATAACGGCTGATGCTGCCAGCAAGAAAGAGGGACATGAGGGAATTGTACAAAGATTGACAAATTCCCGCCATTTGTGATAATGTGCAAAACCAATTGAAGACATCTTACATTCCTCGCCACTTTTCCACCCAACCACCTTTTCTCACAAGGAGGAGATGCAACATGCGTCAACATCGGTTTTCCAAACTGATGGTCGTGCTGGCGGCGCTGGTTCTGGCCGCGCTGGCTCTCACCCTGGCCGCCTGTGGGGGACAGCCCACCGCCACCCAGGCTCCCGCGGAGCAGCCCACCCAGGCTCCTGAAGCGAAGCCAACGGAGAAACCGGCGGAGCAGCCCACGGAGGAAGCCCCTCCGCAGGAGATCACGCTGGCCATCGAGCACTTTAGCATCATCGAGGGGACGACCTGGTCGGGCGCGCACGATCGGGCTGGCAAGCGCATCGCGGAGAAATATCCCAACGTGAAATACATCTACCGCGAAGAAGTCGGCCCGGACAGCACGGTGCCCTTTGCTGAAGAACTCATCTCGGAAGGCGCCAACATCGTCATCGGCAACGCTGAGTTCATGGGCCTCCCGTTGAAAGACATTGCCGACAAGTATCCGGATGTGATCTTCGGCTCGGTCATCGCCAGCGATCTGACCACGAAGCCCAACTTCGTGCGCTTCTTCCCTCGCCAGTACCAGGCCCTCTACCTGGAAGGTCTCGTGGCCGCGGCCCTGACCAAGACGGGCAACATCGGCGTGGTTTCCGCCTTCCCTTCGGTGCAGGTCATTCGCCGCCAGGCGGGCTTCACCCTGGGCGTGCAGGATGGCGCCAAGCTGCTGAACAAGGACGTGAAGATCTACGTCAAGTATGTAGGCGACTGGTACAACCCCACCGAGGAGCGGGAGATCGCCAAGACCCTCATCGACCAGTACAATGTGGACGTGCTCACCCAGCAGTCCGACTCTGGTTCGCCGCTGGATGTGGCTCAGGAGAGCGGCATCTGGTACGTGGGCAAGGACATGGACATTGTCGGCTTCTATGGTTGGTCCAGCACCGACACGGTGGCCATCTCCTTCGACACCCGTTGGGAGGTCATCTATGACCGCATGGTGCAGGCCAAGATGGAAGGAAATCCGCCTGAGACCATCATGTATCCGGGCATGGAGAGCACCTTCACCCTGGCCGATGGCACGGTGGAGCCCACGGTGGACATCATGAACGACGGCAAGGTGGGCGTGGACGCCATCAGCCCCAAGGCCGAGGTGCCGCAGGAGATCAAGGATCTGGTCGCGCAGCGCCGCGAGCAGATGATGAAGGGCGAATGGGATCCCTTCACCGCCCATGCGTTCGTCAGCAACGGCACGGGCCTGGATCTGGAGGGCAATCCGGTGCCCGAAAAAGGCAAGGAAGTGAAGCCCGCGGGCGAAGAGCCCACTGTGGAATGGTTGCTCTCCCAATTCAACTTCGATCTGGAAGGCGTAACCATTCTCGAATGATTGGAGAACACAGCGCACTCTGAGAACCCACAAGGAACGTAACTGCTTACGTAACGAGGTCAAAAAACCACGAAGCCGCGACGACACGAAGGCGCGAAGGGTAAAAGTGGCAGGTGGCAGGTAGCAAGTAGCAAGTAGCAGGTGAAAAACCTTGCCGCCAGAAGGACTTGCCACTTGCGACCTGCAAACTTGCAAACCTGCATGTCTTCGTTCCTTCGAGCCTTCGTGGCAAAAAGTGGCAACGCAACCTGAGTGGTTACGAACCCACAAGGAACGTGAAGAAAGGGGGGAAGGTCTTTCATCTTCCCCCTTTATCTTATGGTAACTGCTGAGGTCGTCACCCGAAAACCACTAAGAACACGAAGACACAAAGGCACAAAGGGAAATGTATACATTTTTTCTTCGTGTTCTTAGCGTCTTTGTGCACTTTGTGGTTTGTTAACCGGGGTACGTTGGCAGTTACATCTTATGCGAGATTCATCCCACGCGATGGCCTGGACACTGATTACTGATCACTGATCACTGATTACTGAACACCGAGGCGCTTATGCCGAGAACCAGAGACGCAGAACCTATCGAACTTCACGGCGATATCTGGAAGCACATCCAACCGGGCGAGGTGATCCTCGACGCCCGAGGCATCACCAAACGTTATCCCGGCGGCGTGCTGGCCAACGATCACATTGATTTCAAGATTCGGGCGGGGGAGATTCACGCCATCTTGGGGGAGAATGGCGCGGGGAAGACGACGTTGATGAGCATCCTGTTCGGGTTGTTGCAGCCCGATGAGGGAGAGATCTATGTACGGGGCCTGAAGGTGAATTTCCGATCGCCCGAGGACGCCATCAAGATGGGCATCGGCATGGTGCACCAACACCGTAAGCTTGTGCCCGCGCACACCGTGCTGGAAAACATCCTCCTGGGCCACCCCAAGAGCCGCGGAGTGATCAACGTCAAGGAGGCGGAGGAGGAAATCGAGGCCATCGCCCAACGCTATGGCTTTCGGGTGGACCCGCGGGCCCGGGTGTGGCAGCTTACCGAGGGCGAAAAGCAGGTGGTGGAGATCGTCAAAGCCCTCTACCGGGGCGCGAAAATCCTGATTCTGGACGAGCCCACCTCGGCCCTGACGCCCGTGGAGACCGAACGCCTGCTGGAATCCATCGAGACCATGACGCAGGAGGCGCTGGGCGTCGTGCCCTTCATCACCCACAAACTGCCCATGGTGCTGGCCATCAGCGATCAGGTGACCATCTTGCGCCGGGGCAGGGTGGTGGACAGGTTGGAGACGGCCAAGGCCACGGAGCAGATCCTGGCCCAAAAGATGGTGGGACGCCCTGTCATCTTCGACCTGCAAAAGCCCGACGTGACGCCGGGCAAGCCCGTCATCCAGGTGGAGAACCTCTCCGCCCGCAACAACAAAGGCGTCATCGCCCTGAAGAACGCCTCCTTCACCGTGCGGGAAGGGGAGATCCTGGGCGTCGCTGGCGTGGCGGGCAATGGTCAGCACGAGCTGGCCGAGACTCTGATGGGTCTGCGCCCGGCCGAAGGGGGCCGCATCCTTTTCGAAGGCCAGGATATCACCCATCGATCCATCCTGGATCGCTGGAAGCTGGGCCTGGGCTACACGCCGGCCGAACGCACCGAGGTGGGGTCCATTGGCGATTTCACCCTGGTGGAGAACGTGGCCATGAACTATTATTTCGACAAGCGTTACAATCACGCAGGCTTCCTCGATTATGGCGGGCTGCGTCAGCTCACCGAGCAGATCATCGAGGATTTCGACGTGGCCACGCCCGGGCCGGACGTGAAAATCCAGACGCTTTCGGGCGGCAACCTGCAAAAGATCATCCTGGGCCGGGTGCTTTCCCGTCAGCCCAAGCTGGTCATCGCCAACCTGCCCGCACAGGGCCTGGACGTGGGCGCGACGGAATTCGTCCAACGCAAGCTGCTGGAGGCTCGATCCAACCAGGCCGCGGTGATCCTCATCTCCGAGGACCTGGATGAAATCCTCTCCCTCAGCGACTGGATCGCGCCCATGTATGAGGGAGAAATCGTCGATATCATTCCTGCCGCCGAGGCCAGGAAGGACCTCATCGGCGCCATGATTGCCGGATTGCATCGGGAGAATTGATCTATGACCGTCGCCGGTTACCACATTCGTTTGCAACGACGCACGAACCTGCCGGGGTGGAAGGCCGCGCTGTTTTCGATTCTGGCGATCCTGTTCGGATTGTTTCTCTTCAGCCTGATTTTTTGGCAAGCGGGCCAGAGCCCCCGAGAGATTTACAAACAGATTTTTGGTTATGCTTTCTTCAATTCCTATGGCCTGCGCCTGACCATCAATCGGTTCATCTTCCTGGCGTTCGCCTCCTACGCATTTATTATCCCGTATCGGGCGGGCCTGTGGAATATCGGCATGCCCGGACAATTGTATCTGGGCGCGCTGGCCGCGTTTGGCGTGGTGTATCTGCTGGGAGGGAAGACGGGTGAGATGACCGCGTCCCAACCGGTTGTCATCACCCTGATGGTGTTGGCCGCCCTGCTGGCGGGAGCGCTCATTGGCGGCATCGCCGGATTTTTGAAGGGGAAATGGAATGTGAACGAAATCGTGGTGACGATGATGCTGAACTTCATCGCCTTCAACCTGGTCGCGTTCATGATCAAGGATGGCGGCCCATTCATGAACCTGGGCGGCCGCGGCGAGAGCTTCGAGTTGCCCGAGGCGGCCCGGGCCCCGCTCATCGCCGGTTTCCCTTACACCCTGATCCTGGTCATCCTCCTTATGATTGCCATCTATCTGCTCTTCGCCCGCATGAGCCTGGGCTACCAGATCCGGGCCTTTGGCAAGAACCCGCCCGCGGCCCGCTACGCGGGCGTCAATCCCTTCTGGATTTCGGTGCTGGTGTTCCTGCTGGGCGGCGCACTGGCCGGACTGGCCGGATATCATTACTTCGCGGCCGTGCCGGGCGTGTACAAGATCGCCCGCACCTATGGCTACTTCGGCGATCTTTCCTTCTATGGCATGATCTGCGGCCTCATCTCCCTGGGCAACCCCATCGCCACCTTATTTGTGGCCCTGCTCTTCGGCGGCCTGTCCATCGGAGGGCGATCGGCGCAGGGCAAACTGCATTTGGGGTTTGGCGTGGATTATGCGCTCATGGGCATGCTCATGATCTCCCTGGTCGCGTTCCAGTTTTTCTATCACTATCAGATTTTGATTACAAAGCAGGCGACGCCAGCGACGGCTCGCCAATACGAATGAACATGCTTTATGGCCACGTGGGCGCGGGAAGCCGATTCCGTAATGCGTAATGCGTGATGCGTAACGACCTCACGGATTACGCATTACGCATCACTCCCGTTGCCGCCTCGCCCAACGTGGGCTTCGGATTGCTTTTACAAACAAACGCAACGATCTTATCAAACGGAGGCACCTTCATGCTCGCATTTCTCATTCGCAGTCTCGAAGCCGCCATGATCTTCACCTTCGCCGGTCTGGGCGAATTGGTGGACCAACGCTCGGGCGTCCTGAACGTGGGTCTGGAAGGCATTATGCTCTTCGGAGCCACCCTGGGGTTCATCGCCGCCCAAACCACAGGCAGCTATCTCGTCGGCTTTCTGGTGGGGATCGGCATCGGCGCGTTGTTGGGCCTGCTGCATGGCTTTTTCTCCATCACCCTGGGGGTGGATCAGGTGGTCAGCGGCATGGGCATCTGGATCTTCGGCTTCGGCATGACCACTTATATCGGCAATCCATACACCGGCCCGCTGGGCCTGGAGCGCCTCCCCACCTGGTTCGGCATTTCCCCCTTCTTCTTCCTGGCCATTATCATGGTGGCGGTCGTCTGGTTTTTGCTCAACAAAACAGGATGGGGATTGAGTATTCGTTCCGTGGGCGAACAGCCTTCGGTGGCCGAGGTTTCGGGGCTGAAGGTGGCCCGCATCCGCTATTTGTGCGTGATTTTCGGCGGCGTCATGGCTGGATTCGCGGGCGCGGTGTACGGGCTCTACTACAATCCCGTTTGGAATTACAATTTCCTCATGGGCTGGGGTTTCATCTCCCTGGCGCTGGTCTTTTTCTCCATGTGGAATCCCTATCTGCTATTCGGGGGCGCGGTGCTGTTCGGGCTGCTGTGGCAGCTTTCCCTCAATCCCCAGATGTTCTTCCCGGGCCTGGCGTCCCGCTATATCTGGCGCATGGTCCCCTTCGCCATGACCATCCTGGTGCTGATCCTCATCTCCTCCAAATGGTTCCGGTCTCGCTGGGGCGCGACCACGCCCGAGGCCCTGGGCAAGCCATACTACAAGGAGTAAGTCAGTAATCAGTTATCAGTCATCAGTGGGATGGGGCCATGGAGGCCAGCCGCCCGCGCACGTCCCGGGCGAAGCGGTCGATGTAGCCCATGACGTAGTCGATCATGTCCAGAGCGTCGTCCTCGATGAGGGGCGTCAGGTCCATGGCGAAAGTCATGAGGTCGGCCATGTCGGTGGCGTGAGAGGCGTAGTAGGTGGCGTTGGCCCGGCGACGGCCCATGGTGGCCAGGTCGTAACGCTTGCCCCCGCTGATCTGGGAATCGAACACGGCCACCAGGGCCATCTGCATGTTCTCGTAGCGAGAGACGTCGAACGCGACCTTGTCTTCATCCAGCATCCAGTCCAAGTCGCGCCACACTTCGCAGCCGTAGAGCCTGCGCGGACGCTCCGCCCGGGGCAGGGCGCGGATGGCGGCCAGGGTTTTGTAGATGACGCCGATGTGGGTGTTGTGTTTGTCGGCGGGGTTGTGAGTGTAGACGATGTCGGGTTTTGTCGCCCGCAGGATGGCAATCAGGTCCTCCACGGGCTCGGTGGCCGCGGGGTCTTTCACCTGAACGCTGGGGTAATCCAGCAGGAATTGGGCCGCGTACTGGCCCACGAACGCGGCTTTTTTCTGTTCTTCGATGCGCACCTGACGCATCTGCTCATCGGTGTAGTCGCCATAGACGCCCGCCCGTGGGCTGCCCGCGCCGTTGGTCATGACCACGCCCGTGAACCATTTGTCGGGCTGGCCAAAGGCTTCGAGAATGCCGTCGATGGCCATGATCTCGATGTCGTCCTGGTGCGCGGCGATGGCGAGATGGGTGGTGCGGGCCAGCGCTTGAGGCTCGGGCGTGTCGTCGGGAATGTAGAGTTGAGCATGGGGTTGGTGGAATTTCATTGCGAGCTCCTGTTCCGAAAATAGTGTTGTCGTTGGTTGAGAAAGGATCGCCGAGCCAAGATTGGCCGAGGCGGCAACGGGCGTGATGCGTGAAAAGGTGAAACGTGAGATCGTTACGCATCACGCATGACGCATTACGTGCTTGGCTTGCCGCGCGACCCTGGCCGCGAGGCGTTTTCATCGGTATCGGCGAGCTATCGCTCGGGCCGCCTGCTGGATTTTACGTCATGGCGCTGGGGAAATGCGAGTTTGAGGGGGGCAGAAGTAGCGGGTTAATCCGGAAGTTGACATGGGCAAAGAAATGGCCTAGAATTTGTCATACAACCATACAACCAGACAATCCGACCATGTTCAAACGCAGCCCATCCCTCACTGAGCAGACCCGGCTTTACATTAAGGATCGCATTCTTGACAATGCCTTCGGTGATGGACGGCTGCCTTCGGAGACGGAACTGGCTCAAATTCTGGGCGTAAGTCGCACCACGGTGAGGGAGGCGTTGAGCAAGTTGGAGAAAGAGGGGATCATCCGTCGCAGACAGGGCGCGGGCACGTTTGTGAATCCTGCCGGGTTGCAGGTGCGCACCAGGCTGGATGAAATCTGGTCTTATGAAGAGGCGTTGCGGGCCCATGGCTATACGCCCGCGGTGGAAGTGTTGCGCCTGGAAGAGCAGCCCGCGGGCGGGGAAGCCGCCAGACGCTTGGGGCTCTCCCCTGATGAGCCTGCGCTGCTCATGGAAAAGCGTTTTCTTGAAGATGGCGCGCCCGCCATCCTCACCCGAAACGTCCTTCCTCTACGTTTGCTTCAATGCCGCCCCGACGAGGCCATGGCCCGTGCGCCTATTTATGAATTCATGGAAACGTGCTGCCAAAGTCAGCTTCAGTATTATCTTACGGAACTGATTCCCGTCCTGGCAGATGATTTTCTGGCCGAACGTTTGAAAATCCCGGTGAACACGCCCCTGTTGTCTTTCGAAGAAATCGGCTATGATCCTCAGAATCAGCCCATCGTGTGGGCGACATCCTGGTTTCGGGACGACCGCATCCGCTTTCGGTTGATTCGCCGTCATCGCTGACCATTTTCCCATTCTCATCATCTCTTTCCATCGAGGTCACTATGGATATCGTACAGCAGATTCGTGAGCGCGTGGATGCGTATCACGACGACATCATCCAGTTCATGCGCGACATCGTCGCCATCCCCTCCTACGACAGCCAGATTGGTCCGGTAGGCGAACGCATCGCCCAAGAGATGCGCAAGCTGGGCTTCGACGAGGTGCGGTTCGACGTGCAGGGCAACATTCTGGGCCGCGTTGGCGACGGCCCCCGCAAAGTGCTCTACGACAGCCACATCGACACCGTGGGCATCGGCGATCCCGACGCCTGGGAGTGGGATCCCTTCATCGGCAAGGTGGAGAACGGCATCCTCTACGCCCGCGGCGCCTGCGATGAGAAAAACTCCACTCCGGGCATGGTCTATGGGCTGGCTATCGCCCGCGACCTGGGTCTGTTGGATGGCTGGACCGCTTATTATTTCGGCAACATGGAAGAATGGTGCGACGGTATCGCGCCCAATGTGTTGGTGGAGGTGGAAGGCATCCGGCCCGATTTCGTGGTCATCGGCGAACCTACGAAAATGCAGGTCTATCGCGGCCACAAAGGCCGGGTGGAGATGCAGGTCGTGGCCAAAGGGCGCAGCGCCCACGCGGCCAGCAATCACCTGGGCGACAACGCCATCTACAAAATGCTGCCCGTTATCGCTGGCATCCGCGACCTGGAGCCCCAGTTGGGCGACGATCCTTTCCTGGGCCACGGCAAGATCACCGTCACCGACATGCACGTGAAGACGCCCAGCATCAACGCCGTGCCCGACGAAGCCACCATCTTCATCGACCGTCGCATGACCTTTGGCGAGGATAAGGACGAGGCTGTCGCCCAGGTGGCCGCGCTCATCCCTGCTGGCCATGAGAAGGATTTCGAGGTTTCGATCCTTCAGTATCGGGATAAAAGCTACACCGGCTTCGTCTTCGAGGTGGAGAAATACTTCCCAGCCTGGGCCCTGCCCGAGGACGCGCCCATCGTGCAGGCGGGTGTGGAGGCCGCCAGCGCCTATCTGGGCCATCCCGTGCCCACGGGCAAATGGAACTTCTCCACCAACGGCATCTACTGGGCGGGCAAGGCGGGCATCCCCAGCATCGGCTTTGGCCCGGGCGATGAAATCCACGCCCACACCACGCTGGACCAGGTGCGCTTGCAGGACGTGGTCGACGCCACCGGCTTCTATGCTCTCTTCCCCAAAGCCCTGGCCGAGAAAATCGACGGATCCCATGCCTCCTGAACGCATCGCCCTCGCCGCCTGGCTGCGAGCCATCCCCCAGTCCCGGCACGAGCCTCTGCCCCCGCGCGAGCTGCCCCACGGGGAGCTTGTCGGCTTGGGGCTGCCCATCCTGCTGGAGACCTGGGGCGCGGTGGAGCTGACGGACGCAGGCATCCGAGCGGCCTCCCAGCCCGCGTACTACTTCCTGCACAGCCTGGCGGCCTGGCTGGAAGCGCCAGGCCATGTCATCGAGGATTGGTCTGAGGCGCACGGCGCCCGGCCGGGCGAGGGCCTGCAGCACGGCGCCAGTCTCGTCTTCCTGCTGGAGCAGGAGCGCCTGAGGCGCTATCCAGATGCGCCCGCCATCCGCTTCACCAACGTGGCCGAGACGCTCATCGTGAAGCCGGGCGATCCGTCCATGTTTCTGGTGCAGTGGGATGAGCGGGCGGGACAGTATCAGGTGATTGGCGGACGACAGAAAGAAGATCGGGGCTGGCGGGAGCCCATCGAGCGGACCGCGATTCGGGAATTGGAAGAAGAGCTTTGTTATCAGGTCAGCTACGAAGCTGGGGATTTTCGTCTGGACTATCTGGCCGATTTCGAGGGCGGAAAACGCCTTTCGCCCTCCTTCGGCGCGCTGACCGCCTATCATTTCACCTTCTTCCACACCCGCGATCTGCCTCCCATCGATCTCTGTCCCCTCAACCGCTGGGTGACCCGCGCCGAATTGCTGGCCGGGCGCACCGATGACGGCCGGCCTGTGCGTGGCAATCACATTGAGCCCTTGGAAAGGAAGATGGGCAGGCGCATCGACGAACTGCCATCGTCGTTCAAAAGCATTAAAGACTGAAGATTAAAGATTAAGGCAATTCGCGCTTTCGTAAAAACAATTCATTAATCTTTAGTCTTTGATCTTTGCTTTGTTCCTCCGAAAACCACCGATAGAAAGGAATTCTTTGCATCAATAATCCCATCATTAAAGGAGTGTTTTCCATGCAAACCAACATGCGCGGTCTCGACATGATCACCACCCAGGAATGGACCAAAGGCCAGTTGGACACGGTCATGGACATTGCCTTCGACCTGAAGAAGAAGCGGGCGCTGGGCATTCCTCACCCCTACCTGCGAGATAAGACCCTGGCCATGCTCTTCTTCTTCAGCTCCACGCGGACTCGCGGCTCCTTCGAGGCGGGCATGGCCCAACTGGGCGGGCACGCCGCGTTCGTCGAAAGCCGCACCACCCAGATCGCCCACGGCGACACCGCCAAAGAGCTGGGCGAAATCTACGGGCGTTACTTCGACGGCATCGCCATTCGCCATGTGGATTGGGGCGTGGGCAACAAATACCTGCGCTATGTGGCCGAAGCCAGCCGCGCGCCCGTCCTCAACATGCAATGCGATCTCTATCATCCTCATCAAGCTTTGGCCGACCTGCAAACCATCATCGAACACAAAGGGGATCCCCGTGGCAAGACCATCACCGTGAGCTGGGCCTACGCCTCCAGCTATCAGAAGCCGTTGAGCGTGCCCACCAGCCTCATTCTGCTGATGACCCGCTTTGGCTTGAACGTGCGGCTGGTGCATCCGCCCAAGTTCGATCTGCCCCAATTCATCGTGGACCAGGCCAAAGAGAATGCGAAGAAAGCAGGCGGCAGCCTGGAGCTGATGGATGATTTCGACGCGGGGTTCGAGGATAGCGACGTCATCTACGCCAAAAGCTGGGGCCCGCTGGTGCATACCTCCGACCCGGAAGAAAGCAAGCGCCTCATCGATCAGTATAAAGACTGGATCACAGATGAACGCCGAATGGCCCTGGCCAAACCGGACGCCATCTACATGCATCCCCTGCCCGCGGATCGGGATATCGAGGTGGCCAGCAGCGTGCTGGAAGGCCCGCAAAGCGTGGTCTATGACGAAGCCGAAAACCGCCTGCATGTGCAAAAAGCCGTGATGGCCCTGACCATGGGCAGTGGATGGTAGAGGACAGTTATCCGTCAGCAGTAAGTCATTGCCAGCCAGGTTGGCGCGGGAAGCTAGTCACGTAATGCGTCATGCGTGATGCGTAACGATCTCACGTTTCACGTTTTCACGCATCACGTTCGGTGCAGACTCGCCCAACGTTGTCCTGACGATCCTCAATCCTGATCCTGATCCTATTTTCAAAGCAGGCGACGCGCGCGACGGCGCGCCGATACCGATGAAAATGGGAACGCAGATGCAACGCAGATTCCTACTGATTACTGATAACTGATCACTGATTACTCTATTTTCATAGCAGGAGCACCCCCATGACCGAACGTAAAGGCACCGCCGTCATCGCCATCGGCGGCAACTCCCTCATCCCGGACAAGCATCATCCCCAAATCGAACACCAATGGGCCGCAGTAAAAGAAACCAGCACCCATATCGCCGATCTCGTGGAACACGGCTGGGACACAGTGATCACCCACGGCAACGGCCCGCAGGTGGGGTTCATCCTGCGCCGGGCCGAGCTGGCCATGCCCGAAGTCCATCCCGTCACCCTGGACCTCATCGGCGCGGATACGCAAGGCTCCATCGGCTATATGATCCAGCAATCCATGGACAATGAATTCCAGCGCCGGGGGCTCTATCGCCGGGCCATCACCATCGTCACCCAGGTGCTGGTGGATAAAAACGACCCCGCCTTCCAAAACCCCACCAAACCCATCGGCGGTTTTATGACCCAGGAAGAAGCGAAAACCTTCGAGGAGATGGGATGGCAGGTGGTCGAGGATGCGGGGCGGGGTTACCGTCGCGTCATCGCCAGCCCTAAACCCCTGGAGATCATCGAACTCAACGCCATCAAATCCTCGGTGAACGAAGGCTGGATCGTCGTCGCCGTAGGCGGAGGAGGCATCCCCGTCATCCGCGACGACGAAGGCTTCCTGGCGCCCGCGCCTCCCGCGGTCATCGACAAGGATCGAGCCAGCGCCCTGCTGGCCAAGGATATCCAGGCGGATTTGCTGGTCATCTCCACGGCGGTGCCCAAGGTGGCCATCAATTTCAACAAGCCCAACCAGAAATGGCTGGATGAGGTCACCGTGTCGGAGATGAAGCAATACATGGCGGAAGGGCATTTCGCACCCGGCAGCATGTTGCCCAAAGTGGAAGCCTGCATCGACTTCCTGGAACACGGCGGCAAGCGGGCCATCATCACCGACCCGCCTAATCTGGCTAAGGCGTTGTTGGGTGAAGCGGGCACGCATATTGTGATGGACTAGCATCTGGATGGGTTGACGTCCCTGGCCAGAGGCGCCCGACTGGCGCGGACGCCAGTCTATGAAACGTGATGCGTGATGCGTGGCAATCTTACGGATTACGCATCACGCATTACGACCCTTGTTGACTCATCCAACTTACGCTTTACATAGATCTCTAAAAAGTATGCCTCACATCAAATACCTCCAGTGCATGATCTGCGGCAAGACCTATCAGCCCGATGAGGTGAAGTACGTTTGCCCCGACCACGGCAACGAAGGCATTCTGGACGTGGTGTACGATTACGACGCCATCGCCCAGGCCATCACGCCCGCATCCCTGGCCGAAAATCCCGACCCCACCATCTGGCGCTACAAGCCCATGCTGCCGGTGGCGCCCGACGCGGCCGTACCGCCCCTGACCGTGGGCGGGACGCCGCTGTACGACGCGCCGCGGCTGGCCGCGGGCCTGGGCCTGAAGCATGTGTGGGTGAAGGATGACGGTCGGGAACCCACTGCGTCCTTCAAGGACCGGGCCAGCGCCATCGCCATCGTCAAAGCGCAAGAGATGGGGGCGAAGGTCATCACCACGGCCAGCACGGGCAACGCCGCGGCCGCACTCAGCGGCCTGGCCGCCAGCGTCGATCAACCCAACGTCATCTTCGTCCCGGCCAGCGCGCCCCAGGCCAAGATCGCGCAGCTTCTCACCTTCGGCTCCACGGTCATGCTGGTGGACGGCACGTATGACGACGCCTTCGAGCTCTGCCTGGAGGCCGCGGACGCGTTCGGGTGGTACAACCGCAACACGGGCTACAACCCCTACATGTCCGAGGGCAAGAAGACCGTCAGCTACGAGATCTGCGAGCAGCTCGGCTGGGATGCACCCGACGTCATCTTCGTCAGCGTGGGAGATGGCTGCATCATCGGCGGCGTGTACAAAGGCCTGTACGATCTGATGCAGCTCGGCTGGATCGACCACATGCCTCGCATCATCGGCGTGCAGGCCGAGGGCAGCAACTACCTGGCCGAAGCCTGGGAGAAGGGCGAGGACGTGCTGACGAAACCGCCCATCCAGGCTCACAGCGTGGCCGACAGCATCAGCGCGGGCCTGCCACGGGACCGGCTGAAGGCCATGCGCGCGGTGCGGGAGAGCGACGGCGCGTTCGTCACCGTCAGCGACGAAGCCATTCTGGCCGCCATCCCCGAGCTGGCGCAGAAGACGGGCGTGTTCGCCGAGCCCGCGGCCGCGGCCGCGTATGCGGGCCTGCGCAAGGCCGTCGATCTGGGCCTGGTCTCGCCCGAGGAGCGCATCGTCGTCCTGAGCACGGGCAGCGGTCTAAAGGACGTGGCCAGCGCCATGAAGGCGGCCGAGCTGACGAGCGCACAACCCCATCACGTTCGCCCGAGTCTGGAGGACGTGAAGCGGGCGCTGGGACAGTGAGTAGTGTTCAGTCGCTTCGGGCATGAAATACGCAAAATGATGTAACTGCTAACGTAGCCCTGTTCATTCGACACGGATACGAGGAAACACGGATAAAATCTTTTTTGAATGACTTCGCGCCTTCGTTTCCTTCGTGTCTTCGTGGCAAAAAAGGGGCGATTGGGGCCAACTACCTTAGCAGTTACAAACTGATTGACATTGTATGGCGTTTCGTGATACGATAATTACACAAATGCCATACAAGGAGGTCAAACTCATGCCCAAAACCGCTGTCATCACCGCCCGCGTCGATCCTGAACTAAAAGAAGAAGCCGAGGAGATATTTTCACAAATCGGCTTGACCACGTCCCAGGCCATCACGTTGTACCTGCGCCAGGTTGTCCATCGGCGGGCCATTCCTTTCGAATTGACCGCACCGAAACGCGGCCGCGGCGTCGAGGCGCTGAAAAGATTGGCTGGCACAGCCAACTCGGGTCATAGCGACACATCGGAACGCGTTCATGAGATCGTCGCCCAAGCCATCTTGCAAAAGTATGAGCAGACAGAAACGCCATGATCGCGTTGGTCGACACCGGCTTTTTGTACGCGCTCTTCGATGCCGGTGATGCCCAGCATCGGGACGCTGTCCAGACCCTGCAAACGCCCGGCCTGGAACCCCTGCTGCCCGATACGGTCATCGTAGAACTGGCTTACCTTCTGCAGGCGCGATTGGGTCATGCGCGAATGAGGTTCTATTTGAAACGCTCATATTGGAATTCCCAACATGGGTTACGTCATGTCGTGGATTTTGCGCTTCGCTAGATTCCTCGGTCGCTTCGCTCCCTCGGAATGACGTTTCTTTGTCGGCTTCTCCATATGAGCGATTTGAAAAACCTCCTTGCCGATCTCGTCCTGGTCACGTTGGAGCCTGATGACTTGCCTCGCATCAACGCACTTTTGGCCGAATATGCCGATGCAAACCTTGACTTCGTCGATGCAAGCATTGTCGCCCTGGCCGAACGGCTGCACGTCCGGCACATTCTGACCGTCGATCGCCGCGATTTTCTCATCGTTCGCCCAAAACACACGCCATTCTTCACAATTCTCCCATAGCTGGTTGACTGACAAATCTTGAGTCTTTCCTTTCCGACCATATTCACCGAGTAAACTCGGACTCTTCAGGCGCTTCGCGCCTGTGGTCGACCTTCGTCGACCTGATTTCCATCATGAACATGGACGGCGGAGGCCGTCCACTGGCCGCAGGCCTGGAATGGTACGACTTCAGTCGACAGCATAGGCGGCCACAGCAGACCAAAACGCGTTTTGTCAGTCAATCAGCTCCCATAGTTCAACCATACCTACCATGTCAAAATACAACCTGATTGACCTCAGCATTCACAACGAAACCTGGCTGGAGCACGCTATCGAGCGCGCCCGCGAACGCAACATCATCATCCCCACCTTCCAACAGCAGCGCCATCCCGAGCTGATTCCCGACAAGATCAAGGAAAAGCTGAAGAACGTGGGCCTGTGGGACCTGAATCCCCTCAATCTCTTCCGCATCACCTGGAAGAACGAGCCCGTGCCCTTCGGCGGCGGCTTCAACGGCGTCAACTACATGGAATATCCCAGCGAGTTGACCGGCGTCGAGGCCCGCATCATCACCCTTATCGGCAAGTGGTTCCCCACGGGCGCGCACAAGGTGGGCGCAGCCTTCGGCTGCCTCGTCCCCCGGCTGACCACGGGCCAGTTCGATCCCACCTACCACAAGGCGGTGTGGCCCTCCACGGGCAATTACTGCCGCGGCGGCGCCTACGACTCCAACCTGCTGGGCTGTGAATCGGTGGCCATCTTGCCCGAGGGCATGAGCCGCGAGCGTTTCGAGTGGCTGGAGTCCGTTGCTGGGGAGATCATCGCCACGCCCGGCACTGAGAGCAACGTCAAGGAGATCTTCGACAAATGCAACGAGCTGCGGGCCTCGGGCGAGCCTCTGGTCATCTTCAACCAGTTCGACGAGTTCGGCAACTACCTGTGGCACTATGAGATCACCGGCCCGGCCATGGTCGAGGTGCTGGAGCAGGAGATGGGCCCCCGCGACCAGTATCGGGGCCTCGTCCTCACTACGGGCTCCGCAGGCACCATCGCCAGCGGCGACTACATGAAAGAGCAGTTCCCCACCAGCAAGATCGCGGCCAGCGAGGCTCTGCAATGCCCCACCCTGTTGGAAAACGGCTTCGGCTCCCATCGCATCGAGGGCATCGGCGATAAGCACGTGCCCTGGATTCACAACGTGCGCAACACGGACATGGTCATGGCCATCGATGACGAAGGCCCCATGTCGCTGATCCGCCTGTTCAACGAGCCTGAAGGCAAGGAATATCTGGTTGAAAAGGGCGTGCCCGCGGACTTCGTGGAGAAGCTGGATCTGTTGGGCATTTCCAGCGTGGCCAACATGATCTCCGCTATCAAGTTCGCCAAGTACTACGAACTGGGCCCCAACGACGTGATCCTGACCGTGGCCACCGACTCCATGGAAATGTATCAGAGCCGTCTGCGCGAGCTGCGCGAGGAGCGGGGCGAGTTCACCCGCGAGGACGCCATCGCCGCCTGGGCCGAGTGGCTGGAGGGCATCGACGTCGATCACATGCTGGAAACCCGCCACTACGACCGCAAACGCATCCACAACCTCAAGTACTACACCTGGGTCGAACAGCAGGGCAAGACCTTCGAAGAGATACAGGCCCAGTGGTACGATTACGAGGACTATTGGGGCAGCATCCACGGGCATGTGGAGGAGCTGGACGCCCTCATCGAGGAGTTCAACCGCCGCACGGGCCTGTTGGAGAAGTTGTAAAGAGCGTCGAAGGGGCGCGACCGGCGTCCCTTTGGCGCGGAAAGCCAACGGCGTGATGCTAATGCGTAATGCGTAAAGTCCTCACGTTTCACGTTTTCACGCATCACGCCCCTTGCCGCCTCGAACCCTGACACGGCGAGCCTCAATCCCAATCCTGCTCCCATTAGCAACCATGACCGAACTCATCTTCCTCGGAACCGGCGCCATCATGCCCGATCGGCCCGGTGACCACACCGCCATGCTCATCAAACACGGGCCCGCGCGCATCTTGCTGGACGCGGGCCCCGCGGTGATGATGCAGCTTGACCGCGTGGGCGTCTCGCCCGACCAGATCACCCACATCTACTTCAGCCATCAGCATGGCGACCACATCCTGGGCAGCCCCATCTTCCTTTTCTACCACCGCATGCGCTATCTCATGGCCGCGGAGCCTGTGATCGAAGCCTGGTTCATGCTCATGGAAGTCGTCTATCCCAACTATCTGCCCAAGGTGGCCGATGAGCTGGCTTTTCTCTTCCTGGAGGAAGGCAAAAGCGAGCCCGTGCCCGTGGTGGATGACATCAGCATCACCCTGGCCCGCGCGGCCCACGCGCCCGAAGTCCCTGCCTACGCGGCCCGGTTCGACTTCGCTCCCACCGACGCGGCGCCCGGATTCAGCATCGTCTATTCGGGCGACACCCGGCCCACGCAGGCGGTGGTCGACCTGGCCCAGGGCGCGGATCTGCTCATCCACGAGGCCACCGCAGCCGAGAGCCTGGGCCAGACCACGGTAGGGAATCACACCTCTGCCCGGGAGGCGGGCCGCGTCGCCGCGGAAGCGGGCGTGAAGACCCTGGCCATGGTGCACCGCCTGGCTGGCGATCCCGAGGTGTGGATTAAGGAAGCAAGGGAGCGCTTCGACGGGCGGATCCTGGCCCCCCTGCCAGGGGATCGGTTGCGTCTGCCGTGATCGTCGCGTTGGCGTTGGTTGCAAAAGGCCGCCAGGCCGACGTTGGCCGAGTATGCAAAGGGTGTAATGCGTGATGCGTGATCCGTGAGGTCGTTACGCATTACGCATCACGCATCACGTCGTTGGCTGCCCGTAAGTAATAATCAGGCGTCTTTTCCCCCACCTCCCGGAGGTCTGGTAAAAGTTTAGTTCGATGTCTCTAATTTCGTCGCGGGGCGAGAGGAACGTCTGCTGACAGCTTTGCGGGTCCGACGTCGGGTGAACCAGCGGCGCACGGGCGGAAGGCGCACGATGAGCAACAGCGCCAGGAAGAGGGTCCAGGCCAGGGGCTGACGAATATCGGCCTTCTGCACCCAAATGTAATGCAGCATGACCAGCACGCCCGCGGCGTACACCAGCTTGTGCAGCCTGATCCAGCCCTTCTTCAGGCGGCGCTGCCAGCCCTTGGTGGAGGTGACGGCCAGGGGAATGAGGATGAGGAAGGCCGCAAACCCCACCAGCACGTAGAGCTTTTCTGTTATCTCCAGCCGGATGAGATACAGGTCCCAGCCGTAATCGAGCCAGGCGTAGGTGAGGAAATGGAGTGCGGCGTAGAGAAAGGCGTAGAGGCCCAGAGCCCGTCGCACCTGGCGCGCGCCCTTGAAGCCGAACACGATGACGACGGGCGTGGCCGCCAGACTGAAGGTCAACAGCACCATTGCGGCCTTGCCTGTGCGGAAGGTGATATCCTGGATGGGATTCACCGACAGATTGCCCTCCCACATATCCCACAGCAGCACGGCCAGAGGGGCCAGCGCGGCCAGATGGACCAGCACGCGGAAAATCGTGATTCGATTGGGAATTCGGGATGCCATGGGTCAGAAATGCTTCCTCAGGTCCATGCCCGCGTAGAGAGAAGCCACCTGCTCGGCATAGCCGTTGAACATGAGGGTTTCCCGACGCTTGCGTTCGCCAATGCGTCGTTCGGTGCGTTGCGACCAGCGGGGATGGTTGACTTCGGGATTGACGTTGGCGTAGAAACCGTATTCGTTGGGCGCGGCTGCCATCCACAGGGAGATGGGCATCTCCTCCACCAAATCGATCTTGACGATGGACTTGATGCTCTTGAAGCCGTACTTCCAGGGCACGACCAGGCGTACGGGCGCGCCGCTCTGCATGGGCAGGGGCTTGCCATAAAGCCCTGTGGCCAACAGCGTGAGATCGTGCATGGCTTCATCCATGCGCAGGCCCTCGATGTAGGGCCACTGATAGACTTTGTTGCGCTGGCCGGGCATCCGCTCAGGATCATAAATGGTTTGAAAGCGGACGTATTTGGCCTTGGAAAGGGGCTTGACTTCTTTCAGAAGTCGGGAGAGGGGAAATCCCACCCAGGGGATGACCATGGACCAGGCCTCGACGCAGCGCAGACGGTAGATGCGCTCCTCTTCCCCAAACTTGCGCAGGTCGTCGATGTCGAAGGTGCGGGGATGCTCCACCAGACCGCCCACTTCCACTTTCCAGGGCTCGGTGGGGTAACCTTCCGCCATCTGGGCGACCTTGGTCTTCTTGGTGGTGAACTCGTAGAAGTTGTTGTAGTGGGTGATTTCATCCCAGGAGTTGGCGGGATCGCCCAATTCGTCGGTGAGGCCCGCGAGGGGCGTGGGCGGAACCGCGCCGGGCGTGGCCCCAGCGCCGGGGAGGGCGGATTCGGAGGCTTCCTTGCCGCTCAGGCCGGGGACGCCGCAGGCCGCCAGCAGCGCGGTCATGGCTACGAAGCCCGCGCCTTTCATGAATCGGCGTCGGGATCGATAGAGGTGTTCGGGCGTGATTTCGGAAGAGGGAATTTTGGGATAGGACATGGTGTTGCTCTTTGTAACTGATAACGTACCCCGGTTAACAAACCACAAAGGGCACAAAGAACACGAAGAAAAAATGTATAAATTTCCCTTTGTGCCTTTGTATCTTCGTGTTCTTAGTGGTTTTCGGGTGACGACCTTAGTAGTTACTGCTCTTTGCAATCAGGGTTGCGTCGGCAGTGAACAGTAAGGGCAAGAGCGACGCATGGTTGCCGCTTCAACCTAACTGTAATCAGCAATTCTTACAAACGCATTACGCAGGAAGCCAGATTTTAGATTTCCAAGAGTTATCGTATCATGATTCCAATCTTTCCGCAGTAAGAGGCTTCACCATGTCCTACGTCATCGAGCTTCTTTTCAATCTCGAGGCCGAAGCCGCCATCCGCGGCCTGTGGCGGCGCATTGCCGACGCGGGTTATCCCTCTTCGCAGGATGCGGATGGCTATCGCCCGCACATCACCCTGGCCGTCTCCGACGCTCCCGCTTTCGATGTGGGCGGTTGTCGGGCCCGGCTGGCGGATTTCGCCCGGGGCTGGGACCCCTTCCCCATCCAGCTCAACCATCTCGGTCTGTTTCAGACCATCGATAACGTTGTCTTCCTGGGCGTCGTCCCTTCGCAGACCCTGTTGGACCTGCATCAAGCCGCGTTCGGGCTGTGTCAACGGCTGGCGACCGATTGGCGGGGTTATTATGCGCCCAGCCAATGGACGCCTCACGTCACCCTGGCTTTCGATCTGACCCCCGAACAGGCCCTCGGCATCCTCGCTCTGGCCTGGGACATGCCCCTGCCCATCCAGGCCCACGCCCGCGCCCTGCAATTGGTGGAAGTCACTCCCAACGACGCCCGAAACCTCATCCTTTGTGAATTGGACGGTGAGGAGTAAAATAAACGGGCCCCCAAAGCAAAATCGCCAATCCCTGGTCGGAATTGGCGACTGCTTCATGCGGTCTTGGACAGGGTCTTCAGACAACTGGTGCAGATGTGCACCCGACGCATCTTCCCGTTGATGAGCACCTTACGCTTTTGCACGTTGGCGTTGAAGCGGCGCTTGACGTGGCGCTGCGAGAAGCTGACATGGTTGCCGAATTGAGGACCGCGTCCGCAAATTTCGCACTTGGCCATGATGAACTCTCCGGATTCAGTAATCAGTGTGCAGTAATCAGTTTGTAGCAGTTGAAGCCGCGCCACCTTTTTTGCCACGAAGACACGAAGAGAACGAAGGCGCGAAGCCTTTTCCTTTATTTTTTCCTTCGTGTCTTCGTAAAACTTCGAACGTTCGTGGCTTTTTGCGGCCTAAAGTGGCGTGCGTTAGCAGGCGCCAGGATGGCAAGAAAAAGCCCCCTTTCGGGGCGCAACCAATAGATTAGCATAACCCTCGCTTTTTCGCAAATTTCATCCACGATGATCCTACAAAAGGCCGAGCCGGAATCTACTGTGACGTCGAATGCGATTCAGGGCGCAGAATGGAAGGCGATGCTGCGGGCGGCGCTGGAGAGTCTACGGGCGCATCGGGAGGAGGTCAACGCTCTGAACGTGTTCCCCGTGCCCGATGGCGACACCGGGACCAATATGACGCTGACCATGCAGGCGGCCTGGAAGGAAATCGAGGGTTTGGAAAGTGACCATGCGGGCGAGATCATGCGGGCTGCAGCGCATGGCGCCATCCGCGGGGCCCGAGGCAACAGCGGCGTCATCCTCTCCCAGATCTTCCGCGGCATGGCGGACGCGGCAGGCGGCCTCCCGGCATGGGACGCGAACGCCCTGGCGCACGCCTTCCGCCAGGGCCAGCGGGCGGCGTATCAGGGCGTGATGCAGCCGGTGGAGGGCACCATTCTCACCATCATCCGGGCCATGGCCGACGCCAGCGAGCACGCGGCCGCGCTCAGCGATGATATCGGCTTTTTGCTGACGACCAGCCTCAGCAAGGCCCGCGAGGCCCTGGCCCAGACGCCCGAGATGCTCCCCATCCTCCAGGAAGCGGGCGTGGTGGACGCGGGCGGCGCGGGGCTGGTGTATCTGCTGGAAGGCGTGACTCACGCAGTGACGGGCGAAGCCATGCCGTCTGCATCGTCCGCGCCCGCGGCGCAACCCCGTCTGGAAGCTCTGCCCGACGAGTGGGGTTACGATATCCAGTTTCTGATTTACGATGCTCAGCCCGGCGAGGAGGCCATCCGGCGGCGGCTTATCGACCTGGGCGGAGAGAGCATCGTGGTCGGGCGTTCGGGCCGGGTGACCAAGGTGCACGTCCACGGCGAGAACCCCGGCCCCTTCCTGGCCTATGGCGCGTCCCTGGGGCTGCTGGACGACGTCGTGGTGGAGAATATGACCCTGCAAACCCTGCGGCGTAAAGGGATCTGGACGGAGGAGGGCCCGGAGCGGGGCGCAGGGCCCGTTGCGTCCGCCAGGACGGAGGATTTCTGCATTCCCGTGGTGGCGGTGACGGCGGGCGAGGGCTTCGCTGAGGTGTTCCGCAGCCTGGGTGCGTGCCACATCGTCGCGGGCGGTCAGACCATGAACCCCTCCACCGACGAACTCCTCCAGGCCATCGCCCGCGTGCCCGAGCCTGAGGTCATTCTCCTGCCCAACAACAAAAATATCCTCATGGCCGCGCGACAGGCCGCCGAATTATCGGACAAAGCGGTTTACGTGGTGGAAAGCCGCACCCTGCCCCAGGGCGTCGCCGTCCTGTTCGCCTATCGCCCCCAGGCCAGCGCCGAGGAGAACGCTGAGGCCATGCGTCGGGCCCTGGCCGACGTCCACACCATCGAGGTGACCGAGGCCGTGCGCGACGCCGCCATCGACGGCGTTCAGGTGCAGAAGGGGGCTATCATCGCCCTGGCGGATGGGCGGTTATGCTGCACGGGCGATGATCCCGGTCAGACGGCCTTGCAGGCGTTGGATGCGTTCCTGGCGGAAGGGGATTACGAGATGGTCACGGTTTATGTCGGCCAGCCCATGGCGGAGGCGGATGCGCGGGCGCTGGCGCAGGCCATCGAGGCCCGCCATCCCGACGTGGAGGTCGAGGTCGTCGCCGGAGGGCAGCCCCATTACCATCTCATCATTTCGGTGGAATAAACGCCCACAAGCGGCGGAAAATGGTGTATAATGGAGTGTCATCCTTTCATCAAACCTCACGTCAGAGAGCCATCATGAGCCATATCCGCATTGTCACCGACAGCAGCGCCCATCTCACGCCCGAAGAAATCGAGCGCTACGGCATCACCATCATCCCCTTGCGGGTGCGCATGGGGCGAAAGGTCTACAAGGAATTCACCGATCTCTCCTATGAGGAGTATTTCAGACGGCTACAAAGCGTGAAGACGCTGCCCACCTCGGAGCCGCCCTTGCTGCAAGAAGTCATCGACCTCTACTACGAACTGAGCAAGGAAACCGACCACATCATCTCCATCCACACCTCGCGCAAGTTGAATAAGGTGGTGGACGTGGCCCACACCGCGGCCAGCACCCTGCGCAGCCACACCCGCATTACCGTCATCGACAGCGAGACCCTGAGCCGGGGGCTGGGGATGATCGTGCTGCGGGCGGCGGAGATGGCTCAGGCGGGCGAGAGCGCCCAGGCCATCGGACGGGAGATCCGGGGCATGATCCCCGCCATCTTCCTGGCTTTCCTCACCAGTGATCTGCATTACCTGGAGCGGGACGGGCGGCTGCGCAAATCCCAGGCGTTTTTGGGATCGATGCTGGGCATTCGGGCGTTGGTGGAGACGCGGGATGGCGATCTGCTGGTTATGGACAAGGCCCGCGACGCCCTGGACGCAGTGGAAAAGCTTTACGAATACATCAGCGAGTTCGCCTATCTGGAAGAACTGGCGCTGTTGCAGCACAACAACGTGCAGATCGCGACGGCGCTGATGGAGCGCCTGCGGGAGAAATTCCCCCACGCGCCCATCTTCACCGACGTGCCCGACGCCACCCTGGCCACCTTCCTGGGCTCCAACGTGTTGGGCGTCATCGTGCGCGAGGCGTATTGAGCCGGAAAACCGGGAAACCAGTAGACTTGTAGACCGGGACGGTGAGCGATGCGGCCCGGTTTCCCTGGTTCCTGGTTTACCGGGTGGCCGGGCTACTTTTTCGTCGGTATCGACGATCTGTGGCTCGGGCCGCCTGCTCAGCGTTTTCCGAAAGCTTACTCGTAAACTTTTTCCTCCTCGAAGAATGCGCCCGCGGCGTCCATCTCCACGTCGCGCCCGCGTAGGGGCTTCGCCCCCATCTCCTTGTAATACTCGTGCTGGATGACCAGGTTCATGATCTCGTTGGTGCCCGTCCAGATGGTGATGAGCCGCACATCCCGCAGCAGGCGCTCCACGGGGAAAACGTTGGTGTAGCCGATGCCGCCCAAAATCTGCATGGCATGATTGACCACCTCCAAGGCGCTGTCGGTGCTGAATTTCTTGGCTTCTGAGACCAGCCGCCGCACTTTGCCTGGGTCTTCGCCCGCATCGATGGCCACGCCCACCGCGTGATTCAACGCCCGGGCCGCGTCCAGCAGGGTGAGGCTCTCCGCGATCTTGAAATTGACGCCCTCGAAACGGCGGATCTTGCGGCCAAAGGCCTTGCGCTTGTCCGCATAGCGGGCCGCGATCTCGATGGCGGCTCGGCCCATGCCCACCGCGCCCCCGGCCGAGGTCATGCGCTCAGGGATCATCATCTGGTTGAACACGGCCGCGCCCGCGCCCACGCCCGCTTCGCCGCCCAGCACGTTTGCCACGGGCACGGGCGTGTTGCGGAACACGATGCGGCCCGTGCCGCCCCCGCGCGTGCCCATCAGCCCATACACATGCTCCACCTTCACCGTGTCGTCCCGCTCCACCAGGAACACGGTCATGGCCCGCTTGGGGTCCTCGATGCCCTCGACCTTGCCGTAGACCAGGATCAGGTCCGCGCCCTCTGCGCCCACCACGAAGCGCTTCTGGCCCGTGAGATAGAACACGTCGCCCTCGCGGCGGGCCTTGGTCGTGGCCCCGAAGAAATCGGAGCCCCCGCGCGGCTCGGTCAGGCCCTCGGCCACGGTGAGCTCCCCCGCGATCATGGGCTTGAGGAAGCGCTCCTTCTGTTCTTCCGTGCCGAAGACATGGATGGCCTCGCCCACGATGGAGACCAGGGAATAGAGGCAGGCCAGGGCTGTGCCCAGCACGCCCACCTCCTCCAGGGCGACCAGTTCCGCGGTCCAGGGCAGGCCGCGGCCGCCCCAGACCCGGTCGAAGCGTAGCCCCAGCAGATTCCTGCGCCCGGCCTCCTGGATGAACTCGCGCGGGTACTGCACCTCATCCGCGTCCATGGCCACGAGCAAATCCCGCGGCACAGACGCCACGAAATCCGCGACCTCTTCTTGCAAAGCGCGTTCGGTGTCAGTGAGCATGGCTTGGGTGGACATGGGGTCCTCCTGGTTGGAGTGAGGATTTGGATTGGGATCCGGATCAGGATGGAGATTTATACATTTTCTTCTTTGTGTTCTTAGTACCTTTGTGGCCTTTGTGGTTTGTTAACTGGTACGTTAGCAGTTACGTTGCATCTATGTCATCTGCGTTCTCATTTCCATCGGTATCGGCGCGCCACCGCGCGTGGCGCCTGTTATGCACTTTGGCTTCGTCAAAGCTCAGTATCATCGCATCGGGGGTTGGAACTCGCCGCGGATAACCCGGATGCAACGGATTTTCGCGGATTTTTCAATGGGACGCCATCTTTTTCAGTGAAAATCCGTGTGATCTGTCGCATCAGCGTCATCCGCGGCGAATTAAGCCACACACGATACGACACACCGCGTGCAAACGGCGGGAAGTTCATAACAGGCTCTAGGCGTCCCCGTCGTCCGACGCCTCCTCCGAGGAGTCAGACGCTTCCTCCCGCTCCTTCCGATCCACCCGCACCACCTGCCAGGCGTAGACCAGCGGCACGATGGCGGCGAAGAGGAACCATTGGATGGCGTAGCCCATGTGCGGGCCCGGGTCCAGCTTGAATTTTGGGGGATTGCGGTAGGGCGGCTCGTTCTGGGGCTCCTCGGGCGGGATCAACGCCACCGCGTAGGGCAGGACCTCATAGGGCGTCTGCGCCCCAATGCCTTCCACATCCACCCGATACCACATGAGCTGGGAATTATCCGGGCTGGGCAACTCGCCCCGGTGCTTTTCCTGGGGCATGATGCGGCCCACGATATGGGTGAGATCGGGCTCGTCGAACTTGCGGGCGTCCTCGGCCGACTGCACCTCCTCGGGCGGAACCCAGCCCCGATCCACCAGCACCGCCCGATCGCTGCCTTCAATCAAAAAGGGCGTCACCAGGTCATAGCCCAGTGCGTCATTGTAGAACTGGTTTTTGATGATGACCTGATGGTCGAAATCGAACCGCCCGCGGGCCTCGGCCTGATGATAGATGCGCTCCGCGTAGGCGTTGTCCTCGGGCCCGCCGGTGAGCGTGAAGGGCGCGTCCTCCACCTCGGCGATGACCGCGTTGATGTAGGCCATGCGCAGGGCGTGCCGGTCGAGCTGCCAAAAACCCAACCGCACCATGACCAGCGAGGCGATGATGACGAGGATGGTGGAGAGAATCCAGCGGCGTTTGAAGGGCGTGGTGAGATAGGCCATGAAACTATTGTACTCGCGCGGGGCGCTCTCCCGAAAAAACGGTATCCTGTTCGGACGGCATCTGTTGGATAAAGTTGGCGCGGAAGGCCGATTTCATAATGCGTATTGCGTAACGACTTTACGGATTACGAATTACGCATCATGTCGATTGCAGACCTTCCCAACATTAGCCTCGCGAACCTTTCACAAACGACGCCAATGCGGTTTACAGAACAAAAAAGGCCGGCGCGACGGCCGACCTGGATTGCTGAACGTCGAAACGGGCCTCACTTCGCCATCTTCACCGGCGCCTGCACCTTCATCTCGCCCGACTTCTCGAACTTGAGGGTGAGATCGACCACTTCGCCCTCCTGCAACTGATGCTTCAGGCCGATGAGCATGATATGATACCCGCCCGGCTTCAATTCCACCTTGCCTTTGGCAGGGATCACCAGCCGCTGACCCTCCACCGGCTTCATGTGCATGACATTGTTCTCGTCCACGACCATTTCATGGATCTCAATCGCATCGCTGACGTCACCCTCGACGCCAATGAGCGCGTCATCCTCGTTGCCTTTGTTCTCGATGATCATGTAGGCGGCGCCGCTGGTGGCCATTTTGGGCGAGGGTCGGGCCCAGGGGTCTTTGATCTCGATTTTCGGGCCTTGACCGCCGCCACAAGCCGCCAGAGTGACGGCGAACAATGCCATAATCAACAGGATGATGAGAAAACGCTTGGCTGACGAATTCATCGGAATGTCTCCTTTGATGGATGGAGGATAGGAATGATGGTGGATCATGAAAGCGTCATATGAAAGACAACCTGTTTCTTGGCTTCGTCCAGGTCGGCGATCTCACCGCCAAAGCCCTGTTGGAAGCGACGGGCGTGCTCCTCATCCCCAAAACACAGAACCGAAGGAGAGCAACACACCACCACGTCCGATTCGATCAGGAACACCGCTGCTTTGAGATTGACCACCCGTTCGAGAATGTAGTCGGTGGCCATGCCCGAGACAATATCGTCCCGCGTTTCCAGCAACAACAGCCCGCAGTGGGCACAGCACGCCTCCAGACGCTCGCCCGAGAACGTTTGCAGGGAGATGGCCGTGCGCGTGGGCACGGGCTTGCCGCACATCGCGCACTTTCCGACCTCGGGCGGATAGGGCCGCTCCATGATCGCGCCCCCAAACACCTTCTTCACCCGGTCATCCTGCGTCGACAGATAGTCCAGGTCGCGATGGATGGTCATGTGCGACACGCCCAGCTCCTGACTGAGCTCCCGCACCTGCACGCGGCCTTCCTTGCGCAAGCGGTTCAGAATATATTCGCGTCGTTCGATAGCAAGCATGCGCCAATGCTCATGTTCAAAATCGGGATGGTTTGTGTGAAAGATATCAAATACTAGCACAAAGGCGGGGATTTCCAAAATCCTCACCGCTTTCCAAAAAAGGGGTGTGCAATCCCTCCAGATCACTGCTATAATTGCCATCGAGTCATCCCTCCCACTACGACAATCGGAGATAGGCATGTTCGAATTCAGCGCCATCCCCCTCCATCCCAGCCTGGTTCACTTCCCCATCGCCCTCCTGCTGGCCGGAACCTTCGCCGTTATTCTCTTTCGCCTCTGGCCCAGGCCCGCGGGCGAACAATGGGGCCTCTACGCCCTGTTGGCCGGGTGGGCGCTGGTCATCCCGGCCCTCATCACCGGGCTCATCGACAAGAGCGCCCTGCCCCCCGACTCGCCCGAAAACCAGCTTGCCAACATCCACACCACGGGCATGATCGCCATGTGGGTGGTCTACGGCATCGCCCTCTATCTGTACGTCGTCTGGAACAAGAAGGACGCGCTGGCGGGGAGCAAACTGTGGGCCTGGTTCGGCCTGCTCATCCTCGCCGCATTGATCCTGGCCCTGTCCGGGCATCAGGGCGGGCGATTGGTCTATGAACTGGGCGTGGGCGTGGTTCGTTAACGGCCACAGGGTCCGCCCGCCAGAGTCATAACTATCAGCGGTGTTGGCCCAACCATCCCACTTTTGCCACGAAGACGCGAAGGACACAAAGGCACGAAGTCTTTCAAAAGCTTTCAAAAGATTTTATCCGTGTTTTCTCGTATCCGTGTTGAGTCAACAGGGCTACGTTAGCAAAACCCTTCCAATAATCAAACTCACTCCCTCGGAGAACCCCCATGCCACGATTCGGCGCGCATGTCAGCACCGCCGGCGGCGTCAGCAAGGCCTTTCAACGGGCCGAAGACGTCGGCTGCGACACCATGCAGATCTTCACTCGCAACAACAACCGCTGGGCCACCAAGCCCCTCGATCCCAGGGAAATCCAGCGCTGGCACGAGCGCTGGCAGCAAAGCCCGGTGCGGCCCGTAGTCTCCCACGCCTCCTATCTCATCAACCTGGCCTCTTCCGATGACGCGTTGTGGGAGAAATCCATCGATGCGTTCGTGGACGAGTTGGAGCGGGCCGAGGCCCTGGGCCTGCTGGGCGTCGTCCTCCATCCCGGCTCTCCCAAAGAGGACGGCGAAGCCTACGGCATCGAACGCATCGCCCGCGCCCTGGATATCTGCCACCAGCGCACCGCGGGCTTCGAGGCTTTGACCCTGCTGGAGACCACCGCGGGCACGGGCAAGCATCTGGGCTATCGCTTCGAGCAACTGACCGCGATGCGGGCCGCCGCGTCCGACCCCGAGCGCATCGCGGTCTGCTTCGACACCTGCCACGTCTTCGCCGCGGGCTACGAAATCCGCACGCCCGAGGGCTACGCCCAGACCATGGACGCCTTCGACCAGACCATCGGCCTGGACCTGCTCAAATGCTTCCACTTCAACGACAGCAAATTCGATCTCGGCTCCCGCAAGGACCGGCACGAGCACATCGGCAAGGGGTTCATTGGGCTGGACGGCTTCCGCCACATCATCAACGACCCCCGCTTCGAGCATGTGCCCATGATTCTGGAGACGCCCAAGAGCAAGGACATGCACGAGGACGTGGAGAATCTGGCCGTCCTGCGCAGCCTGGTGGAGAAATAGTCCCTACGGATTCGCCCACTTCACCTGGGCGCCCGCGGGCGGGGTGTAGCCGGGCCCGAAACGAAATTTCGCCTGCCAGGGCTTGTACTTGCTCACCAGCACCTCGTCGATGAGCAGATTGCCGTCCTTGTCCCACACCTTGCGCGGCACTTTCGCGTCCAGACCCTCGACAGCCCAATCGAACTGCACCACCTTGCCCGGCGGCATGGTCGGGTCTTCGATATAAAGGGGCGGGGGCGGAGGTTGGCGGTTGGAATACTGAGGCTCGCCCACCTCCACCTTCCAACCGGGCTTCGTGCCATAAAACTCGAAGATGAGAATCCCCTTCTTCGTGTCCACGATGGGCTTGATCAGCAGATAGGCGTCCGTGGTGTTCTTGAACTTGAAATCGACTTTGGGCGTGTAGACCGTGGCGTCGATGCCCGGCTTGCCGTACCAACTTACCACATAGCCGTGGGCCCAGCGCTCCACCGTGGGGAAGCCGCCGAAGAAGGAGGCCCGGAACACGGTCGTGCTCACCTGGCAGACGCCGCCGCCCACCCCCACCGCGGTGCGGTCACCGGCGATGATCAAAGAATCCTCGAACCCGTTGGCCGCGGTCACATCGCCCACATATTTGTTGAAGGAGAACACGCCGCCGGGCGGAATGACTACGCCCACGAACTTCGACGCGGCCACCTCGATATTCTTCACCCGCGCCTTGCTCGACCCGGCGAATTTGGTCGTGCCGCGGGCGACCAGCTCCTTGATGCCGAAACTGGGTGCATCCTCCGAGGCCACGTCGGGCTTGACCAGGCGCACGGGCAGCTCGACCTGCTTTTCGCCCGTGAGGATGGCGTTCTCGATGGCGGCCACCGTCGCCTCCACGTCCAGCTCATAGCCATTGGCGCTGGGCGAAAGCTCGATGAGTTGGCCGCGCTTGGGATCGAAATCGAAGCGCGCGTCCAGAGGCGGGCGATAGACCTGTTTGGCCCAATCTTCGACGATGGAAACGAGCGCGTCCGTGTCCACCTCGGGCTTCACCTGCCCCACCTGCTCGTCATCATTCACCCAGGTCACCAGCGTGGCCAGGGTGGCCGGGTCCAGCGAGAACTGAAACTCGCCGCGGGGGTCAGTCAGGAGGATGGGCTGGCTGAGGGTCTCCTCGATGGTCTTCTTACTGGCGATGGGAATCGTGCCCGCGGCCGGGATCTTTTGCACCTGCACATCGACGATGCCGCCCATGCCGTTCTCGACGCGGCGAATCACGGCCTCCACCGTCGCCGGCACATCCACCACCTGCCCCGGTTGTGAAGAGGTGATGACCACTTGCAACTCGCTGAGGCTCACGCGCGACTCGGTGACGGCATGGTTGAGAGACGCGGTCAACTCCCGCACGGTCTGCTCCACCCGGCCCGGGTTCACCTCGACGGTGGGCTCCAACACGGCCCCGCGCCAGAACGCCTGCCATTGGGCGCTGAGATTCTCGGTCATATCCCCATTGCGGCCCAGGGCGAACGCCTGATTCAGACTTTCATCCACCAGCACGACCACGCCCAGATCATCCTGGCTCAAAGGCCATATCTGATCGCCATAGCGCAGAGCCACCTGGGGCAGTGCATACGCCCTGGCCGCCTGCTCCAGCGCCTGACGGGCTTCATCCCGGGTCATGCCGCTCAAATCCACGCCCATGACCTGCACGCCCGGATAAATCTTGTCCCGATACGTCCATTCGAAGCGCACCACCAGGAACGCCAGCACCAACGCCGGGATCAGCACCCAGAGCAGGATGAGCATCACCAGCGAGGTCGTCTTGTGGCTGGCTCGGGTTTGGGTCGAACTGGCGGGAGAGGAAAGGCTTTCTGTGTGCTGCATGATGACCTTCGGGGGAGCGACATGGGGGATTGGCCCCAGTCTAACATAACGCGATGGCCGAGGCAAGCAATCCTCCTTACAAAGCAGGCGCTGCGAGCGAAAGCCCGCGCCGATACGGATGAAAATGGCGGAGTGCGTAGCCCCGTAAACCAGTAGACCAGAAAACCAGGGAAACCGGGCCACGTCGCTCCCCTTCCTGGTCTACCGGTTTCCTGGTTTATCCACCCGATTTTCGTAACTGCTAACGTAGCCCTGTTCATTCGACACGGATACGAGGAAACACGGATAAAATCTTTTTTGAATGACTTCGCGCCTTCGTTTCCTTCGTGTCTTCGTGGCAAAAAAGGGGCGATTGGGGCCAACTACCTTAGCAGTTACCGATTTTCAAAACAACTCACATCACTCCAAAAAAGAGGAGAAGGTTTGGTGGGCTTTTTCCCGCAGTGGTACAATCAAAGTCCACCTGTGAACAATTCAACCCATTCCCTCTCAAAGGAGAGATATCGTGGAACTCAATGGCAGCTACACCTTCAATGCGCCTCGCGAAGTCATCTGGCAGGCGCTGATGGACCCCGAGGTCCTGGCGAACATTCTCCCTGGCGTCGAACGTCTGGAGAAAGTCAGCGACACCGAATTCACCGGCGTCATGGACGTGCGCGTCGGGCCCGTCCAGGGCAAATTCAACGGCAAAGTCGTGCTTTCCGACCTGCAGGAGCCGGAAAAATTCCACATGGATGTCGATGGCCGGGGCGCGCAAGGCTTCCTTCGCGGGGGCGGCGACGCCATACTGGAAGAGGTGGACGGCAAGACCGTGCTGACCTATTCGGGCTCCGCCCAGGTGGGCGGGCGCATCGCCAGCGTGGGGCAGCGACTGGTGGAGACGACGGCCAAGTCCATCGTCCGCCAGGGGCTGGAAAGCCTGGACCGGCTCACCCAGGCCCAACTGCATCCCCCCGCCGAAGGTGAGGAGGCCGTGGCTGTGGAGTATGCGCCTCCTTCCGAGATGGAGGTGGCCCTGGGCGTGGCCCGCGATGTCTTCGACGAATACATTCCGCCCGAAAAGCGACCTTTGGCCTTCGCCATCGGAGGCGCGCTGCTCGCGTTCCTCATTGCCCTGGCCATGGCGCTGCTCCTTTCGGGCAACGAAGACTGACCTGGAGGTTCGACGCCATGAGTGCTATTCAATCCGAAATCCGACGCGGTGCGTATTACGATTCCGTTGTGCTGATGCAATTGCAGCGGGAGCTTGCGGCCCTGCCCGGCGTGCTGGATGCGGGCGTGGTCATGGGCACGGACGCCAACAAAGACATTCTCATCCAAAGCGACCTGCTCACGCCCGAAGCCCAGGCCGCGGGCGCAGACGACCTCATCATCGTGGTCAAAGCTGAGAGCGAGGCCGCGGCCCAGGACGCCCTGGCCCAGGTGGATGCGCTGCTCACCCAGCGCCAATCCAGCGCGGCGCAGGAGGGCTATCGCCCCAAGAGCATCGAGTCTGCGGCGGAGATGCTGCCCGACGCGCAATGGGTGTTGGTGTCGGTGGCGGGCCAGTACGCGGCCGGAGTCGCGCGCAAGGGCCTGGAATTGGGCAAGCATATCTTCCTCTTCAGCGATAACGTCTCGCTGGAAGATGAGGTGAGCCTGAAGCAGGAGGCCCGGGACAGGGGCCTGCTGGTGATGGGGCCCGACTGCGGCACTGCCATCGTGGACGGCGTGGGGCTGGGCTTCGCCAACAAGGTGCGCAAAGGCGCCATCGGCGTGGTCGCGGCCTCGGGCACGGGCCTGCAACAGGTCACCGCCCGCATCCACCAGTTGGGCGCGGGGGTGACGCATGGTTTGGGCACGGGCGGTCGGGACCTGAAAGAGGAGGTCGGGGCCATCACCGCGCTCCAGGCCCTGGACGTCTTCCGTCGCGACCCCGACACCCGGGTCATCGTCATCATCTCCAAACCTCCGGCCGAACGCGTGGCCCGCAACCTGCTGCGCGCGGCCCGGGCCACGAGTAAACCGGTCGTGGTCGATTTCATCGGCTTCGAGCCGGATAAAGCGGTGGACGGCAACCTGCACTTCGCCCGCACCCTGGATGAAGCCGCGGAGATGGCCGTCGCCCTGCTGAACGACCTGCCCGAGGAAGCGCCCGCCCCGGAAGCCAGTCCCTTCGCGCCGGGCCAGAAATACCTGCGGGGGCTGTTCTCAGGCGGCACCCTGGCCTACGAGGCCCTGCTCATCCTGCGCGACATGCTCCCCAACCTCTACGCCAACCTCCATCTCGACGGCGTAGCCGACCTGGCCAACCCCATGCAAAGCCAGGCCAACACGATTGTCGACCTGGGCGAGGACGTGTTCACGGTCGGGCGGCTGCACCCCATGATGGACAACGACCTGCGCATCCGCCGTCTGCACCAGGAAGCGGCCGACCCCGAAACCGCGCTCATCCTTCTGGACGTGGTGCTGGGCTATGGCTCCCATCCCGATCCGGCCAGCGAACTGGCTCCGGCCATCGGCGAGGCCCGACAGCAGGCCGAGGCCGCGGGCCGGCATCTCGAATTCGTGGCCATCGTCGTGGGCACGGATGAGGACCCACAAGACATGGCCGCCCAGATCGAAACGCTGGAGGCCGCGGGCGTCAAGGTCTTCACCAGCAACCAGGAAGGCGTGGCCTACGCGGGCCAGCGCGTCCAGCCCCTGAACCCGCTGACCGAAGGTCAGCCGGTGGCGCTGGAAAGCCTGCGCGGGCCGCTGAGCGCCATCAACGTGGGCCTGGAGATCTTCGCCGAAAGCCTGAAGGATCAGGGCGCGGAGGTCATGTGGGTGGACTGGCGTCCGCCCGCGGGCGGCAACGAGCGCCTGGCCGCGATTTTGGCGCGGATGCGCGGGTGAACCCACGATAGATTGCTGAAACGGAACGAAAACTTACGGCCAAAACAGCGCGGGAGGCCGAACTCGTAATGCGTAATTCGTAATGCGTAACGGCCTTACGGAATACGCATGACGCATTACGTTCCTTGCAACTCCGCCCAACGTGGGCTTCGCGTCACTGGTTCAACAATGAACCGTGAACGCCAAACCGCCCACGCCAACGACGTTGGACACTGGACGAGTCTTCGACATCATGCGCCGCCTCTCCTACGCCAACCTGATCCTCATCCTGGCCAGCGCGCTGGGCGCGGCCGCGTTCCTGTCGCCCTTCTTTGGCCCGCCGCCCCAGCAAAGCCAGATGAACGCGATGGCCCACAGCGGCGACGCCATGCTCATGCTCACGCTGGTGAGCCTGCTGGCCCTGGCCGCCATCGCCGCGGGGGTGCAGTCCAACGAGATGAACGCGAAGACCCTGGCGGTGCTGGGCGCGCTGGCCGCGGTGGGCGCGATCCTGCGTTTCATCCCCGGGCCGGGCGGCTTCTCGGGCGTGTTCTTCCTGCCCATCATGGCGGGATACGCGTTCGGCGCGCAATTCGGCTTCCTGGCCGGGTTGGTCACCCTGCTGGCGTCTGCCTTTCTCACCGGCGGCGTGGGGCCCTGGCTGCCCTATCAAATGTTCGCCGCAGGCTGGGTGGGGGCCATCGCCGGACTCATCCCCCACGTGCGGCCCGGAACCCGGTGGGAGATGATCATCCTGGCCGGGGTAGGTCTGCTGCTGGGGCTGTTCTACGGCCTGGTGATGAATCTGTGGTTCTGGCCTTTTGTGTTCCAGCCGCAGCAGGCCGCCATGTATTGGCAGCCGGGCGACGGGCCTTTACAGATCGTCCGGGCCTACGCGTTGTTCTACGTCGTCACCTCCTTCGTATGGGACGCGTGGCGGGGAATCGGCAATGCCGCGCTCATCCTCATCTTCGGCGCGCCCGTTCTGCGCCTGCTGCGGCGCTATCAGAAGCGATTCCACTTTGCTTATGTCGAGAATCAAGCAACGAGCAAAGAATTTCCGCAGCCTTCGCTGCGCGAATCAGCAACGCCGTGACGCGTAATGCGTAATTGTAACGTCTCAACACGTAACTGCTAACGTACCCCGGTTAACAAACCACAAAGGACACAAAGTCGATGGCGCGATGCCGTAACGCTTCGGTTTCCTCTTGATTCGATTGGCAAAGAGCATGTTTTTCTTTCATGCTAATCTCCAGAGAATGGTGTTTGCCTGAAGGTTAGCAGAAGTGTCAACTATGTCGTGAGACTTTTTGAGTCGTACCTGTCAACTATGTCTTGAGACTTTACAATTACGAAATCGACTTCCCGCGCCGCTCTGGCCGCGACGCATTTTCGTCCGTATAGACGAACCGCTGCACTTCGATATTATCCCCACTCTCGGGCAGTTCGTCGCTTTTACAACGTATCTCCCATAACCCCTATGCTCCATGAGCGCCACATACGCCCCCACCACGCCCGCCTCCTCTGAAGAGGCTGTCTCCACCACATACAACGGCTCCTCCCACCGCTGGATCGATTTCCTGCTCCTGGGCTTCATGCTGACCATTCTGGCCCTGTCGCTGGATGCGGCGGGATGGAGCCCGGGCCTGGACCGTCTGGTCTCCATCACGGCCATGGCCGTGGTGGCCGCCACGCTGATCTCGAACACCGACTTCAGCCCGCTCTTCGCTCTCCTTTACAGCATTGTCACAGGCGCAGCCGCCATCCTGTTCGGGCTTTCCAGCCTGGCCACGGGCGCAGCCAACCATCGGGAAGAGGTCTATCAGGTCATCCAGCGCACCTTCGCCTGGTTCAACGACGTTCTGGCGGGTCAGCCGGGCGCAGACACCCTGGTGTTCGTGCTTCTGCTGTCCATCCTGTTGTGGATCCTCAGCTTCAACGCGGTCTGGGTGTATTTTCGCGAGCAACGAAAATGGCAGGCGGTGCTGCCCACAGGCCTGGCCATGCTGGTCAATCTCTACTATGCGCCCGTGGACCTGAAAGCCTATTTCATCCTCTATCTGGTCGCGGCCATGCTGCTGCTGGTGCGGGCCACCCTGGCCGAGCGGGAAGAGCAATGGTATCGAGAGCGCATCTATTTCCCCTTCGACATCGGTTTCGATGTGATGCGGGATGGGGTGATCTTCATTCTGTTCGTGGTCATCGTCTCCTGGGTGCTGCCCAGCACGCTGACGGAAAATGACCAGCAGATGATCAATCCCCTGCAGGACCCGTGGAATCAGGTGAAAGAGGAGTGGACGCGGCTGTTCAACACGCTGAATTATGGGGAATCGGGCGGTCCCGCCCCGGCCAGCGTCGTCTTCACGCCCAGCCATCCCCTGGAAGGGGCTCGCAACCTCAGCAATGAGCCCGTGATGGACGTGAAGACTTCGGTGAACCGCTACTACCAGGCCACCGTGCTGGACACCTACGTATCCAACGCCTGGGAATTGCGGAATACGGTGAACATCAACCTGACGACTGCGGACATGTCCACGCCTAAGTTCTCCGCCCGCCGCACCATCACCCAAACGGTGACCATGCTGCAATACACGAACATCCTCATGGGCGCGCCCATGCCCGTGAAAGTGAGCGTCCCCGCCAGCGCCCGCGTCATCCCCCAGGGCATGTTGCCCGAAGAAGCGCTGGCCGCGGAGGCCATCGGCGTCTCGGAATTGGCCATGATCATCTCGAAGGACATCATCCAGCCGGGTGAAGCTTACACCATCACCAGCTCCCTCAGCTTCGCCACCGAATCCCAACTGCGCAGCGACAGCACCGTCTATCCGCCCGATATCCGCGCCCGCTATCTGCAACTGCCCGACACCGTGCCCCAGCGCGTGTTCGATCTGGCTGAAGAAGTGGCCCGGGGCTACGACAACCCCTACGACATCGCCAAAGCCGTCGAAACTTACGTCCGCAGCTACGAATACAGCGATCAGATTCCGGGCCCGAAGCCGGGCCAGGACGCCGCGGATTATTTCCTCTTCGAGGAAAAGAAGGGCTACTGCGATTACTACGCCACGGCCATGGCCGTCATGCTCCGGCATCTCGGCATCCCTACGCGGCTGGCCCAGGGTTACGCCACGGGCGAGTATGACCCGCTGTCGGGCGGGTACCGGCTGCTGGAGAAGGATGCTCACACCTGGGTGGAGGTCTATTTCCCCACCTACGGCTGGATTCAATTCGAGCCCACCGTGTCGGAGCCGGTCATCGAGCGCCTGAGTGAGCAGGTGGTTCCTCCCGCGCCAGGCGGACGCAGCAGCATTTTGGATCAGATTAAGAAGGAGCAAGAGAAAAATATCCCAATCGATGAAGAAGTCCCTCAAGGCGGTCCCAGCGTGCGCATCGAACAGGGCGCAGCCGAGCGCATCATGTCCAACCTGGGTTTTCTCTTCATCGCCCTGGCGTTGCTGGGCGTCGGCCTGACCATTTACTACATCCGACGGCTGCTCACGGCTCCCGCCCGGCCTACCCGCCCCCGCATCCGCCAATCGCCGCAGGAGTTCATCGACAAGCTATGGGGCAGAATGCTGTGGTGGGGGCGCATGTTAGGCGTGCCCGAGCGCCCGAGCCTGACACCCTTCGAACAGGCCGCTGTCTTCGCCCACGCCCTGCCGCAGATCTCGGACGACGTCACCCAACTGGCGCAGCTCTACGCCCGCGACAAATACGCTCCCCAGCCCCTCAGCCAGGATGACCTGACCCAGGCCCACTACTCCTGGCTGCGTATGCGCAGTCGATTCATTCGCGCCTGGCTGGACAAGCGCTTCCACTTCCGGCATCAGATCGCGTTCTGGAGGTAAGGATTTGGGTAAATGTGGGGCGCGTTGACCGCTACACGGGCGCGGGAAGCGGATTTCGTCAAACGTCAAACGTAATGCGTCATGACCTGACGCTTGACGGTTGACGCCGGTTGCAAACTCGCCCAATGTGGACTTCGAGGCATTTTTGCACACCAACGCAACGCGATTTCCAAAACGGCCATTCACAATCCCAGGCTCAGTTGCCCGACGGGTGCGACGGGGTCGGGAGGAAAATCGACCTGGGCGGGTGCGATGGCGTCGTGGATGCGGGCGATGCGGGCCGCGAGTTTGCGTTCATACGCCCGCGGCGCACTGCTCCCTGCGCCATACACCCGCTGATACCAGAGCAGCAGATGGGGATGCTCCCGCGCCAGCCAGGCGAACAGGGTCTTGCGGGTGTCCGCGTACATTTTGAAAGTTTGGTGGTAGCCCAGCCGCCCGCCGTGGTCGTAGATGGCCTGGATGAGATCGCGCAGTTGGGCTTCGCTGTCCGTGAGGCCGGGCATGACGGGCGCGATGGCCACGCTTACGGGCACGCCCAACCTTGCCAGCTCCTGCACCACGCGCAGTCGCTGGCGGGGCGAGGGCACATCCGGCTCCAGCGACCGGGCCAGGGCCTCGTCGATGGTGATCAGCGAGATGCAGAGGGAGAAGCCCGCGGCCCGGTGCAATGACGCCATCAGCTCCGCATCCCGCAGACACATGGTGTTCTTTGTGATCAGGTTGGCGGGGGTGAGCTGGTCGCGCAGGATGCGCAGCGCCGCCTGGGTAAGGCGGTAGCGCCCCTCGATGGGCTGATAAGGATCCGTGGCCGTTCCGATGGACACCCGCTCCCGCCGCCACGATCGCTTGCGTAATTCCTGGCGCAACACCTGGGGCAGATTGCGCTTGACGAAGACCACCGAGGAGAAATCCCGGTCGGGATCGAGCTCGAAAAACGTGTGGGTGTAGCGGGCGTAGCAGTAGACGCAGCCATGCTTGCAGCCGCGGTAGGGGTTCAGCGACCAACGCATGTCGGGATATTGGGCGCTGGTCACCTTGTTCAGCGCGGACTTGACGTCGATCTCCACGTAGCGGGTGCGATCTGAATTCATGTTCTGATTTTAGAACAGAACGCATGTTCCTGTCAACTTCATTGGACGCCCGCCCGCCGAAAAGCTATAATGGCATCATGCGAACACTACGTCTTGCCCTGGCCCAAATCAACGTCACCGTCGGCGATATCGAAGGCAACGCGGCCAAGATCCGCGCCTGGCTGGACAAAGCCCGCGCCCAAGAGGCGGATTTTGTCCTCTTCCCCGAACTGGCCATCACCGGCTACCCCCCGGAAGACCTGCTGCTCAAGCCCGACTTCATAGCGGCTGCGCGGCGGGCCCTGGACGATCTGCTGCCCGCCACTGCCGGACTCACCGTCGCCCTGGGCCTGCCCGTCGCCAACCACTACGACCTGTTCAACGCGGCCGCGTTCATCCAGGATGGCCGCCTGCTGGGCCTCTACCCCAAACATTATCTACCCAACTACGGCGTCTTCGACGAAAACCGCTATTTCGGCGCGGGGAAGGAGACCCTGCTGTTCGATCTGGATGGCGACCGCATAGGGCTAAGCATCTGCGAGGATATCTGGTATCCGGGCGGGCCGCCCCAATGGCAGGCGCTGTTGGGCGCGGAGCTGCTGGCGAATATCTCGGCCTCGCCCTACGCCCGCGGCAAGGGCGACTCGCGCGAGCGCATGATGAGCACGCGGGCGGGGGACAATGTGGCCTTCGTGGCCTATTGCAATCTGGTGGGGGGGCAGGATGAGCTTGTGTTCGATGGCCGCAGCCTGGTGTTCGGGCCCGATGGCCGGCTGCTGGCCCGCGGGCCTATGTTCGAGGAAGCCCTGTTGGTGGTGGATATCGATCTGGATGAAGTCTTCCGCCGTCGCCTGCACGATCCCCGCTATCGCCAGAGCCGGGAGACCCTGCGGGCGCTGGCGGAGGAGGGAGAAGCATTCCGTACGGTCTCGGGTGAGCGCATCAGTCGGGGATTACCCAAGGCCCGACTGCAACGGGAAACGGACATCCATCCTGCGCCCGACCCGGTAGGCGAAGTGTACCAAGCGCTGGCGCTGGGCACGCGCGACTACGTACGCAAAAACGGATTCAGCCAGGTGGTGCTGGGCCTGAGCGGCGGCATCGACAGCGCCCTCACCGCGGTCATCGCCGTGGACGCGCTGGGCGCAGAGAATGTGACGGGGGTGAGCATGCCTTCCCGTTTCTCCTCCGAGCATTCCAAAAGCGACGCCCGCCAGCTTGCGGAGAACCTGGGCATCCGCTTCCTCACCATCCCCATCGAAAAGCCCTTCGAGGCCATGCTGGAGACGCTGAACGGCCCGCCCGACTACCCCTTCCGCGGCACGGAGTTCGACGTGGCCGAGGAGAACATTCAGGCCCGGCTGCGCGGCGTCATCCTCATGGCCCTTTCCAACAAATTCGGCTGGCTGCTGCTGAGCACGGGCAACAAGAGCGAGAATGCGGTGGGCTACGCCACGCTGTATGGAGACATGGCGGGCGGCTTCGCTGTGATCAAGGACGTGCCCAAGACCCTGGTGTGGGAGCTGGCCCGCTGGCGCAACGCCCAGGCCGGACGCGATCTCATTCCCGAGCATATCATCATCAAGCCCCCCAGCGCCGAACTGCGCCCCAATCAACTGGACACCGACAGCCTGCCTCCGTACGATATCCTCGATCCCATCCTGGAAATGTATATCGAGCAGGATATGGGCCCGGAGGAGATCGTGGCCCGGGGATTCGACCCGGCCCTGGTGGCCCGCATCATCCGCATGGTGGATCGCAACGAATACAAACGGCGGCAGGCCGCGCCGGGCGTGAAGATCACCGTGCGGGCCTTTGGCAAGGATCGCCGTCTGCCCATTACGAATCATTATCGGCCGGCGTTGGGAAATCGCGTTGGCAACCAGGGAAACCAGAAACCCGGTAGACCAGAAACCCGGTAGACCAGGAAACCGGGAGGAAATCGCTTTTCACCTGGTTTTCCTGGTCTACGAGTCCACAGAGTATTCGGCTCCATCTTCTTCACTCCCCCACCGCGGACGCCCCACCGTTGCACTTTTATCCGTGAACGTCCCTCCGCCATGAACGCGTCGCCATCTACTCCCCCCCGCTGGTCTGTCGACACCAAACGTTGGGCCATTCTGGCCATCGTCGCCGTGGGATTGGGGCTGATTTATTACGCTCGTTCGGCCCTGGCCTGGCTGGTGGTCGCGGCGTTGCTGGCCTATCTGCTTCAGCCCCTGGTCAACTGGTTGGATGACCATGGCATGCCCCGGGCCTTGGCCGCGATCATCGCCCTATTTGTCGCCGTGGGCATCCTCTTTGTGATCCCGGCCATTCTCTTCCCCCTCCTACTCAACCAGTTCCTGCAACTTTCCGTGGATTTGGTGGCCGCCAGTCTGCGCGGTCTCGATTCATTGAACACCTGGATGGCCGAATCACGGGGTTTTAATCTGTGGGGATTTCATGTGGATTTGAGTCGCGTCATCCAGGATATCGCCCGGCTCATTCTTGCCCAGGGCGGGGAAGGCGGGGTCTATGTGCCAACCATGGATGAAGTCTTGAATTATCTGAAGCAGGTGATATCCGCCACCTCGGGCCTCATTGGCAGTCTTTCCGGTTTTCTCACTTCGTTGGTGGCGCGCACGGTGTCCTTCGCCTTTTCCATTTTCCTGCTCTTTTTCTACACCTTCTATATCACAGTCGATGGCTACAAGCTGAAGCCCTGGGCCAAGTCCCTGGTCAAACCGGATTATCTGCCCGAGATGACGGAGCTTGGTCACCGGATCAATCGGGTCTGGCACTCCTTCTTCCGGGGCCAATTGATGCTCTCGCTGGTCATCGGCGCGATGACGCTGATCGTGGGCCTGGCCATTGGCCTGCCCAGCGCCCTGGCTCTGGCCATTATCGCCGGCGTCATGGAGGCGGTGCCCACCATCGGGCCTATCATCGCGGCTGTGCCCGCGGTCATCCTGGCCCTGGCTCAGGGCTCCTCCATCCTGCCCGTCAATAATGTCACCTTCGCTTTGATCACGCTGGGCGCGTACGTGCTCATTCAGCAATTGGAGAACGCGTTGATCGTGCCTCGCATCATGGGCAGCGCCCTGGAGCTTCATCCCTTGATTGTGCTGGTGGGGGTGGTCATTGGAGCCAGCTTCGCGGGCGTTTTGGGTATCTTCCTGGCCGCGCCCACGCTGGCCACCCTCAAAATCCTTTTTCAATACGCCCACGCCAAAATCCTCGACCAGAATCCTTTCCCCATTCCCTTCACCGAAGAACAAGCCCAATTGATGCGCACCCGCGGCCCGACCTGGTCTCAGCGCGTTCATCGCTGGCGACAACGCGTCAGCATCGCCTCGCAACAAGAAGATAACCCCACATGATGAACGACGCCATTTTCGATGGTCGGAGCATGACCTGACGGGTGTGGGAGAAGGCGTTCGAGGCGCTGCGCCCGATTGCGGGGAAGACTCAGGATTAGGATTAGGATCAGGATTCAGGCAACGCGCGGTTTCCAATCCTGATCCCAACCCTCGATCCTATCTGACCACACGCGGCCGCCGGGCGTGCCTGGGCGTATGACGCCCGGCCACGGGCGCGTCCGACGCGTGCTTGTGCCACACGCCCGGAATCTCAGCGCCGCACTTGGGGCACGCACCCTCGTCGGTGATGCGGTAGTCGGTGATGAGATACCCGCGGCGTTCGACCAGCAGTTCGCCGCAATGCGGGCAGTAGGTGTTCTCGAACTCGGCCACCTGGCCGGGCAGGTTGCCCAGATAAACGAAGTGCAACCCAGCCTCTTTGCCGATCTCGGCCGCGCGCAGCAGCTTGCGGGCCCGGGTGGGACCGCGGTCGGTCATCTTGTAGTCGGGATGGAAGGCGGTGATGTGCCAGGGGATATCGGGCGAGATAGAGGCGATGAACTCGGCCGCTTCGCGGATCTCCGCCTCGGAGTCGTTGAAGTTGGGCACAAGCAGGGTGACGATCTCCAGCCAGAAACCGCGCTCATACACCATCTTGATGCCGTCCAGGATGTTTTTCAGGGGCGCGCCGAGCTGGCGGTATTTCTTATCATCCATGGTCTTGAGGTCGATCTTGTATATCTGCGCCCAGGGCCGGAGATAGTCCAGAACTTCGGGCGTGGCGTTGCCGTTGGAGACATAGCCGCAGATGAGATCGTGCTTGCGGGCCTCCTTGAACACGGCCACGGCCCATTCGCTGGTGATGAGGGGCTCGTTGTAGGAGCTGACCACGGCCTTCGCGCCCGATTTCAGAGCCAGGCGCACCATCTCTTCCGCTGTGATGGGCGTGGGCAGCGTGCCCGCGGCGGGATCGCGCAGGGCCTGGGAGGTGAGCCAGTTCTGGCAGTAATCGCAGTGCATGTCGCAGCCCAACATGCCAAAGGTGAGTGCGTCTGCGCCCGGCAGCACATGGAAGAAGGGCTTTTTCTCGATGGGATCGGCCTGGATGCCCGCGGCGTAGCCGAAGGGCACATAGAGCACGCCGCCCTTGTTGAAGCGCACTTTACACACGCCGCGGCGACCATCCTTGATCTTGCAGCGCATGCCACAGGCGTAGCAACGCACGGCGTTGTCTTCCAATTTCTCGTATAATTCGCCGGGCACGGTCATGCTGTCCAGATATTCAGCGAGAGTGATGACTTTCTCGGGCATGATGGACCTCCTTGAGAGCCATATTTTCATAGAACAACATTCGTACTATAATCATACCAGCAAAGTATTTGAAAAAGGTATGACTCAAACGCTCCAATGACAGATTCATGAAACGATGGCTTTTTGCACTTGTTTTCTCGCTGCTGATAGCATCATGTGCGAACGGGAACACCGTGATTCCTTACCCGGAAGAAACCTTCGATTTCAGTGAGTTCCATGATTTCACCTTGGAGACGGGGTACACATCACTGTTTGGCTACGTGCCGAAACCAGGAATCGAAAACGCACACATTCATCGCACGCCAGATAATCAAATGAAGTTTTCGATAGCCTACTTCCTGGAATGGGAGAAGGAAATTTGTGATAGCGAGAGGATTTACTGCACCCAAATAACCAGAACCCTGCAACTCAAGTATCCCACACGCTTCCTCTCAGAAGAAGAAATCGCCCGGGTGGAGAGCACATTCGGGCGAATCACCCAGGCGGGATGGCGCGAGGAGAAAATGGCCAATTGTGACCCCGCCAACTTTCACGTATATACATGGGATGATCAACAATTTTCCGACGTCTTTTGTTGGCGAAATGAACTGACGCTGGAAACGCGACAACGCGTGCACCAACTGTTGGAAAGCCTGACACGCGGCCTTCCCAGCCTGCCGTTAACGCCGCTCCCAGAAAATGACATGTGGAATTAAGGTCGGCAAGGCCTTGCAAGTTTGATCCCCACTGGTTTTGGGATAGAATGACACCCACGATGACAATGACGCTCTGGATTCAGGAGGACCTATGGATTTACAATTGCAAGGACGCATCGCCGCGGTGGCCGCGGCCAGCAAGGGCCTGGGCAAGGCCGTCGCCCTGGAGCTGTTGAAAGAAGGCGCGCATGTCGCCATCTGCAGCCGGGATCAGGCCCGCATCGAGGCTGCGGCCGACGAGCTGCGCAAAGCCACCGGCGGCGACGTGCTGCCCATCGTCGCCGACCTCACCACCCTGGAAGGCTGTCGTCACTTCATCCAGACCGCGGTCATGCACTACGGCGGGCGGCTGGATATTCTGGTCACCAACGCAGGCGGCCCGCCCTCGGGCCCGGTCGAATCCTTCGACGACGCGGCCTGGCAGGCCGCCATCGAACTCAACCTGCTCTCTACCGTACGCATGGTGTCCGAAGCCCTGCCCTTCCTCAAGCAGTCGGATCAGGGCCGGGTCATCGCCATCACCTCCATCTCAGCGAAACAGCCCCTGAACAACCTCGTCCTCTCCAACGCCACACGGGCGGGCGTCATCGGCTACATCAAAACCCTGGCCAACGAACTGGGCCACACGGGCGTCACCTTCAACGCAGTGCTGCCCGGCTGGACCCGCACCGCCCGGGTGAGCGAGCTGTTGGAAAGGCTGGCCGAGACGCGCGGGACCACGCCCGAACAGGTGGAAGCGGGCATCACCGCGGCCATCCCCGCCCGCCGCATGGGCCGCCCCGACGAATTCGCGGCCGTGGTCGCGTTCCTGGCCTCGGGCCGGGCCAGCTATCTCAACGGCATCGCCCTCCAGATCGACGGCGGTCTGAGTCAGAGCTTGCTATGAAAATAGAATAATCGCTGGTTGCTGAAGGTTCGCAAAGCCAAGGTTGGGCGAGGCGACAACGGCGTGATGCGTCATGCGTAATCCGTGAGGTCGTTACGCATCACGCATGACGCATTACGTACTTGGCTCCCCGCGTCAACTTGTCCGCGAGGCCTTTTCATCGGTATCGGCGAGCCGCTACTCGTGTCGCCTGCTGTGGCAACAAAGCCCAATGCCGAACGGCTCTGATTACTGATTACTGAACACCGAATACTTCTTGCTTGCAGCCCCATGTCCCTGCCAACCGACTTCCTCACCCATCTGCAAACCCTTTACCCCCCCGACCGCATCGGCCTCAGCCAGGCCGTGCGGGAACAGCACGCCCGTGATCAGTCCGCCCACGACCCCCATCCGCCCGACGTGGTGGTCTGGCCCCTGACCACCGAGGAGGTGAGCCAGACCCTGCGCCTGGCCCACGACGCACGCGTGCCCGTCACGCCTTGGGGCGCGGGTACCAGCATCGAGGGCAACCCCATCCCCGTCCAGGGCGGGCTGGTCATGGACTTCAGCCGCATGGACCAAATCCTCGCCATCCACGAGCGGGATTTCCAGGTGACGGTGCAGCCGGGCGTGCTCTACAAGGACATGAACAAAATCCTGGCCCGCTACGGCCTCTTCTTCGCGCCCGACCCCGGCGCCAATGCCAGCATCGGTGGTATGATCGCGAACAACGCCGCGGGCATCCGCACCGTGAAATACGGCGCCACCCGGGACAACGTCCTGGCCCTGGAGGTCGTCCTGGCCGATGGCCGGGTCATCCGCACCGGCTCCCGTTCGGTGAAGCAAAGCGCGGGCTATGATCTCACCCATCTCTTCGTCGGCTCCGAGGGCACCCTGGGCGTGGTCACCGAAGCCACCCTCAAACTCGCGCCCATCCCCGCCCACATCAGCGCGGCCGTGGCCCGCTTCCCCACGGTGGCCGACGCGGCCGCGGCCGTGTTCGACATCATCGGCTCGGGCCTGGAACCCACCGCGTTGGAGCTGCTGGACGCTACGGCCATGCGCATCCTCAACACCGACCCCGACATCCCCCACTTCCCCGAACAGCCCGCTCTGTTCATGGAATTCGCGTCCGGTCACAAGGCCGCGCTGCGCGACAGCCTGGAACTGGTGCGAGACATCTGCCAGGAGCATGGCGCGGAAGGGTTCGAGACCGGCGTCAGTCGTCAGGAACGGGCCCGCATCTGGCACGCGCGGCACCATCTCTTCGAAGCCCACGTGCGCTACTTCGCGGGCCAGAAATTCCTGGTGGGCGATGCGGCCGTGCCCATCTCCCATTACCCCGAACTCATCGCCCGCACCGCCGCGCTGATGGAGGTGATGGGCGTCGTAGGCAGCCTGCTGGGCCACGCGGGGGACGGCAACATCCACACCATCGTCTTCTACCCGCCCGACGACACGGCGGCCCGCGACCGGGCGTTAGCCTTCAACGACGCGTTCGTGAGTCTGGCATTGGAGCTGGAGGGCACCTGCACGGGCGAGCACGGCGTGGGCCTGGGCAAACGCAAATTCATGACCAAAGAACACGGTCCCGCCATCGAAGTCATGCGCCAACTCAAACAGACCCTGGACCCCCGCGGCATCCTCAACCCCGGCAAAGTCCTACCCTGAATTAACACCTTATCAGTGTTACACAGAGCCCACAGAGCTGATTTGGAGCTTCACAAAGCTTACAGAGATTCATTGATCAGTTTCCCTCTGCGCAACTCTTTTCGGGTTAGGAAGAAAGCGCCATTTCCGGCGTCAGCGCCTTCAGCCCCGGAATCCGTCGAAAATGCTTGATATTCTTGGTAACCAGAGGCAAATCATGCTCCAAACAACTGGCCGCAATGAACACGTCTTTCACGCCAATGTCCTGATTGCGACGAATCAATTCGACATGGAGTGATGCAGCCCGCGCAGCAGTTCGACCATCCAATGGCAAAATGGTCATCACTCCCAACAGGGCGCTTTCCCCGATTTCTCGTTGCGCCCGGGCCACCCCAAACAATAATTCATATACCGTCACAGAAGCGACAAAACAAGCGCTTTCCTTGACGATCTTCTCAACGGCAGAAGCTCCCGGCTCTCTCCCTTTGAGAAAATCGATCAAAACGCCGGTGTCTAAGCAATATCGGGAAGCTGCCATGCTCGCCAGACTTGATCAAGTTCTTCTAATGCAGCGTCAAAGCCTTCATCGTCCCGTAAAGCGCCTCGCAAGGCCAAAAAACGATCCACAGGCGTCAGACGCAAAGAATCACCTTCGATAACGGTCTTGACAGCCTCGCCTTCTTTCAAATCCAGGCGTTCCATCAACCATTGGGGCAAAGAGATTTCATTCTCTTTTGCACTTTTTACGACGATTGTCATCAGCATCCTCCATACGCCTATTTTACCCTATCGCCGTCCTCTTGCCAAACGCTCCATCCAAAACGGGTGCGTTTCAAAAATGGGGCGCACTAGCCGACTCAAGTCGGGCGCTTCAGGCCTGCGGCCAGTGGACGGCCTCCGCCGTCCATTTTCACCGTATGCAACAGGTCGACGAAGGTCGACCACTGGCGCGAAGCGCCCAAAAAGCCCGAGTTTACTCGGCCAGTGCTTGGCGACGAATCGACGATGATTTTTTGCCCCCAAATTGAAACGCACCCATCCAAAACCTCTCCTGTTCCCCGATCCACACTCCTTTATCCACGTCATTGGCAATTAGCAATTGACCACTGACAATTAGCCATTGGCCATTCCCTCCCCCATGCCCGAAAAGCCTACCGTTCTCTTCTACGAATCCAACTACTACCGCTTCTACGGTGCGGCGCGGGTGTTGGTATGGTTGATGACCCATCTGGAGCGCATCCATCCTGTGTTCGTGGCTCCGGGCGACGGGATTTTGCCCCAGCGGGCCCGGGAAGCGGGCATCGAGACGGTGATCCTGCCTGCGCCCGGCATTTGGCGGCGGATGGAGAGCAAAAAGGGCGGCATGGGCAAGGTGCAAAAGGCCCTGGCCGCGCCCGCACTTGCCTTTCACATACGCGACCTGGCCCGCCTGGCCCGCGAGCGAAACGCCATCGGCATCCACGCCAACAGCACCCGAGCCGCGGTGCTGGCCGGGCCCGCGGCGAAGCTGGCAGGCGTCCCCATGTGGTGGCATCTGCGGCGGGAACGACGCATGGGCATGAACGAGCGCGCGGCCTACGCCTTCGCCGAATGGGTGATCTGCATCTCGCAAGCCGTGGAAGCAGGGCTGGGCTCCCCGCCCAAAGCCGTGGTCATCCACGATGGTCTGCCCGCAGACCGCATCGATCCCCACGCGTCGGGCGAGGCCCTGAAAGCCCGCCTGGGCTGGCCTGAGGACGCGCTGGTCGTAGGCGCGGTGGGCTCTTTAGCCCCCAACAAACGCCACGATATGTTCATCCGCACGGCCCTGACCCTGGCGGACAGCTTCCCCCAGGCCCGATTCCTCATCGCCGGGCATCGGCCCCAAGGCGCGCCCGCCAGCTACGAGCGCCGTCTGCACGAGCTGGCCCAGCCCCTGGAAGAGACCGGACGCATGGTATTCCTGGGCTGGGTGGAGAACGTGTCCGAGGTCTTCGCGGCCATAGACGCGTTCGTCTTTCCGTCGGACAACGAAGGCCTGGGCCTGGTGGCTATTGAGGCCATGCAGATGGGCGTGCCCGTCGTGCGCACCGACGCCGCAGGCGCGGAAGACATGATCCGGGATGGCGAGACGGGATTCATCGTGCCCGTGGGCGACCAGGTGGCCCTGACCCAGCGGGTGCGGATGCTGCTGGAAGACCCGGCGTTGCGGGAACGCATCGGCCGCGCGGGCCAGGAAGTCGCCCGGAGCGAGTTCACCGCCCAACGCATGGCCGAAAAGACGGAGGCGCTGATGCTGCGGCGAAAATAGCATTGCGTTGGACTGATTACTGTTCACTGATGACTGATGACTGACCGCCCCATGCTCTCCTCACCCTCCACGCACCCCGCGCCCTGGCGGGAATACGCGGCCTATGCGCTTATCATGCTGGCGCTGGCCGCGCTGCTGGCTTTTCTGCCTCTGAAGCTGGGCGTCGCTCTGCTGGCAGGGTTGGGATTTGCGCTGGCGTTGCTGCGCTGGCCCGTGCTGGGCCTCTACGCCCTGGCTCTGGTCATCCCTTTCAGCGCGGTGACCCGCGTCCCCCTGGGCCCGGCATCCATCGGCCCCACCGACCTGCTGGTGGGAGCCGCTTTCTTCGCCTGGTTCCTGCGTTTCACCGCCGGGTTCCAGCGACGTCGTCCCGCGCCCCTGCTCTGGCTCATCCTCCCCTTCCTGACCATTCTGCTCTACTCCACCCTGGCCGCCCGCAGCCTGACCGCGGCCCTGCCCGAGCTGGTGAAGTGGGCCGAGGTGGCGGTGGTCTACTGGCTGGGCGCACAGCTTCTCACGCCCAAACACCGCCTCCCCCTGCTGCTGACCTTGCTGGCCGCGGGCAGTCTGGAAGCCCTTATCGGCATCCGCCAGTTCGTGTTCCGCATCGGCCCCGAAGCCTATCTGCTGGGGCGATTTTTGCGGGCCTATGGGACTTTCGGACAGCCCAATCCGTATGCAGGCTATCTGGGGTTGTTGTTGCCGGTAGGGGTGAGTTTGAGTTTGTGGGCGCTTGGGGCGGTATTCAGTAATCAGTATTCAGTAATCAGTGTTCAGTGGATGAAGCGGGGATGGGTGCGAACAGCGATGGCCCTGTTTATTTGGGGGATGACGGCGGTGATTGGGGTGGGGATCATCGTGAGCTGGTCGCGGGGGGCGTGGCTGGGGGTTATGGCCTCGACGGCCACGGTGCTGGCCCTGGGTTCGGTCTGGGGGCTGGGCCTGCTGCTGGCTCTGGCCGCGGGCCTGGTGATGCTGTGGCCCGTGTTGCCCGCGGGCATCACCGCCCGCTTCGCGGATGCAGCCCGCCTGTTCGGCACGTGGGACGTGCGGGGCGTGCCTGTCACCGATGCGAATCTCGCTATCCTGGAGCGGGTGGCCCACTGGCAGGCCGCGTGGGAGATGTTCGCGGACCACTTCTGGCTGGGCGTGGGCGTGGGCAACTGGGACGTGGCCTATCCCGACTACGCCATCGGCATCTGGAAAGCGCCCCTGGGCCACGCGCACAATGTCCTGTTTCACTTCGCGGCCGTGGCGGGCGTCCTGGGCGCACTGGGCTATCTGTGGCTGTGGCTGGGAAGCCTGTGGACCGCGTTTCGGGCCAGTTTGCAGCGTTCGGGCCTGAACAAAGCTATCGCCATCGGCGTGACCGGCATGTGGGTTCATCTCTCCGTCCACAACCAGTTCGACAACCTGTGGGTGCAGGGGATGCCCCTGGTCATCGCCCTGGGCCTGGCATTGCTGCCCCTGGCATCGGGCCGCGATGCTCATGGGCGATGAGTGGGGAGGGGCTGCATCTTTCGGTTTTCCACATCCACAGCTTACAATGAAACCAAAGCCCGACAAAAATCATCCGATTATAACGGATTCATCTCAATCCTAATCCTCCCAACCCTGATCCCAACCATGACCAACAAAGACCAAACCACCTCCAAAGCCCAAACCCCTGAACAACTCGAAACGCCCGAAGCCATCGAGGGTGAAATCGTCCCCGAAGAAGAGGGCGTCGAGATGCAGGCCGAGGCCGAAGCAGACGTGATCGAAGAAATGGAGGCCGCGGAAGAGGCGGCCGAAACCGTCGAGAAGGTCGTTACTGAGGCGGCGACCGCGGCGGAGGAAGCCGAAGGGGCTGGCGAACCAAGCCCGGAGATGACCGCGCTCATCGAGGAGCTGAAAGAAGCCCGTAAGGCCGCGGATGAGGCCCGGGATCACGCGCTGCGAGCTCAGGCCGAGCTCCAGAACTTCCGCCGTCGCAAGGAGCGCGAGGTGGCGGAGCGCATCGCCCTGGCCAACGAAAGCCTCATCCTGGAGCTGCTGCCCGTGCTGGATGACTTCGAACGGGCCTTCGAGGCCATCCCCGAGGAGGATCGGGAGGCCCACGCGGCCTGGATCGAAGGCTTCGAGCTCATCTATCGCAAGCTCCAGAAGATCCTGGAGAACCAGGGGCTGGAGGCCATTGACGCGTCGGGCGAGTTCAACCCCGAGGTGCATGAAGCCGTGACCATGGCTCCCAGCGACGAGGTGGAAAGCGGGCACATCGTCCAGGAATACCGCAAGGGCTACAAACTCAAGGACAAAGTCATCCGCGCCAGCCTGGTCAGCGTGGCGGAGTAGTCGCGCGGTCGTTCAGTCGTGCAGTCGTTCAGTCGTGCAGTCGTGCAGTCGTGCGGTCGTGCGGTCGTGCAGTCGTGCAGTCGTTCGGTCGTGCAGTCGTGCGGTCGTGCGGCCAAGCGGCTCCATGAAACCCTGCCAGCGCTTTCTTCGTAACGAAAGCAGTTAACCCGATCAACGCCTCGCTGATACGGTGAAAATGACTCGCGGCCAGGGCGGCACGGAAAGTCGATTTCGTAATCCGTAATGCGTGATGCGTAATGATCTCATGGATTACGCATTACGGATCACGCCCGTTGCCGCCCCGCCCAACGTTGGCTCGGCGCTTCTCAATCCTAAAATCCTGATCCTACTCCTACATTTTACGTATCACGGAACAGAACCCAATGCCCAAAATCATCGGTATCGACCTCGGAACCACCAACTCGGTATGCGCCGTCATGGAAGGCGGCGAACCCACCGTTATCACCTCCGCCGAAGGCGGGCGTCTCGTGCCCTCGGTGGTGGCCGTGAACCCCAAGACCGGCGAGCGCCTGGTGGGGCAGATCGCCCGCCGCCAGGCCATCACCAACGCCGAAAACACTATCTTCTCGGTCAAACGCTTCATGGGGCGCAAATTCGACGACCCGGTGGTGCAGGAGGCGGTCAAACACGTCTCCTACCGGGTGACAGAAGCGCCCAACGGCGACGTGCGGGTGATCATGGATGGCCGGGAATACTCCCCGCCCGAGATCTCCGCCATGGTCTTGCAGAAGATCAAGGCGGATGCGGAGGCCTATCTGGGCGAGCCCGTGACCCAGGCCGTCATCACCGTGCCCGCCTATTTCGACGACGCTCAGCGTCAGGCCACCAAGGACGCGGGCCGCATCGCCGGTCTGGAGGTGCTGCGCATCATCAACGAACCCACCGCCTCAGCCCTGGCCTACGGGCTGGACAAGACCGACCAGGAGATGAAGGTCGCGGTCTACGACCTGGGCGGCGGCACCTTCGACATCTCCATCCTCGACATCAGCGAGGGGGTGTTCGAGGTCCTCAGCACCAGCGGCGACACCTTCCTGGGCGGCGATGACTTCGACCGCCGCATCATCAACTGGGTGGCCGACATCTTCCAGGTGGAGCACGGCATCGACCTGCGCCAGGACCGCACCGCGCTGCAACGACTGAAGGAGGCCGCGGAAAAGGCCAAGATCGAGCTCTCCACCATGCTGGAGACCGAGATCAACCTGCCCTATATCACCGCCGACGCCTCCGGCCCCAAGCATCTCATCGTCACCCTCACCCGAGCCAAGCTGGAACAGCTCACCGAAGACCTCATCGAGCGCACCCTGGGGCCCATCCAGCAGGCCCTGGAGGACGCGGGCCTGACCCCCGCGGATATCGACGACATCCTGCTGGTGGGCGGCATGACCCGCATGCCCGCGGTGCAGAACGCGGTGCGGGACTTCTTCGGCAAAGAACCTCACAAGGGCGTGAACCCGGACGAGGTCGTGGCTGTCGGCGCGGCCATCCAGGCGGGCGTGCTGGGCGGCGACGTCAAAGATATCGTCCTGCTGGACGTGACGCCCCTTACCCTCTCCATCGAGACCCTGGGCGGCGTGGCCACGCCCATGATCGAGCGCAACACCACCATCCCTACCAAAAAGACCCAGCTCTTCACCACCGCGGCCGACAACCAGCGCCAGGTGGAGATCGTCATCGCCCAGGGCGAACGCCCCCTCATCCAGGACAATAAGATCCTGGGCCGCTTCATCCTGGACGGCATCCCGCCCGCGCCCCGCGGCGTGCCCCAAATCGAAGTCACCTTCGACATCGACGCCAACGGCATCCTTCACGTGAGTGCGATGGACAAGGCCACGGGCCGCAGCCAGTCCATCAAGATCGTGGCCAGTTCGGGCCTGAGCGAGGAGGAAATCCAGCGCATGGTGGCCGAAGCCGAGGCCCACAAGGCCGAGGATGAACGCCGCCGCAAGCTCATCAGCGAGCGCAACCGCGCGGATGCAGTCATCTTCCAGACTCGCAAGGCCATGCAAGAGGCGGGCGACGCCCTGCCCGCGGATATCGTCAGCCAGTTGAACGAGATCATCGCCCAGGTGGAGCAGGTAGCCCAGGGCGAAGACCCCGACGCCTTGCAGCAGGCCACCGACCTGCTGGTGAAATCCTCGCAGAAGATTGGCGAGTACATGTACATGCATCAACAGGCCCAGGCCGCGGCGCAAGCTCAGCCCGAGCCCGAACCTGCCCCCGAGCAGGAGGCGGACGCCGGGCCCGAGGTCATGGTGGAGGGCGTCACGTCCTCGGAGGTGACGCCCTCGGAGCCCTCGACCAATGGCGATGCGCCTCAGGCCGCCGCGGGCGAATCGGAAGCCGCGGGCGAGGACGAGCCTATTGCGCCGCCTCCTCCGCCCGAAGCGTAGCGCCAACCTGACAGGTTCCTGAGGCTGTGTTTCGTTGGCCTAGACGGAGCCCCTTTTATCCCGCAGAATTAGCCTTTGCGCCAGCTTGCTTGGGAACCTGTCAGGTTTCTGGGGACGGGCACCTAAACTGGAAGCAAAATGAAAACCAGGTTTTTGGCTCGACTTCCATGCGAATATGACGCTGTTCTAAAGGCCATGCGGCCACCCGCAGGTGAACCTGCGGGCTAAGTACAGCGTTTCACAAATAGCTTCCGAGTTTATGCTCCAGTTTTTCAACCGTATAAGACCAACGGATTGGACGAGCGGTTTGATTGTAGTAGCGGATGAAATCCATGATGGATTGCCGC